>JALFUQ010000010.1 GCA_022784505.1 Bacillota bacterium
ATTTTATGTTATCTTGAGACAAAAGCGATTCATATTAGCTATTCTGTTTTCAAGGATCACGAGGAAACTTGTTTTGTCCCTCAATAGGTAGCCAGCGAGAAGGCCCATTTTTTAACCCCCTGAGCGAAAAAATTCAAAAAATTTTTTGAGCACGAAAAAAGCCGCTGATTTCATATCGAAACCGGCGGCTTAATTTGCGGTGTGTTCAGCTGAAAATGGGCAAAAAACTTCATGTCTGAGCACCGCGCCACGGAAATGCGCAAATGCCGGCTCATGAAGTTTTTGTGCATCATTTCTGGTTGCCCCGCAGGGGCGAGGAAATAGCACATTTCTTATTTTTGCCATGCAAAAGCATGGCAAAAATAACGGTCACACAATCCTGACGGACTGTGTGACCGTATTTATATCAGTTGTTTTGCCTACGCTACTGCGTCAACTTTTTATTGGCGCTGTTCCTTGATAGCTGCCTGTGCGGCGGCGAGGCGGGCGATGGGGACACGGAAGGGGCTGCAGGAGACATAGTCAAGGCCGACCTTGTGGCAGAACTCGACGGAGCTGGGGTCGCCGCCGTGCTCGCCGCAGATACCAAGGTGCAGGTCGGGACGGGTCTGTCTGCCGAGCTGGCATGCCATCTTGACAAGCTTGCCTACGCCCTTCTGGTCAAGTCTTGCAAACGGGTCATTCTCATAGATCTTCTTGTCGTAGTACGCACCGAGGAACTTGCCTGCATCGTCACGGCTGAAGCCGAACGTCATCTGAGTCAGGTCGTTCGTACCGAAGGAGAAGAACTCTGCCTCGGTGGCGATCTCGTCGGCGGTCAGTGCCGCTCTGGGGATCTCGATCATGGTGCCGACAAGGTACTTCATCCCAAGACCGGATGCTGCGATGAGTGCGTCTGCTTCCTTAACGACGACATCCTTGACGTACTTGAGCTCCTTGACCTCGCCTACCAGCGGGATCATGATCTCGGGAACCATAGTCCACTCGGGGTGTCTCTTCTGGACATTTATTGCCGCATTGATGACCGCGCGGGTCTGCATTGCTGCGATCTCGGGATAAGTCACGGCCAGGCGACAGCCACGGTGACCCATCATGGGGTTGAACTCGTGCAGGGATGCGATGAGTGCCTTGATCTGTGCAACGGACTTGTTCTGTGCCTTTGCAAGATCCTCGATATCGGCCTCCTCGGTGGGTACGAACTCGTGGAGAGGAGGATCGAGGAAGCGGATGGTTACGGGATTGCCTTCCATGGCCTCGTAGATGCCCTCGAAATCAGCCTGCTGCATGGGCTGGAGCTTTGCAAGAGCGGCTACACGCCCCTCAAGCGTGTCGGCGCAGATCATCTCACGGAAAGCTGCGATACGGTCGGAATCAAAGAACATATGCTCGGTGCGGGTAAGGCCGATGCCCTGTGCGCCGAGCTCACGAGCCTTGCGGGCGTCGTGCGGAGTGTCGGCATTGGTGCGCACCTGCAAACGGCGGTACTTATCGGCCCATGCCATGATGCGGCCGAACTCGCCTGCGATGGATGCATCAACGGTGGCGATAACGCCGTCATAGATGTTGCCGGTGGAGCCGTCGAGGGAGATAAAGTCGCCCTCATTATAGGTCTTGCCGCCGAGAGTGAACTTCTTGTTTGCCTCGTCCATGACGATATCGCCGCAGCCGGAGACACAGCACTTGCCCATGCCTCTTGCGACGACTGCCGCATGGCTGGTCATGCCGCCTCTGACGGTGAGAATGCCCTGTGCGGCCTTCATGCCCTCGATATCCTCAGGGGAGGTCTCAAGTCTTACGAGAACAACCTTTTCGCCTCTGTCGTTCCAAGCCTTTGCGTCCTCAGCGGTGAACACGACCTTGCCGCAGGCAGCGCCGGGGGATGCGCCGAGGCCCTTGCCCATGGGAGTGGCTGCCTTGAGTGCGGCAGCGTCAAACTGCGGGTGGAGCAGGGTGTCGAGGTTTCTCGGGTCTATCATGGCAACGGCTTCGCTCTCGGAGATCATGCCCTCATCGACGAGGTCGCATGCGATCTTGAGTGCAGCCTGAGCGGTGCGCTTGCCGTTGCGGGTCTGGAGCATGTAGAGCTTGCCGTTTTCAACGGTGAACTCCATGTCCTGCATATCACGGTAATGGTTTTCGAGAATCTTGCAAACGGATGTAAACTGTTCAAATGCCTCGGGGAACTTCTCTGCCATCTGTGCGATGGGCATCGGGGTGCGCACGCCTGCAACGACGTCCTCGCCCTGTGCGTTGGTAAGGAACTCGCCCATAAGCTTCTTCTCGCCGGTGGCGGGGTCACGGGTGAAGGCAACACCGGTGCCGCAGTCGTCGCCCATGTTGCCAAAGGCCATCATCTGGACATTGACAGCGGTGCCCCAGCTGTAGGGGATATCATTATCGCGGCGGTAAACATTTGCACGGGGATTATCCCAGCTTCTGAAAACAGCCTTGACAGCGCCGATGAGCTGCTGTTTGGGATCGGTCGGGAATTCCTCGCCGACCTTCTCCTTGTACTCTGCCTTGAACTGGTTTGCCAGCTCCTTGAGATCGTCAGCGGTGAGCTCAACGTCCTGAGTTACGCCGCGGGCTTCCTTCATACGATCGATAAGCTGCTCAAAGTACTTCTTGCCGACTTCCATGACGACATCGGAGTACATCTGGATGAAGCGGCGGTAGCAGTCCCATGCCCAACGGGGGTTATTGGACTTGGCTGCCATGACATTTACGACCTCCTCATTGAGGCCGAGGTTAAGGATGGTGTCCATCATGCCGGGCATCGAAGCGCGCGCACCGGAGCGGACGGATACGAGCAGGGGGTTTTCAAGGTCGCCGAACTTCTTTCCGGTGATCTCCTCCAGCTTTTCGATATTGGTCATGATCTCGGCCATGATATCGTCGTTTATCTGACGTCCGTCCTCGTAATACTGGGTGCAGGCCTCGGTGGTGATGGTGAAGCCCTGAGGTACGGGAAGGCCGATGTTTGTCATTTCTGCCAAATTTGCGCCCTTGCCGCCAAGTAGCTCACGCATCTTCGCATTGCCCTCTGAAAACTGGTAAACAAACTTCTTGCTCATATTATCCTATCCTTTCCGAACGGCATCGGGGTTGTCCGACAGCCGGTAGTTTATACAAATAGTTTAACCATTTCTTTTATTTAGATTACCATTTTATTCACCGTTTTTTCAATGCATTTTGCATACAAAAACGAGCCCTTTTTGTTGCGAGTTTCACAAGTGTTTTGTGTATTTTGCATACTTTGCTCTCCAAATCCGCGTTTTTGTCGTCAAAATACCCCCAATGCGGTGTTGAACCACATTGGGGGTAAGCAGTTTTATTATACGCTTTTACTTTTTGAGGCGTTCCTCGAGAGCGTCGATCTCGCTTGCAAGCTCCTTGGGGAGCTTGTCGCCGAACTGGGCGTAGTATTCGCGGATGCCCTTGCACTCGTCGAGCCACAGGCCCTTGTCGACCTTGAGAAGATCCTCGAGAGTTTCTTCCGAAACTCCACTGCCGTCAAGGTTTATATCCTCTGCCTTGGGCTCGTAGCCGAGCTCGGTCTCGACTGCGCCG
>JALFUQ010000027.1 GCA_022784505.1 Bacillota bacterium
GCCATTTCCTTGATAGCCAAATGATAGCAAAAGTTCGGCAAGCCCATAGGATAAGGATAATAGGTATCAGGAAAAATCAAATGATATCAAATCTCCCAAACAAAAGCGTTTAGAATTAAGTTTCATTTTGCGAGTGGGAATGATTGCATAGGTTCAAAAAATCCCGTAAACACTGGACTTATTGAGCCTTGATGCCCTTCGTGGCAACGATTTGGCAACAGAATTTCATTATTCACAAGAAAGAGCTATCTGATTTCAGATGAAATCAGATAGCTCTATTTATATTAGATATCAGCGTTTTACACACCGTATTGGGTGACCAGAATCACGACATAAACTGCGTACAGGGCGAGTATGAGGATGCCTTGCCAGCGGTAGAGCTTGCCCTTTATGAGCGGGGGCAGCACCGCGATGAGTGTCATTGCAAAGCACATGGGCATATCCAGCGCATACGACTGCTCGGCAATGGTGAGCTTGCCGTCGGAGACGACGCTGCAAATGGGCAGGATAAGTGCAAGATCGATGATGTTTGCGCCGATGATGTTGCCGATGGACATGCTCGATTCCCTTTTGCGTATCGCCGTGAGGGTCGTTATAAGCTCAGGCAGGCTGGTGCCGATGGCGACCATGGTGACGCCGATTATCGCCGAGGGAACGCCGAGCAGCAGGGCTAACTCGCTGCCGTATTCGATAAGCAGCTTTGAGCCGCAGACGATAGCTGCGATGCCGATAATGAACATGACAAGCTGCTTGGGAAGATCCTTTTTGTCGACGATCTCCCGCTCGTCAGAGCCGACATCGTTCTTTGCGTCACGGATATTATCCCAAACATACACCGCAAGCAGCGCGAAAAGCGCAAAGCTCGGCAGCATGTGCAGCGTGCCGTCCTTGCACAGGATCCACAGCAGCAGCGCCGCTGCGGACATGAGCGTGCCCTTGAGCCAGAACTGGCTGCGCTTTATGACAGCGGGTATGCACACGAGCGAGATGCCCATGATAAGGCCGATGTTCGCCGTGACCGAGCCTACCGCATTGCCGACAGCGAGGTCGAGCTCACCGTCTATAACGCCGGTGACGGACACCGTCAGCTCCGGCAGGGTCGTTGCGACGCTGACTATCGTTGCGCCGATGATGAACTTGGGTATGCCGGTCAAGTTTGCGATGAAAACTGCCGAATCGACAAACCAGTCGCCACCCTTTATGATGAGCACCAGTCCGACGACAAACAGCAAAATTACCAATCCAGTCTGCATATAACTCTCTCTTTACGATTTATTTAGTTATCTCCGAAAAGCTTGTCGAGCTCGGAGAAAATGCCGCCTTCCGTCGGCTCGGGAGTCGGGGTCGGGGTGGGCTCGGGCTTCTTTTCAAAGGTCGCGATGACCGTGTGGTCGGCCTTCACATACGAAAGCGTGTAGCTGGATACCGCGCCCTGAGTCTCGCCGTCGACTGTGACAGAGGCTATCTCATAGCCCTCGTTGGGCGTGAAGCTCACCGTGAGGCTACCCCAGTCCTCGACCTTGACACTGCCGTTGGGGCTGGCCGAGCCGCCGTTACCTGCCGAGATAAACACAGTGTGCTTTACCGTTTCATCAGGCTCATCTGAGTTATCCTCGGGTGCCTTTGTCTCCTCGACAGCGGTCTTGTCGTTCGCCTGGACAGAGCCGGGCTTGAAGGTGAAGTTGCCGCCCTTGAAGCAGATGACGACCGTGACCACCGCGAGCACTGCCAGAAGCGCCGTTATCAGCCACTTCGTCTTTCCGCTCATACCGCCGACTTTTTTCTTTTCCGTATTGTCATTCTTATTCATATCGTGACCTCCGGCTTATCATTGCTTCTGCTCGCCGCCCTGCTTGTTCTTGGGCTTGCCCCTGTGGTAGTAGCGACGGCGATTGCTGCTGCGCTTCTTGGAGACGCCTTCTTTGGGCTCGGCAGGCTTTTGCTGCGGCTTTGCCTCCGTCTGAGCCTTCTCGGCCTTGGGCTTATCGCCGGTGTGGGGCCTGTTGTTTCCGCCGCCGCGCTTGTGCTTGGGCTTTGCCTTGACGGGCTGCTTTTCCTCGTCGGGATTGGCCTTCGGCTGTGCAGCGGGCTTTTCATCCTCGGACTTTGCGCGATTTCTGCCGCCTCTGCGGCTGCGGTGATTGCGGCTGCGCTTGGCATTCTCGGGTCTTTCGGGCTTTTCCTCGGTCGTGTCTCCTATGAGAAGCTCGGGTATCGCCCACTCGTCCTCGGTCTCCTCCTCGGGCTCGGGTGCGGGAACATACTTGAGCACCGACGGCAGCGGCTCGCCGTCCTTGGGTCTGCCGCCGGGAACGGTGGCAACCTCGACGGCACGGAAGGTTCGCAGGGTGTCCTCGCCCTCGCCGTCAAGCTTGACCTTGACGAGCTGGCGTAGGAGATTGACCTGCGTGACAATGCCGTAGCCGGTCGGAGTTTCGACAAACGCGCCCTGCTTGGGAACATTCTTGACAAGCTCCTCGTATGCCTCCTGCTCGTATCTTAAGCAGCACATGAGTCTACCGCAGCTGCCGGATATCTTGCTCGGGTTGAGCGACATGGACTGCATTTTCGCCATCTTGGTCGAGACGGGCTGAAAATCGTTCAGGAACTTGCTGCAGCAAAACGGTCTGCCGCAGATGCCGAGACCGCCGAGCATTTTTGCCTCATCGCGCACTCCGATCTGCCTTAGCTCGATGCGGTTGCGGAAGATGCCCGCAAGGTCCTTTACGAGCTCGCGGAAATCGACCCTGCCGTCGGAGGTGAAGAAGAACATGGTCTTGTTGCCCTCGAAATTGCACTCAACATCGACGAGCTTCATATCAAGGCCATGCTCGGCAATTTTCTTCTGGCATATCTCGTACGCCTCTTTTTCGCGCTGCTTGTTTATCTCCGCAACTCTCAGGTCGTCCTTGGTTGCGACCCTGACGACGGGGCGCAGCGGCTGTATAACGGCAGTGTCCTCGACCATGTGGTTGCCGCGGGAGCAGTCGGCGATCTCGAGGCCCTTGCTGGTCTCGACGACGACCTGCTCGCCTGTCTTAATGGTCTTGCCGTTTGGGGCAAAGAAGTAGCTCTTGCCCCGATTTTTGAATTTTACGCTTATAACTTCAGTCAACTTTTTTCCTCGTTTCCTTTGCCGGCAGTGACTTCACCGCCAGCAATCCAAATATATGCTTGACGCTCGTATTGACCGTCTGATACTCAAGACAGCGCTCGATAAGAGCGATATTGCCCATGAGCTGCGCTCTTGCATCGGAATATCTGAGCATTTGTATGAGTCTGCGCTCGATGCAAGCCAAAAGCTCGGGCATTTTTCTTAAGTCGAGCTTTTCGTTTGCAAAGCACCACGCGGTGAGCTCGGTGGTATTGCCGCTTTGCACAAGGCGAATATACTCATCGGCGAGGGCGGCCATCTCGGCGTTCTCGGGCTCCTCGCCTGCATTGCAGCGAACCAGCACGCACCTTGAGCGCACGGTCGTGAGCAGCTTTTCCGGATTAGTCGTGCACAGGATGAAATGTACGCCTGCGGGCGGCTCCTCAAACAGCTTGAGCGCAGCGTTTTGCGCGCTCTCGTTCATTGTGTCCGCTTCCTGGATGATATACACCTTGCCGCTTGCCTCATTCGGCAGCACATAGGCGTCAGCACCCATATCCCTTATCTGGTCGACCTGGATATCGCGCTTTTTGTTGCCCTTATCGTCGAGCGGCCTGCGCACATAGCCGAGGTCGGGGTGAACGCCTGCCTTTATCTTGCGGCAGTCCCTGCAAACGCCGCAGGGCTTTTTGCCCGTGCCGCTGCACAGCATTTCGCTCGCCAAAGCCAGCGCTCTTTCGAGTCCGGCTTCCTCCGATGCCGAGGAGACTATATACGCATGTGACAGCTTTTCCATAGCTCCTCCTACGCACTCTTAATCAGTTTATTTTACTATCTTATCCTCTACAAGTCAAATATTTTTGCGGCAACGAAAAAACTCCCTGCACTGCTTTCGCAATACAGGGAGTTTTTCAAAAGGCATTAAAGCTTAGATTCGATGTACTCAACTATCTTGCCGACGGTGGCAAGCTCAGCCGCATCCTCATCGGGGATCGACAGGCCGAACTCGTCCTCAACGGACATAATGAGCTCAACTACATCAAGGGAGTCTGCGCCGAGATCGTCAACGATATTGGTATCTGCGGTAATGCTGTCGGCAGCCACTTCGAACTGGTCTGCCAAAATGTTCTGGACCTTTTCAAGTGTCATTTTCTTTTCCTCCAAAATCAGGGGCTTATGCCCATTCACGGCTTTGCGGTTTGTTGCTTGTCTGCTGAGGTCTGTCGTAAGACACGACGACGCGGCGGTTAGGCTCTGTGCCGGTGGAGCTCGTGGTCACGCCCTCGTAATCCTGCAATGCGGTGTGGATGATGTGACGTTCGTAGGAATTCATGGGCTCAAGAGCCATGCTGCGCTTGTACTTAATGACTTTTGCGGCCATCTTCTCGGCAAGGCGGACGAGGGATTCCTCACGCTTTGCACGGTAGCTCTCGGCATCGACGGAGATGTGCATGTGCTTGTCGCTGCCGCGGTTGACCACATAATTGGTCAGGTGCTGGATAGCGTCAAGCGTCTCGCCTCTGCGGCCGATCACGGCGCCCATGTTGGGGCCGGAAAGGTTAACAACGACGCCCTTGCTGTCACGGGCGGTTATCTCGATGTCCGCCTTTGTGCCCATGCGCTCTAGAAGGCCGGTCAGAAAGGCTCTGATCTCGGGATAATCCTGTGCGGGAGCTTCCGCTTCGGACTTCACTTCCTCAACGGCGGGCTCATCGGGTGCTTCATACTCGACACGCACAACGGCCGGAGAAGCGCCGATGCCCAAAAAGCCGGATTTGGCACGCTCGACGACGGTCACGGACACATCGTCACGATCCATACCAAGCTCGGCAAGGGCGGCAGCGATAGCCTCATCCTCGGTGCGGCCGGTTTTTTCCAAATATTTAATCATACTAGGTTCTCCTGTAATTATTCAGGCTTTTCTTCCGATGCAGTCTCCTCGGCAGCCTCGGCCTCGACGGCGGGAGCGGTCACATTTGCAAAGCGGTTCGGGTCATATGCCCTGCCTCTTGCATAGCGGCGGTTGCCGACCTGCGAGGGGTTCTCACCCTCATTGCTCTTTATGCCAAGACGCTCGCGTCTGGCCTCGCGCTCGGCCTTTTCGTTGGCGGCGCGGCGCTCGTCAGACTGCTGCTTGGACTGAGCCTGAATCTTCTTTTTGCTGGTGTTGTTGTTGCGGACGGTCGCGCCCTCGGCACGCAGACGCTCGGTCTCCTCGTGACGGCGGCGGATCTCCTCTTCCTTTGCCTTTTCCTTTGCGATACGCTCAGCGTCCTCGATATCAAGCTGTCTCTTGTAGATCTTGGTGAGGACAACGTCTCTGATTATACCGAAAACGCTGTTTGCGATCCAGTATACGCCGAGTGCGGCAGGCATGATAAAGCAGATCCATATCGACATGATGGGCATGAAAATATTCATGGTTTTCATCGATGCCTCGGCCTGTGCGCCGCCGGCGGTCGGGTTGGTCGCCTGGCTGATCTTCATGGAAAGCCAGGAAAGGAACGCTGCGATAAGCGGGATAAGGAACAGTCCCAGTGCGGGAAGTGCGGTCTCGCTGTTTGAAAAATCAATGGTCCAGACCTTCCAGTTGGGGACCTCACCGAGGTTCATGCCAAGGAAGCTGTAGTCAAGATTCATGAGCTTGTCCGCCAAATCGCCCAGTGCGTTCACGGCGGCATCCCAATGCTGATGAAGTGCATCGGTAACACCGATCTCGTCATAGGTCTTGTTGGTCGAGACAAAGCCCGCGTTCTGAGCCGCCCACTCGGTGATCTTCTTAACGCCCTCCGAGCTTATGCCCATCATCTTCTCCAGAGGCTGGCGAATGACACTGTACAGTGCGATGATGATCGGGAACGGGAGCAGGCTCCAAAGGCAGCCGGACATGGGGTTGATGCCCTCTTCACGGTAGAGCTTGGCGACCTCCTGCTGATACTTTTCCTTGTTATCGGCATACTTTTTCTCCAGCGCCTTCATCTTGGGCTGGAAACGGGTGGTGCGCATCATGCTCTTCTTGCTCTTTGCCATGAACGGCAGAAGAATGAGGTTAACTACGAGAGCAAAGAGGATGACGGAAACACCGTAGTTTTGAGTCCAATTGTACAGGAACTCCATTAGTCTGGCAAACGGCCAAACTATATAATCCCATAAAGACATAAGTTTCTCCTTGTTATCTGACCCCGCTTACGGGACGGGATCATAGAAATCATGCTCTCCGAGGTGAAAGGGATGGCACCTCGAAAGGCGTTTCAGAGCAAGCCAGCCTCCCTTCAAAGCTCCGTACTTCTCCAGAGCTTCAATGGCGTACTGCGAGCAGGTCGGAATATAGCGGCAGCAGGCCGGTCTCAGGGGTGAGATATACTTCTGATAAAGCCTCACCAATTTAATGAGCAGCTTTTTCATTTTCTCTCTCCCTTGATGAGCCCCAACTCACCGCAGGCGTGCATAAATGCCTTCTCGATCTTCGCAAAATCTGCCGTCACGCACGCCGAGCGGGCGACGATGACCATGTCAACGCCGCTTATGAGCTTATCGGCATTGAGCCGATAAACCTCTCTCAATCTGCGGCGGGCACGGTTGCGGACGACTGCCTTGCCGAGCTTTGTCGACACGGTGTAGCCCACGCGGTTGGCGCCGCGCCCCGTTTTCATGCTGTAAACGACGAGATACGGGGTAACGGCGGTCTTGCCCTTGTAGTACAGCCGCCGGAATTCATAGTTTTTCTTCAGTGTGACCCTGACATCCAACGAAATTCACCCCAAATCGGTCGATCAAATATGCACAAACACCTTAAGGGCGGATAGTACCCGCCCTAAAAAATATTTAAATTTCCGTTCTGCTCATGCAGGCCAAATCAGGCGCTGAGCTTTGCTCTGCCCTTTGCTCTGCGGCGAGCGAGGACCTTGCGGCCGTTTGCGGTGGACATTCTCTTGCGGAAGCCGTGCTCTTTTTTGCGCTGACGCTTCTTGGGCTGGTAGGTACGCAGCATAATGTGTTGCACTCCTTTCGGGATTATTACTCAACATTGACCGAAGTCAAAGTAGTTGACTAAAAAATTACTTCCGATGCCGACAGGCATCGGAAGCTTATTATATACGATAGTCTTATCGTATGTCAATCTTTTTTTAGGCTTTCTGCAAATCTTCGCCACGCAGGTACTTGCCCAGCGGCTTCCACAGAAGTGCGCCGATGACGAGGATGATGACCATATCGACGAGCATGTAGCTGCCGTTATACAGTGCCGAGTAGATCCACGGCGAGGTCATGGTCATGTTGAAGAAGGTCTCGGGCATATACTCTGCCCAAACGGTTGCGCCGACGACATAGTGCACGAGGAAGCGTGCGCAGCAGGCAACAACGGTACCGATGAAGAAGCCGTACTTATTCTTGCTGAACAGGCCTGCAACACCGAGGACGGCGTATGCAACGATGAAGTCGCCGATGATAGACTGCCAGCCGATGGCGATACCGCCCTCAGCAAACATCTGCAAAATGCCGTAAACGGTGGAAGCGAGCATTGCAGGGCCGAAGCCCCAGCGCACGCAGAACACCAGCAGCGGCAGCATTGCAAGGTCGAACGAGCCGCCCTGAGGCATCTTGCCGACAGGCAGAAGGCTCAAAACGAACGACAGTGCCACGAAAATTGCGCCCTCGCACAGGGCACGAAGCTTGAGATGGGATTTGCTCTGATTCATAACAGTTCCTCCTAAAACAAAAAGCCGTGCTTTACGCACGGCCATAGGAAAACGATTGGTGTAGAATTTTCGTTTCCTACGCCGGCATTACCCGGATCAGGTTCATGGGTTTCGGAAATTCGCTTCTTTCCGTCTCAGCCGAGAATAACTCAGCACCCCTGTTTACTTGCAGCACAATAGTATGCTATCGCACGGAATTTGTCAAGAGTGTTTATCGACAAATTCCGAGAAAAACCGCTGCTTGGGCAGATATGTCATGAGCGGCAGGCCGATCAGATACATGACCCCGAGCTCACCGAGCGCCACCTCGCCTGCGAACACCAAAAATGCGCCGAAGTGCGTGAGGGGGTTAAGCCCCGCCAAAGCGATGGTGAGCGTTGCGCCGACGATAAGGCCGTTCCAAACGACCGGCATGAAGCAGGCCAAGAGCCTTGTTTTTAATGTATTGCCCTTTTTGCCGCACCAAGCTATGCACAGACAGGTGATGAGCGTTGCAAGTGAGCCGAAAACTACATCCAGAACGCCCGCCGTGCTCATGAGGTTGGCAACAACACAGCCGACGAACAGTCCCCACGCCGTGAACGGCATGAAAAACGGCAGGATGCACAGCACCTCCGACACACGAAATTGCAGCGCACCGTAGCTGATGGGCGCAAGCACCATCGTCAGCACTGCATACAGCGCGCCGACGACGGCTGCGGTTATCAAGTTGCGAGTGTTAATTTTCATCATTTTTCTCCCTGTTTACCAACGAAAATACGCAGCCGCAGTACTCCTGACGGTACAGCCCGTATTTTTCGGACAAAATTATCGAACGGTGGTTGCCCTCACGTTTTTTAAACTCCGACGGCAGCCATTTAACGCCGTACTTTGCTTCCGCTTCACGGCCTATGGCGTTTATCGCCACGGCATCCTTGCGGGACGATACGGTGAGCGTCGTGCAGAACCACTCAAAGCCCCGTTCACTTGCGATGCGAGCAGTCTCCTCAAGGCGGATTTTAAAGCACTCAAGGCACCTCTTTCCCTCCTCGGGCTCGTTTTCAAGACCCTTTATGCGGGAAAAGTAATCCTCGCTGCGCCACGGTTCAACGAGCAGCTTTGCCTGTACGCCGTCTCCGGCAATAGCGTCAATGAGCTGCTTTTGCGTTTTCAAGCGCTTGTCGTACTCGGCCTCGGGGTAAAGGTTTGGGTTATACCACAAAACCGTCACGTCAAAATACTTTGACAGCAGCTCCAGTACCGAGCTTGAGCACGGGCCGCAGCAGCTGTGCAGCAGTATCGTAGGCTTTGCGTCGCCGAACTGCCCAACGATCTTATCGAATTTTCTGAAGAAATTTTCTCTGTTCATAGCACACATTATATTTTGTTTTTTCACGCTGTCAAGCCGCGCTTTACTTTTTCGTTCGTTTAGTATAAAATGGGCTACACCTATAATAAAGGAGTGGTCTTTATGACGGTTTTGGTCACCGGCGGAATGGGCTATATCGGCAGTCACACCTGCGTTGAGCTTCTGCAGCAGGGCATGGATGTCGTCATCATTGATAATCTTGTTAACAGCAGCGCCGAGGCAGGCAAACGCATTGAGCAGATAACGGGCAGGTCCGTCACCTTTTACGAGGCGGATGTGCGCGACCGCGTCAAGCTTGACGAGATATTCACCCGCCACAGCATCGACTGCGTCATCCACTTTGCAGGTCTCAAGGCGGTCGGCGAGTCGGTCGAGATGCCGCTTGAGTACTACGACAATAACCTCGGCTCGACGATAACTCTGTGTGAGGCGATGCGGGCGCACGGTGTTAAGAATATAATTTTTTCCTCCTCGGCAACGGTCTACTCGGGTGATAACGAAATGCCGCTGTACGAGACCTCAAAGACCGGCAGCTGCACGAATCCCTACGGCTGGACGAAGTACATGTGCGAGCAGATTTTGCGCGACTATGCAAAGACCGATCCTGAGTGGGCTGTCATATTGCTGCGCTACTTTAACCCCGTCGGCGCTCACCCGAGCGGCCTTATAGGCGAAGACCCCAAGGGCATTCCGAATAACCTCATGCCATATATCTCGCAGACGGCCATCGGCAAGTTTGAGTACCTGCGTGTGTTCGGCGGCGATTACGACACGCCCGACGGCACGGGTGTGCGCGACTATATCCATGTCGTCGACCTTGCAAAGGGTCATGTCGCAGCAATTGCATACATGGACGAGCACAAGGGCGAGAGTGTGTTTAACCTCGGCACCGGCACGGGATACAGCGTGCTCGACATGGTGCATGCCTTTGAGAACGCAAACAAGCTCACCGTGCCGTATAAAATAGTCGGCCGCCGTCCGGGCGACCTGCCGATATGCTACTGCTCGCCGGATAAAAGTGCAAGGGTGCTCGGCTGGAAAGCCGGTCTCGACCTTGAGGACATGTGCCGCGACAGCTGGCACTGGCAGACGCAGAATCCGAACGGATACAGACAAGAATAAAGAATCGGAGTGCTAAGCACTCCGATCATTTTTTTGCGGGAATTTCGGATATCAGCCGCCCCTGGACGAGGTAGCGCTGCTGATTATCGCCCCTCAGGCAGGTCGACAGGGTGAGGATCTTGTCCTTTGTCCCGTCAAGCTCCACATTGTCCATGAAGTTTGAGCTCAGACCGGGCTTATACATAACATCGTCAAAGAATGCATCAAACTGCGCCGGGTCTGTAAAGTCATAGTTTAAAAGCAGGTGCCTGTGCGAGAACGGGTAGGCGGCAAAAATCTCATACACAAGCATCTTGTCCGGCGTATAGATATAAATGTAGCGGTGCTCGTCAAAGACATTGACATCGGAAAAGTCGTTGAGCTGCGCAAACATCTTGCCCGAGCGCAGATTGTGGCCGTACAGGACGGTCATAGGGTCGGAAAAGTCCTTTTTGTTGTAATTTTCGCTGTAGATGCAGCCGCCGGTAAAGTAGTTGCCGTCCTCGGCGCGGCGGGTGTAATACCCGTTGTCGCCGTCGTGCTGCAAAACGGGGTAGCTTATATCCGTGCCGGGGATATATATCCACGCGTAGATCTCTGGGTTCACCTCATGCAGCGAGTCAAAGTCGACAGGTATCTCGACGCTCTTTGCAGTTATATCCTCGCTGCCGCGGCCCCAGTTAGCCTTGAGCGAGTCACCGAGCTCGTGGCCGTGCCAATACTGCCAAATGTACCAGCCGCAATAGGCGATGACGCACAGAGCTATGATCGCCACTATTATAAGTATGGTGCGCAAAAGCTTTTTGCTCATATTATACCTCAAAGAAAAAAGCTCCATGATGATCATGGAGCTTTCTGATTTCTTACATTACTTTTCGTTGACGAGCTTAACGCCACAGAATGCCGCAGCTCCTACCGCAAGCACCATCGCAGTCACGACCCAGTAAATCGCGCCGGTATCGCCGGTCTGGGGGGAGTTCGGATCGTAGTTGGGCTCGACATCGGTGTTACCATTCTCGGGGCTCACAGCTTTATCCGCAAAGACGCTGACGGACATCGCGAACACTAAAACGAGAACGAGAAGCAGGCAGACAAGCTTTTTCATATTAATATCCTCCTCAAATAAGTCATTATTTACAAACACACATTTATACTACAACAAATCTCCTGAAATTTCAAGAGGGAATTTCGTTTTTTACCTGATCATAGAAAATTTCGATGATTTGGTCAAGAAATGCCTCCTCATCTATGACGAAAACGGCGTGATCCTGCTCTCCCATCTCGGAATGACCGGGCACGGTGAGTATCTGTCCGTCATATTTGAGATCCACCGCCTGACGGGCAAGGTAGATCATCATCGCGGTGTTTATGTTCGTCGTCACATTGTCCTGCACGGAGCTGTATATATCCAGAACCGAGGTCGGGTCACTCTTTGCGACGCTCAGTGCCTTGTATACCAGCGCCTTTAGCACCTGATTCTGACGCTGCATTCGCTTGTTGTTGCCGTCGACCGAATAGTCTCTGAAACGGATATACCTCTCTGTGAGGTTGCCCTTGAGCTCGACCTGTTTTCCGGCGGCAAAGCCGTTAAAGTTATCAGACGGGGTGACGGTAACACCGCCGACGATATCGACAAGGTCGGATATGCCGTTCATGTATATTGAGGCGTAGGCCGGAATATTCAGACCGTAGAAAATTCTCGACACTGCGGTCGCCGTGAGCCGGCAGCTTTCGTCATCACTGCCGCCGTAGTTATAAGCAAGCGCAAGCTGCGCCTCGGCAGTGCCGGTCATATTGCCGTTTTCGTCAACGATATCGAGCTCGCACAGCGTGTCTCTCGACACGGACAGCAGTGTGAGCTTTTCGTTTTTCGGGTCGATGACTGCGAGCACATTGACATCCGACTGATGCGGGGCGTAGTTTCCGTCAGACTGCTTGTCATAGCTGTCTATGCCCATGAGCAGGATGCAGGTTATCTCATCGTTATAGCGATAGAGCTTGCCGTTGCGGCGGATAGTGCCCGAGCCCAGGGATTCAAAGCTCGTATCCGCGTTTTCCGGCAGATTCATTGTATCGTCGCCGGTGAGCGAGCTGCGTCCGATATAGCTCAGCGTAAAGACCGTCGCCGCCAGCAGCAGCGCAAGGCCCACGAGCACGCACACTACGATAAACAGTGTCTTTGTGCCCTTGCTCATTTTCTTCTTTTCGGTCCTTGCCATAGCGTCACCTGCTTTCTTTGTCGCCATAGCCATAACCCTTTCCGTAGCCATAGCCATAACCATATCCGTAACCGTAGCCATAGCCGTAGCCAAACTGGCCGAGGCTGCCGCCGGTGCAGACATTGAGGACATAGCCGATGATGGGCACATCTATCTCGCTGAGTCTCGTGACGGTATCGACAACGCTGACACGGCTTGCGTAGTTCTGACGCACGACCATCAGTGCGCCGTCGATGACCTCGCCCATGTTCTCGGCATCGGCAAGCATCGAGTAAGGCGGGGTGTCGATAAGTATAAAATCGTAGCTGTTTCTAAGCTGCTTCAAAACATCGCCGACACCCTGCTCGCCGAGCACATCCGTTGCATCGCCGTCGTAATTGCCTGCGAAGATGACATCGAGCTTATCGGGCAAAACGGCGTGCACAGTCTCGGGTATCGTTGCCTTACCCTCGACAAGCTCGGAAAAGCCCTTGCCTTTATCAGCGTCGAGTATCTTGTACATCATCGGATTTCTGAGGTCGCAGTCGATGATGAGCACCCTGCGGCCGAGCTTGGCCAAAAGCTGCGCAAGATTGTACACGACTGTGGTCTTGCCCTCGCCACTGACGGCGCTGCACACCATGAGCGCCTTGTGGCCTTTTTCCCTCATGCTGCGGTCGATCCTGACGGAAACCGCTCTGAAGGCTTCCTTATACGTTCTGTCGTTTATATCGTCAAAGCTCGGCGTTTTGGATACGCCGCGGCTGCGCTTTTTGACGCTGATGCTGGGCAGCGCGCCGAGGAATTTGATATTGCTGACGCGTCTGAGGTCGTCCTTTGACATGACAGTGGTCTTGGTGGCACCGTAAAAGGCAACCAGCACCAGACCGAGCGCAAAGCCTATGACCGCGCCCTTTTTCGCAGATGATTTCCACTGGCGGCTGTTCGAGGGCTTTGTGGGTACGCCGGACTCGTCGACTATCTCCATCTGCGTTGGGCCGACGACGAACTCTGCGACCCGCGGGTAGTTCTCGATGACCGATTTGAGCACCTCATAGCAGTACTCGGGGTCAGAGCCGCTGACCTTGAGGACAAAAAGGTTTGCGTTCTCAATGGCCGAGGCGGATATGCTCGGAAGGCTCGTCGTGCCGAGGTCGGACATGACAAGGTCGCTCAAAACGCCGCTCGTGAGAATGTACGGAAAGGTCTTCGCCATCTGCTCTGCCGCCGCCTGGTTGTACGCCGGTATACCGGCCTGCGCGTCGTTTTTGACATAGACCGTGAAGGTCACGGCGGCAGTGTAGCTCGGAGTGTAGCGATACCACGATAACGCGCCCATGCCGGCACCGACCACAATCGTCAGCGCCAGGACCAAAAACCAGAGCTTTTTGAGCCCATGCATGAACATCACGAAGAATCTGTTGAGGGATATGGAGGTCTGTTCGTTATATTGCTCGTTCATCTTTCATCGTCCTCCAAAAAGCCTTTTCCGTCACGCTCATTCTCAAGCGTGAGCTTTTCCTGCGCGTGACGGTCGGTCTTGCCGTAGCCGTATTTCGAGTAGCCGTACTTGCCGTAGCCGTATTTGCCGCTGCTGCCGTAGCTGTAGCTTTCGTTGATATCGGCAGCATACACATTGTTGAAAATGCAGCCAAACAGCATCGCATCGGATGCGTTAATCGCATCGATAGCGTCGTTTATCATTCGTGCCGGAGTCGCGTCCTGCCGCACGACGAGTATAACCGCATCGGCAAGCTCGGTAAGGCACTCGGCATCGGGGCAGGCATCCATAGGCGGCGTGTCGATAATGACGACATCGACGTTCCGCTTTGCCTGCGCCAGAAGCTTTTTCATGCCCTCGCTGCGGATAAGCTCGGTGGAGTTATTTACGCCGTGCTTGTTGAGCACCAGACCTATCTGCTGCTTTTTGTCGGCAAGCAGGGTCTGACCGAGGTTTGCCGTGCCGTTTAGATAATCGGTGAGGCTTGCAAACTCCGCGTCCTGATAACCGAGTATCTTATGCAGCGCGGGCTTTTTCATATCCGCGTCTATGAGCAGCACGCTCTTTCTCTTGCGGTTCATGGAAAGTGCGATATTGGCCGCGACCGTGCTCTTGCCCTCGTTTTCCATGACCGAGGTCACCATGATGACCTTGCAGTTATTTTTGCGCATGAGGTATTCGATGCGCGTGCGCAGCTTTTTGAAGGTCTCGGCAAAGGCAAAGCCCGTTGTGGGGTCTGTTATGAGTATGCTCTTTTTCTTTCTTCCGAAGCGGTCGCCGAGATACTTGTACTTTTTCTCGTGATACACGGCAGCGAGCATTTTCGTGTCGAGCTTCGTCTCGACCTCGCTGACCGATTTTACCGTATCGCGCATATATGCCCGCGCGCCGATAAGCAGTGCCGTAGCAAGCGCCGCAGCAATGGCGGCAAGCTTTGCATAGCGCATCGCACCTGCGGAGTTCACAGGTGCCGTCGGCACGGTAGGGCTTTGCAGAACATCGAGCGTGATGTTTTTCAAAACTACCGAGGCAAGCTCCTCGTAGTTTCTGAGTATAGCCTTTGTGATGTTATACGCCTGACGGGGGCTTTCCGCCGTGACGCGCATCTCCAAAAGATTCGTCTCACCGACGACCTCGGCGCTTATGCTGCCGTCAGCTTTCTCCCGGCCGAGCTCGGCTGCGATGCGCTTTTTGAGGACATCACTGTTGAGCACCTCGGAAAAGGTGCTCGCCATGCTCTTTGCGGCATTGAGATTTGAGTAGACGGTGCTTGAGCCGTCGCGGACGGAGACGACGAAGGTCGTCCTCGTCTGATACTGTGGCTTATACAGCAGCGAAGCGCCGACATAGGCAAGCGACGCCGCGATGACCGCCACCATCACTATCGCCCAGAGCTTTCTGAATATCTCTCTGACGAGAAGAACAGGGTGCAGCTCGCCGCCGGCAGGGTTATTCACATAAGACGTTTTTTTCTCTTCCATCTCACACCGCCTTACTCTACAACGACAATGAGTCTTGTGCGGCTGCGGCTGTCAGCGCTGCCGTATGTGTAATCGACCGTATAGACTCCGGCCTTGCGGGTATCGACCTCGCCGCTTATGGTCAGGCCGTCTGCGCCGGTCCTGTGCTCGCCGGCCGCGTTATAGCCGACGACGTGCCGCTCTGCGTTGAACTTTGCGCCCTTTGAAAGATACAGTACATAGCTGTCGAGCGTGATCTTCGCGGGATTGGGCTCGGTCTGCGTGACCTCAACGGTGACGGGCAGATGCGCCGTCGCGCCGAGGCTGTTCGTAACTCGCAGCTCGACCTGATATTCGCCGACAGAGTTTATGCTCACCGAGTCGCCCTCGAGCGAGAACTTCACCTTGTGGGAAATGTCGCCGTCAAGAATGTCGGTCGCAGTCACGCGGTCGAGCACGTCTATCTTGTTTGACGCGGCAAACAGCAGCGCCGAGGAAAAGCTGAAACGCGTGTCGGTATAATCGATCAGGTGGACGGTGCGCTCAGCGCGCGCCATGTGGTTTTTCGAGTCAAAGGCAACATAGCTGACCTTGACGTTGTTATCCTTGTCAATGCGAGACATGCCCTCGACCATGAGCGAGGCAGTCACATCGCCGTCTTCGGGATCCGTTGCAGTTACGCCCTGCAAAAGCTCCTCCTCGCCGGCATTTGTCGGAACGTCCAGCGACTCTGAGGCAAAGTTGATGCTCGGCACGCCGGGGCTTGCCACCGTTTTCTGATAAAACATATATCCTGCCACGGAAGCCAGTGAAAGCACCATGAGCACCGTCAGCAGTATGGGAAATGTTTTTTTCACACTCTTACCTCATTTTCATAGTAGTATTTCCTGCGCTTTTACAAGCGGCTTGCTTTGCAGGATGCGGCGAGGATTATTCTTTAGCAGGAGCTCGGCAAGCTCCGGCGAATACTCCATCGCAAGATATTCGTATATATCGCCCAGATCCGGCGTGCGGGTCGTGACCCCATGCGCATCGCTCGCGATGCACGTAACGAGCCCCTGCTCCAGAAGCTCGTAGGCAAGGCGCTTTGCGCCCCTTCCGAAGCGGCCGGAAAAGCTGCCCTTGTTCAGCTGGATGCCCATGCCGTCGCCAAGCCATTTTTCGACGATCCCGTAGGAATACTGAAGCGCCACATAGCGCTCGGGGTGCGCGACGATGGGTGTGCACCCGGCATTCAGCAGATTGTACAGCACCGTGTCCATAAAATGCGCCTCGGCGCCGAAGTCAAACTCCGTGAGCATATACCGCCCGCCGTTTAGCGTCAGGAGCCTTCCGTCGCGGTAAAGCTCGGCTGCGTCCTCCGTACCGAACACCTCCATACCGAGATACAGCTCCAGCGGCACATCGCTGTGCTTGAGCTCGGACTTGAGAGTCCGAAAGCGCCCTAAAAGCTCCTCGGAGGTGTAGTTTTCAAAACAGCCGCGCTGATTGCAGTGCGGCGTCGCTATCATCGCCTCAACACCGGATTCGGCGGCCATCTCCGCCATTTCGATCGAGCAGATCATGTCGAACGAGCCGTCATCGACCTCCGGCAAAATGTGTGAATGAATATCGATCATGTTGTTTCCTCCCGCTCAAGCAGCCTAAGCGCCGTGCCGTCAAGCTCATAGTGCCTTGAGCACATTGCCGCAGTTGCACTGCGGTGGGTTATCATGATGCAGGTCCTGACTCCGCCCTTTGCGCGGATGTTTTCGAGCATCCGGCGCTCGGTGTCCTCGTCAAGGGCGCTCGTTGCCTCGTCAAGGATGAGCACCGGCGCTTTTTGCAGCAGCGCTCTTGCAACGGCAATGCGCTGCGCCTGACCCTCGGACAGGCCGCCGCCGACCTCGCCTATGCGGCTGTTTATCCCGTCGGGCAGCTTCCCGATGAAGCTATCTGCGCAGGCAAGGCGCAGCGCGTCCATGATCTCATCATCGGTCGCATCGGGCTTTACCATGCGCATGTTGTCCGCTATCGTGCCGGCAAAAACGGTATTACCCTGCGGCACGTAGGCAAAGGCTCTGCGCGTTGCGGCCGAGAGCGGAAGCTCCTTATCGCCGCCTTGAAGCACCGCCTCGCCCTCGTTGGGTCGTATAAGGCCGAGGATGATGCGGATTATGGTCGTCTTGCCCTCGCCGGAGGCACCCGTCAGGGCGATCATGTCGCCGGGGAGAGCGTCAAAATCGACATGCTCCAAAACAGTGTCGCCGTCATTATATTTAAAGCTGACGTCACGCAGCCTTATAGCAAAATCTTCGGGAATATCCGCCTGTTCGCGGGCAAAGGGCTCCTCAGGCAGCTCCACGACCGCCATGAGCCTTCCGGCGGAGGTCGTTATGGATATCGCCGTCGGGACCAGACCGATGAGCGTCGAGAACGACGAGCGCAGCATATTCGTAAGCTGCAGGAACATGGTCATCGTGCCGTAGGATATGGCGTTTGACCACAGTCTGTAAACGCCCCAGCCGAAGCAGCCTGCGGAAATGAGCAGTCCGATAATGCTCATGACGAGCCCGGCTATGACCGAAAAGCGGTTATACTCGAGCATAGCTGTACGGTAGGTATCCTGCATCTGCTTCATGCGGCTGTCAAAGCCGTCCATAATGCCGAAGGCTTTTATGGTGCCGATATTGCGGAACGAGTCCTCGTGGAAGGACATGACCTGGCTGCCGATATCCTTCATGCGCTTGTTATAATCGCGCATTTTGCGAACCAGCGCCCTGGACGACAGGACATAGATCGGCGCGCCGATGAGCGCGATAAGCGCCATGACGGGGTCGTTGCACAATATAATGATGAGCGAGCCGAGAAACTGCACCATGCCGGAAATGAAGCTCGGCAAAAAGCCGGTAACACCGTTTGCGACAGTGCCGACATCGCCGTTGAGCCTGTTAATAAGGTCGCCGCTGCGGAAGGTTTTGAGCGCCTGCCAGTCGGTGCGCAGCATACGGTCGTACATCTCGGCCTGTATGCCGTTTTGCACGCGGATATTTATAATGGCCGCAATGCGCGACGCTGCCGACTGCATCACGGCGCTGCCGAGGAGCATCCCTCCCATGTACGCCGCCGCAGTCCATATGCCTCCGGTCTGAAAGCCGGTCACAACATCGATAAGCTGACGCATGGCGATGCTCGATAAAAGCGACATCGCCGTGCCGAGAACGCCAAGCACGATATGTATGAGCACTATCAGCCGATAGCGGCGGATGTAGACAAACATCCACTTTGCCTCGCGCCACATCTCACGAAAAGAACCGTCTTCAATTTTTTGTTTGAACTTCTTTGAAAATTTCATCTGTGCTCCATGCAAAAATGGGCGCAAAAGCGCAATTATGCATAATAAGATATTTTATCACACAAATGCAAATAATCAATAGTATATTAGCCAAAAAAAGGCTTTTCTGACGAAAAATCAGGAAAGCCTTTTGTTTTATATTATAACGGTCGACCCGTCGGCCTTTAAAAGCACCTGTGCAGGCGGGGTCAGAGACGCAAACTGCATGGGCGAGAGCACCGCGGCGTAGCTTCCGGCGTTTGTTATGACGAATACATCGCCGCAGTCGAGCTTCGGCAGGGTAATGTCCTTTGCGATTACATCCGTGCCGGTGCAGAGGTTGCCGACGACGGTGACGGTCTCGGTCTCAGCAGGGTCTTTAAGCGGCACAAAGCCGAAGGCATTGCGTCCGGTGTACATTGGCTCGCAGTTGTGCGGGAGCTCGGCATCCGTGTAGCTTTCGACCATCTGCGCGATCGACGGGCGCACAAAGCCGTTCAGCGTATTTGCAAGGATGACGAAGGTCTTGCCGTGCGAGAGCTTTTTATCCAGCACATGCGTAACATAAACGCCCGCCTTGCCGACGAGGAAGCGGCCTGTCTCGATGAGCACCTGCGCGCTCAGCCTGCTGCGGTAAACCTCCATGAGCCGCGTCATCTCAGCACCCAGCGTGACAAGGTCTACGGGACTGTCGCTCTCAGCATAGGGTATGCCGATGCCCGAGCCCATGTTGACAAATTTAAGTTCTTCACCCAACGCATCCTGCACGCGGCAGGCAAGCTCGAACATTTTGGCGTAGTATCCCGCAATGAGCCTTCCGTCGAGCTCCTGCGAGCGGGAGTGGACATGGATGCCGGTGATTTTTATATTCTTCATGGCCTTCCATTCGGGAAGCATCGCAAAAACCGTATCCTCATCAATGCCGAACTTGTTTGCCGTACCGACTGCGCCGTCAAAGGTGAAGTTGGGGTTTATGCGAACGCCGATCTCGGCGACGATGCCGTGGCCTGCGGCGAGAGCCTGTATGCGCTCGACCTCGTTGACGCTGTCGGCAATGATGATGCAAGCCTCAAGCGCAGCGTCGATATCGTGCAGGCTCTTGCCCGGCGCGGAATAATAAATGTCGCGCTTACCGAGGCCGTTTTCCCTGGCCATTTGCACCTCGCGCAGGGATGCAGCGTCAACGCCGATGCCCTCGGAGAGGATGCAGTTCAGTACGCCCGGGTGCGGATTTGCCTTGGCAGAATACAAAAAGCGCACACCGTCAAAATTTTTGCGCAGCTTTTCAATGCTGTCGAGTATCGCGTTTTCGTCATAAAGATAGAAGCTTTCATACTTTTCGGCAAGCCTTGCGGCTGCATTGCGGTCAAAAATCATGCCTGTACCTCCGTTTTCGTTTTTTCATTATATCATTATACAATACTGTGCATATCGCTGCAAGATGTGATTGAAAACCGTCAAAATCTTTAGCGATTTAAACGGAACGAAAAAAGTTGAAAAAAGGTATTGACTTTTACGATTAAAAGGAGTAAAGTGACCTCATTCCAACAGGAGGACAAA
>JALFUQ010000070.1 GCA_022784505.1 Bacillota bacterium
AGGTAGTTAAATGGACAAAATTCTGGTACTGGATTTCGGCGGGCAGTATAATCAGCTTATCGCCCGCAGAGTGCGTGAGCACAAAATTTTCGCAGAGGTCAAGGGCTACAACGGCATCACCCTTGACGAGATAAAGGCTGCCGGCTACACCGGCATCATCTTCACCGGCGGACCGAACAGCGTGTATGATGAAGCTTCGCCGCACTTTGATCCGGCGATACTCAATGCCGGCATCCCCGTCCTGGGCATCTGCTACGGCTGCCAGCTCATGGCGTGGATGGGAAACGGCGAAATTTGCTCCGCCGGAAGCATCAGCGAGTACGGCAAGGTGACGCTCCACACGCAAAAAAGCGTGCTGTTTGACGGCGTGCCCGAGGATAGCATCTGCTGGATGAGCCATACCGATTATATAAAGACCCCGCCCGAGGGCTTTTCAATAACTGCTACGACCGATAACTGTCCGTGCGCAGCGATGTGCGACGATGAACGCAAGCTCTACGGCGTCCAGTTCCACCCCGAGGTCACGCACACCGAGTTCGGCGCGCAGATACTGCACAACTTTCTGTTCAAGGTCTGCAAGTGCGCAGGCGATTGGCATATGGACAGCTACTGCAAAACCGCGATCGCCGAGCTTCGTGAGAAGATAGGCGACGGCAAGGTGCTGCTCGCACTTTCCGGCGGCGTGGACTCCTCCGTGTGCGCCGCGCTGCTCGCCGAGGCCGTCGGCAGTCAGCTCACCTGCGTGTTCGTCGACCACGGCCTCATGCGCCTCAACGAGGGCGACGAGGTCGAGCGGGCGTTTTCAAAGTGGAATATCAATTTTGTCCGTGTCGACGCTGCCGATAGATTTCTTGCCAAGCTTGCGGGCGTTACCGAGCCCGAGCGCAAGCGCAAGATAATAGGCGAGGAGTTCATTCGCGTTTTCGAGGAAGAGAGTAAGAAGATAGGCTCTGTCGATTACCTCGCACAGGGCACCATATACCCCGACATCATCGAGTCCGGCCTCGGCGCTTCGGCGACGATAAAGAGCCACCACAATGTCGGCGGCCTGCCCGATTTTGTCGATTTCAGGGAGATTATCGAGCCGCTGCGCATGCTGTTCAAGGACGAGGTGCGCCAGCTCGGCCGAGAGCTCGGCCTGCCCGAATACCTCGTGTCCCGCCAGCCGTTCCCCGGCCCGGGCCTTGCCATCCGCATCCTCGGCGAGATAACCCGAGAGAAGATTGCCACCGTGCAGAAGGCCGACTTCATCTTCCGTGAGGAGATGAAAAACTTCGGCCTCGATGCCGTGACGAGCCAGTTCTTCGCCGTACTCGACAGCAGCCTGAGCGTCGGCGTCATGGGCGATGCGAGGACCTATGGCGGAACGATAGTCCTGCGAGCCGTCACCACCGACGACTTCATGACCGCCGACTGGTCACGCCTGCCGTATGATATGCTGTCGAAGGCGTCAAACCGCATCACAAACGAGGTGCCCAATGTCACCCGTGTCGTCTACGACATCACCAGCAAGCCCCCCGCCACCGTGGAGTGGGAATAAAAGTTAGCAATCTAAAGGCTATGCAGCACATGCATAGCCTTTTTTCTACCGAAAAATCATGCTAAATATGCCAAATTTTAATTGCAGTTTTGCAAGTAATTTGTTATTATATTATCAGTTGACTGAACAATATTAATTAGATTTGTATAGTTCGGCCAAACGAATTAATAATTATTATATATGGAGGAAGGCAAGAAAAATAGTAATCTGAAGCGTTTTATGGCTTCGCTGCTTGCAGTCGTGATGATCTTCTCGGTGGTCGGCATCTCCCCGGCCGTTTTCGCAGAGGGAGCAGTCGCACCCGAGCTTAAGGCAAACTCCGGCGAGGTCATCATCAAGTCCGGCATGACCAACGATGAGGTTGCGCAGATACTTAACAAGGCTCTCATCAGCAACTATGACGAGCTCGACGATGCAACCAAGGCAGCTCTGCAGTGGGAGTACAAGGGCTACGGCTATACCAAAAATGGCGTTCCGAGCGCTAAGAAGCATTGGGGCACGATCAACGGCAATGCTCTTGTTACCACAGTTAATTACGGTTTTGGAAAGGCCGAGTATTATAACAGGCCGCTCAAAGATAGGGGCGCAGGCAACTATCAGGTTCGCCTTGCCGGTACTACCACTGAGGCAACTCTCGTATGGGTCGACAAGTACACCAGCGAGGTAGTCCTCAAGGCCGGCAACGACCTGTGCATCCTCACCAAGGATGGCGAGGCTCTCAACAATGCTTCCGCAGGCTCTATCCACTACTGGTTCACCGGTGTCGGCAAGCTCTACGCAAAGAGCACCATGCCCACCGCTCCCGGTAAGTACATCGTTACCGCTTCCGTCCGCGGCGGCGACTTCTTCGCAATGCCCAAGACCTTCACCTTCACCATAGTAGCTGACCCCACTCCCGAGGTCACTCCCGAAGCATAATCCCGAAGCATAATTAAATAACCTTCCGCCGGTCGGGTCATCCCGACCGGCGGATTTTTATCGCTTGACAAACTATGGATTTTTTGTCGGCCAGAGCCTCGGCGATATCGGCCTTGCCGCCATCACGCTCGGCTACCCCGTGGCGGCGCTTGTCGGCGCGGTCGGAACGGGGCTAGGCCTTGCCGCCGCCATCCGCTACACGATACTTAATTCGCAAACGCAGACGCAGAAGGCACAGGAGTGCTTTTCGGCGGCATCGCTTCTGATGCTGCTGATGAGTGCGGTGCTCACGGCGCTGCTGTTTTTCTTTGCCGAGCCAATTTTGCGCCTTCTCGGCGCGCGGGACGAGAGCAGCGCCGCAAAACGCAAAAAAGCTGTCTGAAAAATCAGACAGCTTTTTCAGACTGTCAAAGAACTAGGAAAAATAGACGCAACGGGTATAATCCAATACGCAGCAGGGGGAGTGTGAGGGGGACAAGGTCCCGCCTCAAATTCGATAAATAGCCATCAAAAACGCCTGAGTTATCAGGCTTTTTGACGAGCATAGCGAGGTTTTTTGTGAAGCTGTGCTTCACAAAAAATGTGGCGTGTTTTGAAGCGTGCAAAAAAGTCACGGGACTTTTTTGACACGCTGAAAAACCGAGAACTCAAAAAAGTTCTCGGTTTTTTATTATTCGTCGTATGTGCGGTCTGAGATTATGTACCTCGGCCTGCCCTTCGTTTCAAGGTATATCTTGCCGATGTATTCGCCTATAATGCCAAGGCAGATAAGCTGCACGCCGCCGACAAAGCAGACGATGCAGGTCGTGCTCGCCCAGCCTGCGACCGTTTCGCCGCACAGCGCCGAGACTATCGCCCAGATAACGCCTATAAAGCTGAGCACCGCCACGAACACGCCGAATGAGGTTATAAGCCGCAGGGGTTTGACCGACAGGCTCGTTATGCCGTCAGCTGCAAGGGAGAGCATTTTTTTGAGCGGGTACTTGCTCCGGCCTGCAAGGCGCTCGGCTCTTACATACTCAACGCAGGTGCTTTTAAAGCCGACGAGCGGCACCATGCCGCGCAGAAAGAGGTTGACCTCCTTGAAATTCGCAAGCTGACTGAGCACTCTCGCCGACAGCAGACGGTAGTCTGCGTGGTTGTACACGACCTCGGCCCCCATTTTTGAAAGCAGCTTATAAAAGCACTGCGCCGTTGTGCGCTTAAAAAAGCTGTCGGTCTCGCGGGATGAGCGCACACCGTAGACGACATCGCATCCGTCAAGATATGCTGCGACCATCTTGTCCATCGCGTTTATATCATCCTGCCCGTCGCAGTCTATGGAGATGCTTATATCGCACAGCTCCTTTGCCTCCATCAGTCCTGCCAGCAGGGCGTTCTGGTGTCCGCGGTTGCGGCTTTGGCTGATGCCGATATAGTGTTCATTCTCCTCGGAAAGCGCCCTTATGAGCTCCCAGGTGCCGTCTGACGAACCATCGTTTACGAACATGATGCGGCTGCCCTCGGCTATAAGTCCGTCGCCTATGAGCTGCGTGAGCTTCTTTAAAAACATCGGCGCCGTTATCGGCAGCACCTCCTGCTCGTTATAGCAGGGAATAACGATATACAGTACAGGCTTTTGCACCATAATACCTCCGTTTTGCGCCTTAAAGGGCGTATATCTCAAAAGTGCCGACGGCTGTCAGTCGATCGTTATCGTCGTACACCTCAGTCTCAATGACCGACACCGTCCTGCCTTTTTTGACGATCCTGCCCTCAGCGCGCAGCACCGTGCCTCTTGACGGGTGCAGAAAATGCATATTGCTGTTGAGCGTCACGCCCGGGTGCCCCTCGCGGCTTATGATAACGCCCGCTGCGACATCACACAGTGAGTACACAAAGCCACCGTGCGCCATCTCAAAGGGGTTCATCGCCTTTTCGCTTATCTTGCCTATGACTGTGCAGTGCTCGTCATCGAACTCGACAACCTCAATGCCGTTGTGGGCATTAAAGCCGCTTAATCTGTTAGCCTGCTCAATGTATTTTTGCTTATCCATGCTACGCCTCAGTTACTTAAAGTCTCACGAACCAGTATAGCTTAACTTTCACCTTTCGTCAAAATTATTTTTTCGCCGCTAAGCTCTGCGCACACCCTGTCGCCGCGGCCGAGCCTGCCGTCGAGCAGCATTTCGGCGGCGCTATCCTCAATGAGACTCTGTATCGTGCGCCTGAGCGGTCTTGCACCGAACTTTTCGTCGTAGCCCTTTTCGGCGAGCGCGTCTATGACGTTCTCGGGAACGGAAAGGTCCATGCCGAGCTCGGTAAAGCGGCCTGCGACGGTGCGTATCATGCGCTCGGTGATGCTGCGTATCTCGGGGCGGGTGAGGCGGTGGAAGATTATCGTGTCGTCGATGCGGTTTAAAAACTCGGGCTTAAAGGTCTGGCGCAGCTCCTCATTGACGCGCTCTCTGAGCTCGGAGTCGGCGGCCTGCCGCCCCTCGGACTGTGAAAAGCCGAGCCTGCGCCGCCCCTCGGTCATCGCCTTTGCACCGATATTCGAGGTCATGACGATTATCGTGTTGCGGAAGTCTATCTTCCGCCCGCCGGAATCGGTCAGGTGCCCGTCGTCCATTATCTGAAGCAGGATGCCCCACACATCCTCGTGCGCCTTTTCAATCTCGTCAAACAGCACGACCGACCACGGCCTGCGCCGCACCTTTTCCGTGAGCTGGCCGCCGTCCTCGTAGCCGACATAGCCCGGGGGCGAACCGATAAGCTTGCTCACGGCGTGCTTTTCCATGTATTCCGACATGTCAAGGCGTATCATGGCATCCGCCTCGCCGTACACGGCCTCGGCAAGCGCGCGGCAAAGCTCGGTCTTGCCCACGCCCGTGGGGCCTAAGAACAAAAAGCTGCCTATGGGCCTGTTGGGATCAGACAGCCCCACTCTGCCGCGGCGGATGGCGCGAGCCACCGCCGATACGGCCTCGCTCTGGCCGATGACTCGGCGATGCAATATCGTCTCCATGTCACGCAGACGGCGGCTTTCGTCGGAGTTGAGGTTCGTCACGGGAATGCCCGTCCACAGCGAGACGATGTCGGCGATATCCTCGGCGGTGACTAAGCTTCCGCGGCTGACGCGGATGTGCGCTGCCGCCTCGTCGACAAGGTCAATGGCCTTGTCCGGCAAAAAGCGGTCGTTTATATAGCGCACCGATAGGTCGACCGCCGCCGTAAGCGCAAGATCGGATATGTGCACGCAGTGGTGCTTTTCAAGGCTTGTCCGCACGCTTTTGAGCATCTCGAGCGTGCTCTGCCGGTCGGGCTCTGTGATCTTTACGGGCTGGAAGCGGCGCTCGAGCGCAGCGTCCTTTTCGATGTGGCGGCGGTACTCCTCGGGCGTTGTTGCGCCGATTATCTGCACCTCGCCGCGACCTAAAGCGGGCTTTAGGATGTTGGCCGCATCGATCGCACCCTCGGCCGAGCCTGCGCCGATTATCGTGTGCAGCTCGTCAATGAAAAGTATCACATCGCCGGCTTTTTTCACATCCTTTAAGACGGCCTTGACGCGCTCCTCAAAGTCACCGCGGTATTTTGTCCCCGCCAGCAGGGCGGGCATGTCCAGCGCCACCAGCCGCTTTCCCGCCATGCTCTCGGGTGCGCTGCCGCCCGCGATGTAAAGCGCTATGCCCTCGGCGACTGCC
This sequence comes from Bacillota bacterium, assembly GCA_022784505.1. Taxonomy (GTDB): domain Bacteria; phylum Bacillota; class Clostridia; order Oscillospirales; family Oscillospiraceae; genus F23-B02. The sequence continues at coordinate 6,142 of JALFUQ010000070.1, forward strand.
GTTTTGCCCACGCCCGGCTCGCCGATGAGCACGGGGTTGTTTTTCGTGCGGCGTGAGAGTATCTGCACGCTGCGGCGTATCTCCTCGCCGCGGCCTATGACAGGCTCAATGCCGCCGGAGGCCGCAAGCTGCGTGAGGTCGCGGCTGTATTGGTCTAAGACTCTCGTCTCGCTGTGGCGGGTGCTCGCCTTGGTGCTCGACTGCGGCTGACGCGCCCTCTGTGAGCCCGCGCCGAATACCGCCATGATATCGGTGTAAATTTCATTAAGGTCAAAGCCTGCGGTCACGAGTGTCGCTGCACCGCCGCACTCCGGCTGGCGGAGTATGCCGAGCAGAATGTGCTCCGTGCCGACATAACTGTGGCCGAGCCTGGCAGCATCACTCGCTGCCTTTTCGATCGCCGCCCACGCATGCTTTGTAAGCCCCTGCGCCGGTGTTCCGGGCGCACCGAGCCCGGCAGCGTCGGAAATTATCTCCCGCAGTCTGCGCTCGGAAACGCCGCGCTCACGCAGTATCCGGGCGCCTAAGCCCGCGCCCTCATGCACTATGCCCAGCAGCAAATGCTCGGTTCCCACATAGCTGTGACCGAGGCTGAACGCCGCAAGCCGCGCCTGCTCGATGGCCGATTCCGCTTTTTCGGTAAATTTCTCGTTATTCTTCAAGGCAATATTCCCCCTTGTATGCATAATATAAAGGATTTGTGCCGCCAAAACTGCCGAAATTAAGCAGCCGCATACGGGATTATTGCCAAAAAGCGAAAGAAATAAATGCAAAGTGAAAAATTGCATTTGCATTTTTGAATTTCTGTGGTACAATACGGAGTGCAAGTTAGTTGCTTGATAACAAAATGGAGGTAAATACAATGGCATTTGTTATTACTGAAGAGTGCCTGTCCTGCGGTTCCTGCGCAGAGCAGTGCCCTGCTGAGGCTATTTTCGAGGGCGAGTCTCATTTCGAGATCAACCATGAGAAGTGCCTGTCCTGCGGTTCCTGCAAGGCTCAGTGCCCCGCAAAGGCAATCATTGAGGTAGAGGACGAAGAGTAATTCTTCACATAAAAAGTCTGCGGTTAGTTCGGGTTTGAACTATGCCGCAGACTTTTTACTATCCGGACGGGCCAATTTCCGCTTATGCTGCGTTAAAGCCCCAAATTGGTTATTTACTATGAATGATTTTGTGTCGCTCTGGGCCGGCGGACCTGTGTTTTGCCAGTCGGAGCATTTTAAGCTCGGCACGGACTCTGTCCTGCTTGCCGATTTTGTGAATATAGGCTCGCGTCGAAAGGGCATCGACCTCGGCTGCGGCTCGGGAATTTTGCCGCTTCTGCTTCTAAACCGTTATGCAAGGCTTTGCATGACGGGACTTGAGATAAACCCCGAGGCCGCCGAGGCTGCAAGGGATAATCTCACCGCAAACGGTCTTTCCGAGCGTGGAAGCGTTGTTGTCGGCGATATCCGTCGGGCAAAGGAATTATTTAAATCCGGCGAATTTGATTTTGTTGTTGCAAACCCGCCGTATTTTGCCGAGGGCAGCGGCAGGCAGAGCCCCGATGATGCCAAGGCTGCGGCGCGCACGGAAACTGCATGCACGCTCGACGATGTCTGCCGCGCGGCGGCGTATCTATGCCGCACGGGCGGCGTGTTCTGCCTCGTGCACCGAGCCGAGCGCCTGTGCGATGTGCTGTGCGCCCTGCGTGGGCACGGGTTAGAGCCCAAGCGCCTGCGCACGGTGTCGCACGACGCAAAAAAAGAGCCGTCTCTCGTGCTCATAGAGGCGCGCCGAGGCGGCGCAGCGGGACTAAAGCTCATGCCGCCGCTATTTGTACGAAACTCTGACGGCACGGAGGCCGATGAAATTCTGAGGATATATCACAGGGAGGGAACGCCATGAGCGGAAAGCTGTATCTTGTCGGAACGCCGATAGGCAATCTCGGCGATTTTTCGCCCCGCGCGGTCGAGACATTGCAGGAGGCTGACTTCATTGCCGCCGAGGACACCCGAGTCACGCTCAAGCTTCTAAACCACTTCGGCATCAAAAAGCCCATGGTGAGCTATTTTGAGCATAATAAATACGCCTCGGGTGCGAAAATTTTTGAGCGCATCGCCTCGGGCGAGAGCTGCGCTCTCGTGACCGATGCCGGTATGCCCGCCATCTCCGACCCCGGAGAGGACATCGTGCGCATGTGCGCCGAAAACGGGGTGGAGGTCGTGACCGTGCCCGGCCCCTCGGCGCTTATCTCGGCGATCGCGCTGTCTGCGCTGCCGACGGGCAGATTCTGCTTCGAGGGTTTTCTGTCAACGGCGAACAAAAGCCGCCGCGAGCACCTTGAAAGCCTCAAGCCCGAGCGCCGCACCATGATATTCTACGAAGCGCCGCACAAGCTTCTGCGCACGCTCGATGATATGAAAAACACCTTCGGCGAGGACAGGAAAATTTCGCTTTGCCGTGAGCTTACAAAGCTGCACGAGCAGACCCTGCGCACCACGCTCGGCGGCGCGCTCGAGTATTTCACGCAGACACCGCCCAAGGGCGAGTTCGTGCTGGTCATCGACGGTGCACCCGAGGAGGAAAACGAGTTTACGCTCGGTGATGCGCTCAGCCTTGTCGAGCGCTACAGAGCCGAGGGACTCGGCCACAAGGCCGCGTGCAAAAAAGCTGCCGCCGACACCGGCTTTTCGGCAAACGAATTATATTCATCATCGATTAACGCTTAAACAGAACACAAATACCCCCGGTTGGCGAGGGTAAAAGAAAAAAGTCCACTGTTCGATTGAACAGTGGACTTTCTCATCTCAAGATCAAACCTGGGCTTTGAGCTTTTTGATGCAGTCGGGGCAAACGTTCTTGCCCTTGTAGGTGATAATGTTCTTGGTGTTGTCGCAGAAGATGCATGCGGGATGATACTTATGAAGAATGATGTTGTCACCCTCCACGAAAATCTCGAGAGCGTCTTTCTCGGCAATGTCCAAGGTACGGCGCAGCTCTATGGGAAGAACAATGCGGCCGAGCTCATCTACTTTTCTGACTATTCCGGTTGATTTCATATCTTTGTCCTCCGTATCTTGTGGGTGTTCCACATATATACAATATTCACGATACAATTATAGCAAAAGTTAAAAGCATGTCAAGCCTTTTTTGCTCCAAATAAAGAATAAATTGTTAATAAATTTGCGCACGCACCGACAAAATGCCAAAATTGCGCATAAATTCCTTCCAAAATAATAGGCTTTAATAAAATCCTAACCTTGACCGGCAGGGGGATATGCACGGTCCCGGCAGGTGTATATACCCTTGTATATCAAGGCTTTTCGGAGGTTTGAGCGATGTTGATGGGCGTTATTTGGACAGGCATGATCCTGGCTGCGATACTGTTTTCCTGTGCAAACGGCACGACCGCCGAGGTGGGCGAGGCGGCGCTTGAGGGGGCGCAGGCGGCGGTGGATCTGTGCCTGTCGATAGGCGGAGTGATGTGCCTTTGGTGCGCTGTGATGGAGCTCATGCGCCGGTGCGGAATAGCCGATGCGCTGGCCAAGGCACTGCGGCCGGTGCTGCGGTTGCTGTTTCCCGAGGCTGCCCGGCATGAGGATATACTCCGGCCGCTTTCTGCAAATGTCAGCGCAAATCTTCTGGGGCTCGGCAACGCCGCAACACCCATGGGCATCTGCGCGGCAAAGGGCATGGCCTCGCTCGGCGACGGAGTCACGGCGACAAACGAGCTGTGCAGGCTCGTCGTTTTGAACACCGCTTCCATTCAGCTCCTGCCGACAACGGTCGCGGCCATACGAGCCGCCGCCGGTGCGCAGCAGCCGTTCGATATTCTGCCTGCCGTGTGGCTGAGCTCGGCTATCTCCGTCGCGGTCGGGCTCACGGCGGCGTATCTCATGCAGAGGGCGGCAAAGTGAATGTGCTGCTGACGCTCGCCGTGCCGCTCATTCTTGCCGTCGTGGGTATCTGCGCCGTGTTCGGCAAAGCAGACATCTTCTCTTCGCTGACTCGTGGCGCTGCCGAGGGGCTTATGACGGTCAAGGACATGTTTCCGGCGCTGGTGGTGCTGTTTCCGGCGGTGTACATGCTGCGCGCCTCCGGTGCGATAGACGCACTGGCGGCATTTTTACAGCCGCTGCTGTCGGCTTTCGGCATACCGGCCGAGACCGTGCCGCTTGCGCTTTTGCGCCCGTTAAGCGGCGGAGCGGCGACGGCTGCTGCGGCGGATATAATTAAAACCGCCGGTGCCGATTCGCTCGCCGGGCGTACCGCGGCCGTCATGATGGGCTCGAGCGAGACGACATTTTACGTCATCGCCGTGTATTTCGGCGCGGCAAAGATCAAAAAAACGCGCTGGGCGATACCGGCGGCGCTGTGTGCGGACCTTGCGGTGTTCATCGCCTCCGCGGTCATTTGCCGCGTCATGTGGGGATAAATTGAAAACTGTCGGGAAATAATAGCATCACTTAGGAGAGTGATGCTATGCAGGGCAAGGTCGAGCTGAGCGGCGTAAACACATCAAAGCTGCCGCTTTTAAAAAACTCCGAAATGCGCGAGCTCATCGCGGCATCCCAGTCGGGCGACGCTGCCGCTCGGGAAAAGCTCATTTCCGGCAATTTGCGGCTCGTGTTGTCGGTGATACAGAAATTTTCCGGCAGGGGCGAGAGCATGGACGACCTGTTCCAGGTCGGCTGCATCGGGCTTATCAAGGCTATCGACTGCTTTGACTTAAACCAGAATGTGCAGTTTTCGACCTACGGCGTGCCGATGATATCGGGCGAGCTGCGCAGGTTCCTGCGTGACCACGGTGCTGTGCGCGTTTCGCGATCCATGCGCGACACGGCATACAAGGTCTTGCAGGTAAAGGAAAGGCTCACTGCCGAGCTTGGGCGTGAGCCGGACGTTGAGCGCATCGCAAAAGAGCTCGGCATAAAGCGCTCCGAGGTTGTGTTCGCCCTTGAAGCGATCTGCGACCCTGTGTCGCTGTACGAGCCTGTTTACAGCGACAGCGGTGAGAATGTCTGCGTCATGGATCAGATAGGCGATGACCGCAACACCGACGAGCACTGGCTTGAGCAGATCGCACTCGGCGAGGCGGTGTCAAAGCTTTCTGGCCGCGAGAAGCGGATACTCGCCATGCGCTTTTCAAGCGGCAAAACGCAGATGGAGGTTGCCCGCGAGATAGGCATAAGCCAGGCGCAGGTGTCGAGATTAGAGAAAAATGCGATAAACCGCATCAAAAAAGAGATACAATAAAAAAAGACCGTTTCAAACGAAACGGTCTTAGTTTTTGCAAATTAGTCAGTTACATACGGCAGGAGAGCGATCTGGCGGGCTCTCTTGATAGCCTCGGTGAGCTGACGCTGATGCATTGCGCAGGTGCCGGTGGTGCGGCGGGGCAGGATCTTGCTGCGCTCGGACATGAAGCGGCGGAGCTTAGCGGTATCCTTGTAATCGATAGATGTAGCCTTATCTACGCAAAACTGGCAAACTTTTCTGCGCTTGCGGTTCTTGGGATTGTTCTTATCGAAAGCCAAAGCTGTATCCTCCTATAAATATTTTAGAACGGCAGCTCGCCGTCGTCGTCGCCGAGCTCACTAAAGGCGGAAGCGCCCATGCTGGGGCTGACGCTTTCATAGCTGCTCTGATATGCGGGACGGGATTCGCTGCGCACATCGCCGCCGTCGCGGCGCTTGCTTTCGCCGAAATAGATATTGTCAACAACGACCTCGGCGTTGCGGCGCTTGCCGCCGTCACGATCGGTCCAGTCACGGATCTGCAGGCGACCGGAAACGACTGCCATGCTGCCCTTGGTGAAATACTTGCTGACAAATTCGGCTGTCTGACGCCATGCGACACAATCGATAAAATCGGTCTGCTTCTCACCGCCGTCACGGCCGCCGAAATCACGGTCGACTGCGAGGGTGAAGCTCGTCACAGGTGTCTGGGACTGGGTGTATCTGATCTCGGGATCCCGAGTCAGGCGACCCATAATGGTAATGTGATTAAGCATCGTTCGTCTCCTTACTCTGCACGCAGGGTGATCAGGCGACGCATAATGCCGTCGGTGATACCGAGAATACGATCCAGCTCGGCGGGGAACTCAGCGCCACTGGTGAACTTCATCAGGACATAGTAACCCTCAGAAATGTAGTTGATCTCGTAAGCGAGCTTGCGCTTACCCATCTCCTCCAGTTCGTCCAGGGTACCATTTGCCTCAACGAGTGCCTTGAACTTCTCAACGATAGCAGCGGTCTGCTCCTCGCTGAAGTTCGGGTTGATGATGTACATTACTTCGTACTTTTCGCTCATTTTTGCCATGGTTTGCACCTCCTTTTGGTCATTTGGCCTCCGTTCATAACGGAAGCAAGGATACTTGTCCATATTGACAAGCTATATTATTATACATTTTTTATGTGGAAAGTCAAGCACTTTTTACGCCTTGATGGTCAGCGTCGACTCTGCGGTGATGCGGCCGATCCGAATACCGCCGTACATGCCGTCAAAATCCCACTTTGCCGAGATTGGCACAGCGACGGTCTCGCCGACGGCGGCCGGAATGGTGACCGTAGCATCGTAAATGAGCGTTTCGTGCTTTGCGGAGTTATCGTCGTTTATGATAGGCTCGCTTATGAAGCTGTACTCCTTGCCGCACAGGCGGATAGAGCCGGAGTGCTCTCCTGCATTTATGGCGTAGGAGATGACGTAAACCTCAACGTCGAGCGTCAGCTCCTTGTTGCTTGCGGAGGTTATGTGCCAGTCAACGCGCATGTTGATATTCGCACCCGTCTGGGACATGATGCTGCCGCTTTCGTCGAGCGTGCGGGCATCGGACTCGGGAGCTGTCGTGGGCTTGGGAGCCGCAGTCGGCTCAGGGGTGCTCGTCGTGTCGGGAGCTGCGCTCGGCTGATTATCCGAGACAGATGCCGAGGGCACGGCCTTCGTCGAGACAGGCTTTGCATCGTCGTTCGCGGTGACGGGCGCGCCGCTCAATATATTGCTGCCCGTTACCCATGCGAGTATTGCCGCGATTATAAGAAGCACCAGCACGAGTGCGATGAAAACATTGGATCTAGGCTTGTCCATATTAAAACCTCCGTGGGTATATTAAACTAATTATACAATATAACATCGCAAAAATCTACACCCGATGCGCCGGAAAATGCCCGATATGTTGACAAGATACTCGAAAAAAAGCTATAATGTACGCAGTAAAACGAAAGGTGGCGGCAGCTTTGGCAGAGCTTGAGACGAAGGAAAACGAAATTACCGGCGAAGCCGAAGAAAAACGCCCTGAGCGCAGGCAAAGCTCAAGACACAGAAAACGCCGCCGCAAGGGTGTGAGCGGGGCAAAGCTCATAACGCTCACGGTGTCGGTGCTTGTTATGCTGGCGTTCTGCTTTGTGATGATATCGCCGCTTCGCGGCTGCGTCATGCAGGAAGATTACATCGGCACGGCGGCAGCGCAGAAAATGGCGCTTCGCGACGCCAAGGTGAGCGCGGACGCGGCAAAAAACATCGTCGCCGACCTGATAAAGCTCGATGACGGTATGTGCTATAAGGTGGATTTCACAGCAGACGATGCAGATTACAGCTACATAATCTCCGCCGATACCGGCAAGATAATCGTTAGCCGCAGCCAGGATCACCCAAGTGATAAATAATGATAAATAAGAAAAAATGGGAAGCATCGGCTTCCCATTTTCTTATTGCTTCTCCTCGATGAGCGGAAGATAGTCCTTGTATTCGGTGCCGTATGCGCAGGAATAATCGGCCTTGCGGGCAAAGTGCGAAACGCTCTTGTGCGCCTTGCCGATATCGCACAGCGTGCCCGCGCCGGCAACGCAGCCGCCGGGACATGCCATGCCCTCGAGCAGGTAGCCGTCGTATTTTCCGGCCTTGGCCATGAGCAGCAGCTTGCGGCACTCGTCAAGACCTGCGGCCTTGGCAACCTTGACCTCGCGCTCGGGATCCATGGACTTTATCGCATTGACGACCGCCTGCGCAACACCGCCGGACACTGCGAACATTCTTGCGTCCTTGCCCGACTGCTTTAAAGGCTCTGCCTCGGACATGGGGATGCATTCCTTGTCGATACCCTTGGCAGCGCACATGCCCAGCACTTCCTCAAAGGTCAGGACAAAGTCAACGTCGCTGCGCACCGTTTTGCGGCTGGCCTCGAGCTTCTTAGCATCGCACGGGTCTACGAAAACAACCTTGCAGCCCGGGTGCTGCTTTTTAACAAAGCGTGCGGTGAGCACCATGGGGGTCATCGCAACGGATATATTCTGCTTGAACTCGGGGAAGAGCTTCTTGACCATGTCGCTCCAGCTCGGGCAGCAGGAGGTGACCATGAACGGATGCTTTGCCGGGACCTCTTCAAGGAAGTCGGCGGCCTCCTGTATGAAAAAATTGCATCGATCTGATAAAAGTAATAAATATTATATATAACAACGCCATTGTCAACAGTATAACATTCGATTTTTTGCGATATTGGATAAAAAAAGACACGCAAAACTTTTGTTTTGCATGTCTTTATGTGCACTTTGTAAAATTTACTCAATCGATGTATTTCTTGCAATCATCGAGAACGGCATCTATATCCTCGGTTTTTTTCGGTTTGCGCTCGGGAGCCTGGATGGTGGGCTCGGGCTTATCCTCGGCTTCACCGGGTTCAATGACCTGAGCTTTTTCCGGCCCGGCCTTTGCCTCGGGGGACTCCTCGGCGGCAGCGGGCTTACGCATGTTGCTTATTATCATCCATATCTCCGTGACCAGCATACCGGCAAAGCCGAGATATATCATCTGAAGCCCGATATAGCGGCTGTCGGCAAGGGTGGTAAAGCACATGAAAGCAGCCAGCATCGACAGGTAGATCGCCCTGTAGGGCATGGGCCTTTCAAAGGCGAAGCCTGCGTTGCGGAAAAATGCGAGGATGCAGATGCAGCAGGTGACGATCTCAATGCAGTACGACCAGATGACAGGCTCGGAGGAGTTTATCTTGTAGCACAGCAGAAGCATGACCGAGAACACGATGATCGGGATGCACATGAAGATGCCGATTATGGCGGGCATGTAGCGCTTGCGGCGGCTGCTGCAAATGAGCGGGAAGGTCACGGCACTCGCAGCGGCAAGAAGCGCGATCAGCCTGTAAACTGTCGCATACTTCTCGCCCGTGACATTGAACAGGGTGACGATACTGCCTACGAACGTCACAAGAGCGATCGCTATAAATGCAATGGGGTAGAGGATGCTTGTGCCGTTAAAGACATCAAAAATGTCCTTGGGCGGCTCAAGCTCCTGCTTTTTAAGCTTTTTTACGAGAAAATAAAAAAGTATCGCAGCGCCGATGATGCTCAGCGGTACTATATAATTAAGTGCGCTGGGGTTTAGTAGCCCCGTTTCCGCGTCAAAGCACGACTGATTCTGCAGCCAGCGAAAGAATGTGCCGAATGCACCGGCGGCGCAGACGTAGCATGAATTTATCAAAGCGTTTTTTCGCATATTACCAATCCAATCAGAATAATCTTGTATGGAATTATATTATACTTGTTTGGCTCAACAGTCAACCGAAAAAGATGTGAAAGGAACGCTTATAATGAAAAGAACGCTGCTGTCGTCGATCATTTTAGCCGCTGTCACGCTGGCTGCGGTCATGATGACCGTGCGTGTGCCGGTGACCCCGCCGACCGAGACCACGGTGCCGGAGGTCACGGCGAAGATCCTTGAAGCGGACGAAAAGCGCAATGTTACCGTCCTGTGCGGGGACGAGCCTGTGAAAATGACTGTGCGGCAATATCTCGTCGGCGTTGTCGCTGCCGAGATGCCGGTGTCGTTCGAGCCCGAGGCACTCAAGGCGCAGGCCGTCGCCGCCCGCAGCTATCTCCAGCGCTTTCTTGCCGAGCCCAAGCACGAAAACGCCGATATCTGCGCCAAAAGCGATTGCTGTCAGGCGTATCTGAGCGAAAGCAAGCTCCGTGAAAAGTGGGGCAAGAAGTATGATACATATATAAAAAAGATACGCTCGGCCGTCTCGGCGACCGACGGCGAATATCTAAGCTACGGCGGCACGGCGGCGCTCACCGCGTTTCACTCGTCATCCGCCGGTGTGACCGAGGAAAGCGGCGCTATCTGGAGCGAGCTTCCGTATCTCAAGTCTGTCACCTCGCCCGAGACTGCCGACAGTGTGCCCAATTATATCAGCACCCTCACACTCGCGGATATAGATTTTCGCGACACGATACTCTACCTCAAGCCCGAGGCGGACATGACCGGCGAAGCGGACACATGGGTGAGCAAAATTGAGCGCAACTCATCGGGCAGAGTTCAGTCAGCCACCATCGGCAAGGTGAAATTTACGGGCGCGGAAATGCGCAAGCTTTTCTCCCTGCGCTCGACTGCGTTTGAGCTAAAGCACGCAGACGGGCAGTTCACCTTTACCGTCACCGGCTACGGCCACGGCGTGGGCATGAGCCAGTACGGCGCAAACACCATGGCGAAGGCAGGCTCAAGCTACAGGGAGATACTCGAGCACTATTACCCGGGCACGACACTTTCGTAAAATTCAAATTTTAGTTAAACAAATCTTGACAAACAGCCCTCCTTGTATTATTCTCATGATTGAGAATGGCTCAAAGGGGGCTTTTTGCGTGAATGCGAAAACCGTGATGAACCCTGCAAGACTGCGTATCCTCGAATATTTCATCCTCCACGAGTCGGCCACCGTCGCCGAGATGCGCCGCGAGCTTTCCGATATCCCGCAGGCGAGCCTTTACCGGCACATGTCGGCGCTCGTTTCCGACGGCTGGCTCGTTGTCCAGTACGAGGAGAAAAAGCGCGGTGCGACCGAGCGGCGCTATCGCTTAAAGCCGAGCGTTGCCGAGAACGGCAAGGCCGATTACATGCAGGTGTTCGATGTGCTCATGTCGCTTATGGCGACCTTCAAGCGCTATTTTTCAAAACCCGACTGCGACCCCGTGCAGGATATGCTTTCTGTCGGCACGGCGGCATTTTTGCTGACCGACGAGGAGTACACCGAGCTTATGACGGCGATGTCGGAGCTTTTGGTCAAAAACATCGGCAATGCGCCCGCCGAGGGCAGAAAGCAGCGCAGATTAACTATAATTTCATCCCCGAGTGAAGAGGAGGAGCAATAGATGCTTAAAATCAGACATTTCAGCAAGCTGTATGACAACAAGCCTGCCGTAGACGACCTGAGTCTTGAGGTAAACGCGGGCGATATCTACGCTTTTATCGGCCACAACGGCGCAGGCAAGACCACGACCATAAAGGCCTGCTGCGGCATCCTGCAATTTGAGCAGGGCGACATTTTCGTAAACGGCCTGTCCGTTAAGGACAGCCCCATCGAGTGCAAAAAGCAGATGGCGTATATCCCCGACAACCCCGAGCTTTACGAGTACCTTTCCGGCATAAAATATTTAAACTTCGTTGCGGATATCTACGGTGTGGGCAAAGCTGAGCGCACGGAGCGTATTGCAAAATACGCCGATGCCTTCGGCCTCACCGAGGATCTTGCCCAGCCTGTGAGCGCATACTCCCACGGCATGAAGCAGAAGCTCGCCATTATTTCCGCATGGCTGCACGACCCGAAGCTCATCATCATGGATGAGCCCTTCGTCGGCCTTGACCCCGTTGCGGCTCACACGCTCAAGACCATGATGCGCGCACATTGCGATAATGGCGGCGCGATATTCTTCTCGACCCATGTGCTCGAGGTTGCCGAAAAGCTCTGCGACAAGGTTGCCATCATCAAAAACGGCAGACTCGTCACCAGCGGCGATATGGACACTGTAAAGGGCGACGCGTCCCTCGAGGCCGTGTTCCTTGAACTGGAGGGCGAACATGCTTAAGGCTCTTTTGAAGGTCAATTTTGCGGCACTGGTAAGCTGGCTGAGCGGCTCCGGCAAGCGCGGCTCAAAGGGCAAGGGCGGCAAGGTCAAGGGAATAGTCTATGCGCTTTTGATGCTCTATGCCCTCGGCGTGTTCTGCTGGCTGTTTGGGCAGATATTCCAGCTGCTTGCCAAGCCCTTGTATAACGCGGGCTGCGGCTGGCTGTACTTTGTGTATGTGTTCATTGTGGCCTTCGCCGTGATGTTCATTTTCAGCGTATTTGCGGCGAAAAACCGGCTGTACGAAGCAAAGGACAACGACCTGCTGCTCTCAATGCCGATACCGCCGACTGTCATCCTCGCAAGCCGTATGGCGCTGCTTTTTGCGATGAATTTTATCTTCGGCGTGCTGGTTGTTGCACCCGCGGTCTACAGGTGGTATGAGCTCGTGCCGTTCGAGCTCGGCTCGTTTGTCTGTATATTGGCGGAATTTTTGGGGCTGTGCCTGTTCTCGCTGTCGCTGTCGGCGCTGTTCGGCTGGCTGCTGTCGCTCGTATCATCGCGCATGCGTAAAAAGGCGCTTGTCGAGACGCTTATATCCTTCGTGTTCCTCGCTGCGTACTTCTATGTGTACAGTCAGCTCAACAAAATAATCGCGGATCTCATTGCCAACAACACGCAGATAGCCGCCTCCATAAGCGGCGTTGCACCGCTTTACTGGATAGGCGCAGGCGCAGTAGGCGAGATAGGCTCGTTTGCGCTCGGCATGCTCGTAATGCTCGCACCGTTTGCGGCGGTGTATGCCATCCTGACGCGTACATTTATTAAGACCGCCACCACAAAGCGCGGCACGGCGAAGATAAAGTACGAGGCAAAGGAGCAGAAGGTGTCCTCCCGCAGCTCGGCGCTGCTCGGCAAGGAGGCTGCGCGCTTTTTCTCAAGCTCCACCTGCATCGTCAATAACGGTCTGGGTGTCGTAATAATCGTCGTAGCCGCCGTCGCGGTGCTCATCTACGGCAGCAGGCTGCGTCAGCTTATGAACATGGTGATGATACCAACAGACCTCGCCGTGTGCCTCGGCACCGTCGCCGCCGCGATGATGGCAGGACTGGTCGTGCCTACAAGCTCCTCGGTCTCGCTCGAGGGCAAAAGCATCTGGGTCATCCAGTCCATGCCCGTCGACCCTGCGCAGGTGCTGCTCAGTAAGCTCAAGCTCAGCCTCATAATGTTCCTGCCGCCGGTCGTGTTCTTCATGGCCGCGCTGTTCATCGTGTTCGGCACCACGGCCGCGGTCGCCGTACCGGCATTCATCCTCTCCGTCGCCATAATCGTCGTCATGGCCGAGATCGGCCTGATCTCTAATGTCAACCACCCGCTTCTCAACTGGACGAGCGAAACGCAGGCAATAAAAAACAGCAGCTCGGTAATCATATCCATGGTCATAGACATGGTGCTGGTTTTTACCGTGGGCATCGGCGGCTATCTCATGCTGAGCAGGGGCGTTTCCGTTGAGACGACGCTCATGGTGTTTGCAGTGGTCATGCTGCTTGCCGCAAGGGTGCTTTACGGGGTCATAATAGGCAAGTCCGCCCGCAAATTTGCATTCCTTGGGTAGACCTGCAAAATAAAAGTGAATATTTTAACGGTTCGGTCTAATTGTTCACAGTATGTTCACAATTAGACCGACCTTTTATGTATAATATGTTAACAGAAGCTGTACATGTTAATATAGTGTGTCGTAATAACCGATGGCAAACTGCAAAGAAAATTATAAAAAGTTCGTCATTTTTCTTTACTTTTTTGTAACCATGTGCTAAAATGTCAAACAACAGACAATGTGATCGATTAAGTAATCTTTTTATACACAATAAATTATATAGGGAGGAACAATATGAAAAGAGTATTACTTATGGTTTGCAGCATCTGCCTGGTGCTCGCATGCCTCTTCGGCCTGTTCGCGTGCGTTGCAGGCATGAAGGATGCCACGAACATTAAGGAGTACAAGCAGTATGATACAGACCAGGCACTAAAGGGTATCGCAGCCGCTCGCGACGGTATCAAGCAGCTCCGGGAAAATGAGGATGTCTACCTCAACGGTGTCGGCACATATGAGGCTGGTCTCATTGAGCTGTCGTCCGGTAAGAGCGCCCTCAATGCAGGCTACAAAGAGTATTACGCAGGTAAGAAGGCCCTCGAGGAGGGCAAAAAGGCTTACGCAGAAGGCGTAAAGGCTCTTGAAGCGGGCAAGAAGGAATACGAGGCAGGTAAGAAAAAAATTGCCGAGAATACTCAGGCCTACAACGAAGGCAAGGAAAAGCTCGCAAAGATCGAGCCCCTCATGCCCTACCTCAATCAGTATGTTGAATTCCGTGACGGCACCATCGCAAAGCTGCCCGGATTTGACAACGCTCAGGAATGGTTCGTAAATGCCGTTCGTCCCATCGCAGCCAAGCTCGGCATCACCATCCCCGATGACGTTAAGGATTTCCCCGCATTCATGAACAAGATGGTAGCTGAAGGCAAGGCTCAGCTCAAGGAATACGAAGACGGCGTGGCAAAGCTTGCCGAGGCCGAGAAGACCATTGCAGCAGGCGAGAAGAAGCTTGCGGCAGCAGAAAAAGAGATCGCAGCAGGCGAGAAGAAGCTCGCCGACGCAGAAAAGCAGCTGGCAGCAGGCGAGAAGAAGCTCGCAGCAGGCAAGAACGAGCTCGCAGCAGGCGATGCTAAGCTGTCAGTTTACGAGGGCGGCCAGGAGCAGCTGGCAGCAGCTATGCAGCTGCTTCTTGATGAGATGGTCCCCTGCACCACCCGCAGCGGCAAGCAGACCGTTCCCAGCCTGAAGGAGCTGCTCGGTGACGACTTCAGCATCTGGGTTCTTGACGACAAGGGCGAGGTCAAGGTCGAGCGTGGCTGCCAGTTCGTCGATCTTGACGCCTGCGCAAAGCTCTGCGACGAGGGCGTGCACTACATCGAGCTCCAGACAGCCGACGTCAAGAGGGAGCTTTATCCCCGTATCGCAATGAACATCATGATGGCTCTCGCAGCTGTCATCGGTATTGTGGCAAGCATCGTTGCCATCGTCGGAGCTGTCACCGGCAGCAAGAAGACCGGCTTCGTCGGCGGCATCATCACCGCAGTTCTGGCAGTTGCGGCTAACATCGTCGGCCTCGTTGTCGGCTACACCGATTTTGTATATCAGACCCGTGAAATCGTTGACGGCGTCAAGGAGTACACCTACTCCGGCGATCTCCAGCTTTACGCCCTGATCGTTCTGGCTGTCATCGCGGTCATCTTCACCATCGTTGCAGGTATCGCACGCAACGCCGCCAAGAAGGCTGAGGCCGAGACCGTTGCACAGGCAAATCAGGCAGCAGCCGCCGGCGCAGCAGCTGCAGCAGTTGCCGCAGCTGAAGCAGAGGCTGCACCTGTTGAGGCAGCTCCCGCGGCTGAGAGCGAGAAGATTGCAGGCCTCGAGGCTGAAAACGCAGCTCTCAAGGAGATGGTCGCAAAGCTCGCAGCAGACGCAGCGACTGTTAAGGAGTAATCTCCGTCCGACCCGTGAGCGGATACACAGATCACGCTCCGGCAGAAAAACAATAATCAAGCCCACAGAGTATTCACTCTGTGGGCTTTTTCAATACGCTTTTACACTTCTGCTGGTCGCTTTTGCGTCAGCCCGACCGGTGAGTGCATACCAAAGTTTAGTCTGTACATCAACCTATCGGTGCGCAGCATGCTTTTTACACCTGTCCGGCAGATTTCGTGAACAGGCTGAAGATGAAGTAAACGGCGCTCACCGCAGCGGCTTGAGCCTAATTTGCCTATTCATTTACTAAAACCTCTCTTTTCAGATTAAAAACAAAACAAAACTTGGACTTACGCTTTTTTCGGCCTGTCAAAGAACTAGGTAAAATCAGACGCAAGAGCGTAAAATCCAATACGCGGCAGGGGGAGTGTGAGGGGGTAACGAAGTGTCGGTGCGGTAGTGAATGACATGCCGGGGGCATGTCAGAGCCGCACCGTGACCGAGCCGCAGCGAGAAAGGTCCCGCCTCAAATTGGATTATAGCCATCAAAAATGCCTGAGTAATCAGGCTTTTTGACGAGCATAGCGAGATTTTTCGTGAAGCAAAGCGTCACAAAAAATGTGGCGTGTTTTTTTTCAGTGTGTCAATAAAGTCACGGGACTTTTTTGACACACTGAAAAAAGCGTAAGTCCGGTTTGGACTTACGCTTTTTTGCTACACAACGAGTGTGATTTTAGCAAATTACTTTGAAAAAGTCAAAGACTTTTTTAAATATTTACTTTGCGTGATAGAGCTTTTTGGCCTGATAGCGGGGCTCGTAGGTAATGTTCACGCCGAGCTTGGAAAAGAGGTTTTCGTCAACTCTCGACAGGATGACGGTCGAGTGCGCCTCACAGCCGCGCAGCTTGTCAAGCTGATCGATGGCGAGCTCAACGAGGGGGTTGGTGACGGCGCATATCGACAGCGCGATCAGCAGCTCATCCGTGTGCAGACGGGGATTGTGATTGCCCAGATGCTCGACCTTGAGGTGCTGTATCGGCTCGATAATGCCCGGGGCGATGAGCAGCAGCTTCTTGTCGATGCCCGCAAGGTACTTGAGCGCATTCATGAGACACGCCGAGCTTGCGCCGAGCAGCGAGCTCGTCTTGCCGGTGATTATCTTGCCGTCGGGAAGCTCGATGGCGACTGCCGGGCCGCCGGTTTTCTCAGCCTTTTCAAGCGCTTTGGCGACAACGGGGCGGTCGTCGGCGGAAAGGCCTATCGAGTTCATGATAAGCTCAATTTTGCGCACCTCCTCGGGCGTGCCGAGACCCTGACGCAGCGAGCATGCAGCAGCGTAGTAGCGGCGGATTATCTCCTGCTTTGAGGCTTCGCGGCATGCCTCGTCGTCGGTGATGCAGTAGCCTGCCATGTTGACGCCCATGTCGGTGGGGCTCTTGTATGCGCTCTCACCGTAGATGCGGGTCAGAATGGCGTTGAGCACGGGGAATATCTCAACATCACGGTTGTAGTTGACGGTCGTCTCGCCGTAGGCTTCGAGGTGGAAGGGGTCGATCATGTTGATATCGTCAAGGTCGGCGGTGGCGGCCTCGTAGGCAAGGTTAATGGGATGCTTGAGCGGCACATTCCAGATGGGGAACGTCTCAAACTTTGCATAGCCTGCGTTCACGCCGCGGCGGTGCTCATGGTAAAGCTGGCTTAAGCAGGTGGCCATTTTGCCGCTGCCCGGGCCGGGGGCTGTGACGACGACGAGGCTGCGCTCGGTCTCAATGTAGTCGTTCTTGCCGAAGCCGTTTTCCGACACGATAAGCTCGACGTTCGAGGGGTAATCGGGAATTATGTAGTGGCGGTATACACGCACGCCGAGCGTTTCGAGCCGCTTCTGGAAAAGCTCTGCTGCAGGCTGGCTGCGGTAGTGGGTGATGACGACGCTGCCGACATACAGGCCGATGCCGCGGAAGGCATCGATAAGGCGCAGGGTGTCCTCATCGTAGGTGATGCCGAGGTCGCCGCGGCGCTTGTTGCGCTCGATATCATCTGCCGAAATGGCGATGACTATCTCCGCCTCGTCCTTCATCTCGAGCAGCATCCTCACCTTGCTGTCGGGCTGGAAGCCGGGCAAAACGCGGGAGGCGTGGTAGTCGTCAAACAGCTTGCCGCCGAATTCGAGGTACAGCTTGCCGCCGAACTGCGATATCCTGTCGCGGATGTTCTGCGACTGCAGCTGCACATATTTGGCGTTGTCAAATCCTATCTTATTCATGTTCTTTATCCTCTTTATCTCCGTAATTACAAACCAAAATTATATACCGCCGCCCCGCCCGCTGTCAATCAGATTGCCGCTAAAATTGACAAGGAATGAGCCTGTATTCAGGCTCATTCCTTGTCATCAAGTTTTGATATCAGGACATTGCAGCTTTTGCAGTAATAAGCGTTTATCGCAAAAGCTTTGGAAAGATGAAAGCGTTTGGTGAGGATCATACCGTCACTGCCGTGTGCAGGAGTTATTGCGCCGGAGAGCAGCTGTCTATCCCACACGAGCATCCTAGAACTTTGGATATAGCCTGCGGCCATTTCCTGTTGACAATACGGACAATTCATCAAAAACCAACTTCCTCCTCAAGAAAACCAATTATGGTAATAGTATATGTGAGGGTATTTATGCCCTTTCAAATTCTCCTTAGAGTAGCAAGCTCCTTCGTACTTATAATAACGATATGCTTTTTCATAGCTCCCTCATATTTTAGATACAATTAAATTATACAATATGGCATATGAAAAATCAAGCAAAATAGTTCAATTTGCCCAAAGCGCGGCAGTTTATTTGCAAAATGCGGAATTTGTTGTATACTTGGCGCTTATTTCTCTTTTTTTATTCACAATTGTGTGCTATAATGCAAGCTGTATAACTATTTGGAAAAACGAAAGGCGAAAAAAATGAGCTTTTTAGGTAAATTGTTCGGCAGTCACACCGACCGTGAGCTTAAGAGAATATACCCGATAGTCGACAAGATCGAGGCGCTCGAGCCACAGTTTCAGGCGCTGAGCGACGAGGAGCTTCGGGCAAAGACGGAGGAGTTCAAGCAGCGCTATCAGGGCGGCGAGGATCTCGATGCTCTGCTTCCCGAGGCGTTTGCAGCTGTCAGAGAGGCTGCGTGGCGTGTTCTCGGCATGAAGCCGTTCAGAGTGCAGCTTATCGGCGGCATCGTCCTGCATCAGGGACGCATCGCCGAGATGAAGACCGGCGAAGGCAAGACCCTTGTCGCCGTTCTGCCGGCATACCTCAATGCACTGACCGGCGAGGGTGTTCACATCGTCACCGTCAATGACTATCTTGCCCGCCGTGACAGCGAGTGGATGGGCAAGGTACACCGCTTCATGGGACTTTCCGTCGGACTTATCGTCCACGGGCTCAATAACGACGAGCGTCAGGCGGCATACAATGCCGACATCACCTACGGCACGAATAACGAGATGGGCTTTGACTATCTGCGTGACAATATGGCCATATACAAGGAAAACATGGTTCAGCGCGGCCATGTGTTCGCCATCGTCGACGAGGTAGACTCGATACTTATCGATGAGGCGAGAACACCGCTTATCATTTCCGGACAGGGCGATGAGAGCACCGACCTATACCGTCAGGCGGACGACTTTGTCTCAAGACTCAAGGTCAAGGTCTACGCCTCCACCGATTCCAAGGAGGAAGAGGACGAGAATATCGACGCAGACTATGTTGTCGACGAGAAGGCGAGGACTGCGACCCTCACTGCAAGGGGTGTTGAGAAGGCAGAGCGTGCCTTTAATCTTGAAAATTACGCCGATATCGAAAACTCCACCCTCACGCATCATATCAATCAGGCGCTGCGTGCCCACGGCATAATGAAGCGCGATATCGACTATGTTGTCAAAGACGGCGAGATACTTATCGTTGACGAGTTTACCGGCCGTATCATGCTCGGCCGCCGCTACAGCGAGGGCCTGCATCAGGCTATTGAGGCCAAGGAGCACGTCGATGTTCAGCGCGAGAACAAGACCCTTGCGACCATCACTTTCCAGAACTACTTCAGACTTTACGAAAAGCTCTCCGGTATGACCGGTACCGCGGTCACCGAGGCCGAGGAGTTTGCGGCTATCTATCAGCTGGATATCGTCGAGATACCCACGAACAAGCCCGTTGTGAGGATCGACCATCCCGATGTCGTGTTCAAGAATGATGTCGGTAAGAATAAGGCTATCATCGAGCAGATCATCGAGTGTCACGAAAAGGGTCAGCCTGTGCTGGTCGGCACTATATCCATCGAAAAGAGCGAGTACCTGTCCGGCCTTCTTAGAAAGCGCGGCATCAAGCACAATGTTTTGAACGCCAAACACCACGAAAAGGAAGCGGAGATCGTCGCTCAGGCAGGCAAGTTCGGCGCTGTCACCATCGCGACGAACATGGCAGGCCGTGGTACGGATATCATGCTCGGCGGTAACGCAGAATATCTTGCAAAGAACGACCTGCGCAAAGCCGGCTTTACCGACGAGGTCATCGCCGAGGCAACAGGCTATGCCGAAACAAACGACGAGGAGATACTCAAGGCAAGAGCAATGTTCCGCGAGCGCATGGATGCGCATAAGGTGGTGTGCTCTGAGGAAGCCGAGAAGGTCAGAGCAGCCGGCGGCCTGTTTATTTGCGGCACCGAGCGCCACGAGTCCCGCCGTATCGATAATCAGCTGCGCGGCCGTTCCGGACGTCAGGGCGACCCGGGCGAAAGCCGCTTCTTCATCGCCATGACCGACGACGTTATGCGTCTTTTCGGCTCGGAGCGAATGATGAACATGATGGAGACCCTCGGCGTTGACGAGGACACTCCGCTTGACCACAAGATGCTGTCCAACGCCATCGAGCAGGCACAGAAGACCGTTGAGAGCCGCAACTTCCAGACCCGTAAGTCGGTCCTGGAGTACGACGATGTCATGAACACTCAGCGTAACATTATATACGATGAGCGCCGCAAGGTGCTTGACGGCGAGGATATCCGTGAAAGCATCGATAAGATGATATCCGAGTTTATCTCCTCGACGGTGAATGACGCTCTTGCAGGCGGCGCTGCCGAAAATCAGGAGCATCTTAACGAGGTCGTCGCCCCGTTTGAAAAGTACTTCCTCAGGCGCGGCGAGATAACCATGGAGTCTCTCGGTGGCAAGGCCAAGGCAGATAAGATAATCGATGCCGTGAGCGAGGCTGCCCGCCGTGTCTACGCCGAAAGGGAGAAGGAGTTCGGCCTTGATCCGAACGGCGTTCCCATCATGCGTGAGATCGAGCGTGTCGTCATGCTGCGTGTCGTCGATGAATACTGGATGGACCATATCGATGCAATGGATGAGCTCAAGCGCGGCATCGGCCTGCGTGGCTATGGCAATATCAAGCCCATCGACGCATACAAGCAGGAGGGCTTCGATATGTTTGAGGCCATGATAAACGGCATCCGTGAGGAGACCGTCCGCAGACTTTACACCATCCGTGTCCGTAAGGAGCAGACCATAGAGCGCAAGGCCGTGTCCAAAAATCAGGCTGCCAATGTCGGCGGCGAGCAGGTCAAGAAAAAGCCCATCAGAAAGGCTCCCAAGCCCGGCCGCAACGATCCATGCCCCTGCGGCAAGATGAAGCCCGACGGCTCTCGCCGCTTAAAGTACAAGGAATGCTGCGGCAGCAACAATAAATAAGCGGTCATTTTGAGCCGTGGCGGCGTTGCTTCTGCTCAAAACAGCTTAAACAGTTTACTAATAGGAGACCCGATGTTCACACAGCAACAGCACAAAAACTGCATCTACATGGTAAGCAATAAAATTTCCGCGCGCCACATGTTCACGACCCGCCTCGGCGGAGTGAGCGGGGGCGTGTGGTCGTCGTGGAATTTCGGCGAAAACCGCGGCGACGATCCCGAAAACGTGCGTGAAAATTATCGCCTCGCCGGTGAAATTTTCGGCTGCACCGAAAACGACTTTGTCGTCACAAGGCAGGTGCACGAAAAGACCGTCATAATCGCAGCCGATACCGATCGCCACACTCTCGGCACACAGACACCGTATTCTGCCGACGGGCTCGTGACCAAAGAGCGGGGTCTGCCGCTCATGATATACATCGCCGACTGCGTTCCCGTGCTGCTGCACGATGAAAAGGCCGGCGTTATCGGTGCCGTCCACTGCGGCTGGAAAAGCTCGGTGGCGGATATCCTCGGCGCTGCGGTGGATAATATGGTAAGGCTAGGCGCAAGGGCAGAGAATATCCATGCGGCGATCGGCGCATCGATAGGCAAATGCTGCTTTGAGTGTGACGATGATGTCCCCAATGCGGTGACGCGGTATCTTGGCGGCGATGTCGACGGACTATTTGAGAAAAGGCCGAACGGCAAGACCCATGTCGACCTGCGCGGCGCAAACGAGCGCAGACTGCGGCAGCTGGGGCTGAAGCCGGAGAATATTGACGTGTCGTCCGAGTGCACGATGTGCAGTCCAAAAAAATACTGGTCGCACCGAGGCACAAACGGCGTTCGGGGCAGCATGGCGGCCGCCATTATGCTCGACTGAAAGGATAGGCTATGGCAACAAAAGCAAAGAAATTAACGGCGATGCTGCTTGCGGCGGCCATGGTACTGTCCGTGTGCGCCTGCGGCAATGCCGCCGAGGAGGACTATATAAAGGGCGAGACCGGCGGCAAGGATATCAGCAAATCCGTCGCTGCCGACGATGTGTTCACGCTCAATTACAGCAGTAAGCACAGCATGAACCCAATGATAGCCACAAATACGAACAATCAGCTCGTATGCAACCTCGTGTACGAGAATATGATAGAGGTAAACAACAATTACGAGGCAAGCCCCAATGTCATAACCGAGTGGAAAACCGAGGACGGCGTGCATTGGGTGTTTACTGTTGATACCTCGCGCCGCTTCCATAACGGCGAGCAGATGACGGCTAAGGACGTGGCGTATTCGCTGAATATCGCCGTTAACTCCGAACGCTTTTCGAAAAGGCTCAACTATGTCATTGGCTGCGGCGCAAATGACGAAAAGACTTTCTCGGTCACACTGAGCAAGACTGATATGCTGCTGCCGAACCTTTTGGCGATACCTGTTATCAAAAACGGCAGCTACAAGGACGATTATCCCGACGGCACCGGCCCGTACAAGTATGCAGACAACCACCAGTCGCTGCTGAAGTTCGACAAGTACCCCAACGCCGCGACGCTTCCTCTGGATGTTATCTACCTCAAGGAGTACAACACCGTTGACTCAACGATCTCGGCCTTTGAGGATTCGCTTCTGGATATCGTCATGAACGACCCCAGCGCACCGACAAATCTCGGCTACGGCAGCTCGAACGAGATAAGAGGCTTTAATACAACGAATTTCCACTACATCGGCATGAATACCGAAACGGGTGAGCTCAGCTACGACGGCCTGCGTTTTGCGCTCAACTATGCCTTTGACCGCGCAAGCTTAGTCGAGCAGTTCGGCGGCTTTGCGCTGGAGGCTGCGCTGCCTGTGAGCCCCGCTTGCTCGTTTTACAGCGAAAGCTACGCAAAGCAGTTTAAGTATGACCTCAAGCAGGTGCAGGAAATCCTCAGCAACATGGGTCTTAAGGACTATGACGAGGATGGCCTGCTTGAGATGAAGGTCGGCGAGGAGATAAAGAAGATAGACCTCAACTTCGTAGTTTGCAGCGCCAGCAGCATAAAGACCAATGTCGCACATAAATTTGCCGAGGACATGGCAACGCTCGGCATCAAGGTCACGGTGCGCGAGCTTGCGTGGTCTGACTATGTCGAAGCACTGGACGCGCGAAACTTCGACCTTTACTATGCAGAGGTGAGATTAAGCCCCGACTTCGACCTGACGACGCTGTTTAAGCCCGAGGGCAGGCTCAATTACGGCAATGTCAACGACACCACGCTCATGGAGCTTATAGACAGCTACCTCGCTGCCAACGATACCGGCAGAAAGGATGCCTGCGCAAACATGTGCGCGCAGATCGTCAATAAGGGCTACATCGTCCCCCTGTGCTTTGAAAAGCATCAGATGATAACCCACCGCGGCGTCATCGAGGGCATAAAGGCCTGTGAAAACAACCCTCTGCTGAATGTGCAGAACTGGAAGGTGGCCTTTGGTGAGGTCGTCCAAAAGAAGGACGATACAAATAAATGACCGCAATTTGCGGCAGAACGGAGAATTGGCATGACAGATAAGGAACTGCTGGCTAAGGCAAGAGAGGCATCGAAAAAAGCATATGTGCCATACTCGCGCTTTGCGGTGGGTGCCGCACTTGAGTGCAAGGGCGGGCAGGTGTTCACCGGCTGCAATGTCGAGAACGCCGCTTTGGGAGACACGATCTGCGCCGAGCGCACCGCCTGCGTCAAGGCGGTCAGCGAGGGATATCGCGAGTTTGTACGCATTGCCATTTATGCCGAAAGCGAGGGCTACTGCATGCCCTGCGGCTCGTGCCGCCAGTTTCTTTCGGAGTTTGACCAACATGGAGACATTGAGGTGCTGGCCTCCAGAGCTGACGGCCGCTATGTGAGCTACCGCCTGCGCGAGCTCATGCCGCATACATTTAATTATTAAGATGGAGCTTGAGCAGTTACGGGCCTTCCTCGAGGTCGCGCGCACAAAAAGCTTCACCGCCGCGGCGCACCGCATGTTCGTAAGCCACTCGACCGTGAGCCGCGCCGTTTCCTCGCTTGAAGCGGAGCTCGGCGTGAGCCTTATAGAGCGCGGCAACCGCGTTTTCGGCCTGACGGAAGCGGGCGAACGCCTTTTAGCGCGCGCTCCCGGGCTTCTTGACCTCGCCGACGATATCGCCGACGATGTGCGCAATATATAGCCAATACATTATAATTTATAGTCGTAGTGAGCTTTGCACAAAAAATAATTGCAAATTTCTACGAAAAACACAAAAAACGCTCTTGACACCAAGGGCGTTTTTTGGTACTCTATAAAAGCGCCTGTGCGTTGCTGACGGGCGTATTATGCGATGAAGCGGGAGATTGCTCGTTTTCGAGGTAACTTCCGTGGAGTATGTCCGGTGCCTATGGCACATAATCGGGCGGCTGAAGCGTACTGCACATGGCGTATATCG
>JALFUQ010000083.1 GCA_022784505.1 Bacillota bacterium
CGGACCAAAGAATTAGCCTATGAGCTGCATAGTTCATAGGCTTTTTTTGTTTTATGCAAACCAGCGGCCTCTTGCATTTTGATCCGCCGCTCGGCCTGCCGAACGCGTAGCGTCGGCTGGCCGCTGGTTCAACTCCAGTCACTCGGACCAAGTAAAGCTTTGAAGCCGAACGGTTTCAGAGCTTTTTTATTTTTCTCCAAAACTTTTTTTCGCCCGCTTTTTCTACCACTTTTCTACCGCTATGATAAAGCTGCTAATGCATAAACTCGGAGGCGAAAACAGCAGGTATCGTTTGATACCTGCTGTTTGCTATGTATTCAATTACAGATAAAACTTGGGTTCTTTCCTGTCCGAGCAGGTTTTTTTGAGGACTGCGTGAGCAGCAATACGCATGGGAAGCGGGACCTTTCTCGAATCGGTGGAGCACATGTTGACGCAACGCATGCAGCTGATGCACTTTCTTATATTTGTCTTCATGCGCTTTGCGCTTATCGCTCCTGCGGGACAATATTTGTAGCAGATGCCACAGCCGATGCACTCCTTGGAGGGACTGGGGTAGAGCGGAAAATCGCTCACCTTTTTCTTCTTATAATCGGGGTTGCCGGGCATTTTGACCTCGGTGAGCGGTTGCTTTTCGTCAAGTCTCTTAATGAAGTCTGTAAGCTTTTCCCTGTCGCTTGCGTCGGGTCTGTCGGCAGCGAAGGTCGGGTCGACGGAATGGGGTGCGATCATCTCGCAGCCGCCGACAGTGACAAATCCGTGCATATCCGAAAGATCCTGCATCTCAAGCAGCGCGTCATCAACGGCGCGGTTGCCGTAAACAGCGACATGGACGCAGGGGGTGTTGTTGCCCTTTATCTGCTCCATACGGTCGTACATCGGCTTGGGGATGCGGCCGCCGTACACAGGGAAGCAGAAAAAAGCAAGGGTATTTGCATCAAGCTCAACATCCATGCTGGGTGTGGTTATCTCCTGCATGAGGACATCTCCGCAGGCCTTGTTTATGATGTCTGCAACGGTCTTCGTACCTCCGCAGGGGCTGAAATAAAAGATTACCTTTCTCATTTACTCCTCTATCCTTTTTCCTTTTTGATTTCTTAATACAATAACATTCAGCGCTCG
Organism: Bacillota bacterium; assembly: GCA_022784505.1. Classification (GTDB taxonomy): domain Bacteria; phylum Bacillota; class Clostridia; order Oscillospirales; family Oscillospiraceae; genus F23-B02. The sequence continues at coordinate 1,123 of JALFUQ010000083.1, forward strand.
TAATTTCAAGCCAAATGCATTATTTTATCTCAATGCAGTAGGTGCGGTTGGCTCTTGTTCCGACAACAAGATAATTGTTGTACATAACAGGCGATGCCTCGATATTGCCGCCGAGATCCATCTGATCGAGCACTTCGCCGGTCTTACCGTCGAGAAGGTAAATATTAAAGCCCGTGTTGCAGTAAGCAATGTAGCCGTTGCCTTCCTTATCGTAGAAGTCGACAGGTGAGCTCCAGCTGTAGACCGTGGTCTCATGCTCCCAAACCTTTTCGCCGGTATCCTTCTTCAAAGCGACCAGGGTGCCCGAGCCCGCTCCCGGAGTTCTCGCAACGGGGACAAAGATCATGTCCGAAAGCTTATTCTTGCCAACTGCTATAGTGCCCTGAACGCCGCCGGAAAGGTCAGCGACAGTGTAGCAGTCATAGCTTGTTTTCCACACGACCTCGCCGGTCTCGGCATCGATCTTCCAGATGGGTATCTCCGCCTTATAGCTTGAGCGCCAGCCCATATGGAAGGAAGTGCTTATGTAGATATACGGGTGTCCATCTTCGATATCGACAACGGGCGTGCAGTTGGTGTCATCGAGGACATCCTGCACCCAAACGAGCTTGAGAGTGTTAAGGTCAAGGCACATGAGATTACCGCCGTTATCGGCGAGGAAGGCATAGTGATTGATGATCGCAGCCGAGGACTCTACTCCGAGCCAATACTTGGAGCCCGTGCGTGTACCGTTATACTTCCACTTGACGATATTGTCAGGGTCAACGGACAGGGTGCCGTTTGCCTCGTCATATTTCGTATTAAGATGAATGATATACAATATGCCGCACTCGCCCGGATAAATGAGCTGGTCGGTATCAGCGCATACAAGCGGGGACGAGTCAAACATGTACCAGCCGCGATCTGCAAAGCCGTCATTCTGACCGAATTCGAACATTACGGAGTTATCCAGCAGGTTCACGACGAGCGATCTTGCTCTGCCCTTTGCAGAGCTGTCAACGCCTGCGCCGACATAGAGGATCGGATATCCTCTCGGATCGAGTGCGCCTGCGCCCTTGAAGTTAAAGCCGAGGAACATCGCATCGCGGGTCTTTTCGCCGGTAGAAAGCTCATAGAAATGGACATATCCGTCCAAGGTGCAGTGGATGACCTCGACAAGATCCTTCTTCTCTCTTGCCCAGTCATACATCGCGGTCATGTTCTTGCGCGTTGCCTCAGGCCACTTTGCGATGAGCGCCTGACCGGTCCAGCCGCTTCCCGTCCATGTAAAGCCGTCGGAGTCGGCAAGACCACCGGTAGAGTTCTTCCACACTACAGACATTGTTTTACTGCTGACATTGGCCGTACCGAAGGCTGCGCCGGTGCGGAAGTTGTTGCCTCTGAAGCCCACAACACCGTCTATCTGCGCATAACGCTCGGGCAGGTCGAACATGATGTCGTACTGGCTTTCGTATTCCTCTACGACCTCGCCGTCTACCATGATAGCCGTACTCTTAATGAGGTTTTCGGGCTCTGTGCCCTCAACAGAGTGAGGCTCAAAGTCAGGCAGCCCGACAGGCGTAGGCGTGGGCTCAGGTGTCGGAGTAGGCGTCGGTGCCGCGGTCGGCGCTGCGGTCGACACGGGCTTGTTAAGGCCGTCGTTCGCCTGCATGGAGCTGTAAACGATGTACACGAGCGCAGCAACCAAAACGATCAGAAGCAGCACTTCGATCGCAATTTTCACCGGATTTCTCTTCTTCTTTTTCTCTTTCATCTTTATCCACCCCATATATATTTTTATTCCGTAAAGTGTATATGGTTGTTTATATGATCCTGACAGAAGCAGTGGTAGCCTGCGCAGCGCGAGCAGTATCTGAACTCAAGGTCGGGGTATTCGCTATCCGTTCGGCCGCAGACTGCACATTTTCTTGTATACGACGCGTTTTTCTGCTCGTACTTTATCTTCTGCTTTTCTCTGTTGAAGTTGACGGTCGTCTTGTTATAGCGGGCTCTGTTAGAGCGGATCGACGAGATTAGATCGTCGCCGAAGAACACGAAGTAGTTCAGGATCGCGACCAATGGTAGGAGGTTAAACGGGAACGGAGCCGTGATCATCGCAAACACGAACACCGCCGCGTCCAGATATGCAAGCCACTTCACCTTGACGGGGATAATGAAAAACAGCAGAACCTGAACATCCGGAAACAGCGTTGCAAACGAGAAGAACATCGAAAGATACAGATACTCGGTCGAGACCCCAAAGTCCTGCTTTGTGATAAAGTAGATGATAAAGCCGTAGATGATGGTCAGCAAAACGCCGCTTATGATGAAGATATTGAACCTCGGGGTTCCCCATTCCTTTTCGAGCACATTGCCTATCCAGTAATAAAAATAGAAAAACAGCAGCGCCCAAAAGCTCGTCGACTGCGGAACAAAGATGAAGGTCACGAGCCTCCACACCTCGCCCTTGAGTATCTTCGCCGGAGAGAACTCGAAAAACAACAGCAGCGTCTGGGTCGAGTCCATGAGTGTAAACACCCAAACGGCAAGGCTTATGATTACGATATATAGCATGAGGTTCGGCACGCCGAATCTCGGATGCCGGTAACAAAACATGTCGATACTTTTGTTTAGCTTTTTCATACGCATATCCTTTCAGTATACTATTTGAATTTTACAACTAAAACAAGGTAAAGTCTACAAAAAATTTGTCGGCGGACAAACTTTTATCTTTAAGTTCTCGCTATAATGTGGTAAGATGTAAAATGTATTATTGTTTGCAGGTGAAAAAATGTACGACAGAAACGCTGAAAATGAAATAAAAAACGATATTATCGAGGGACGCAACGCCGTTATCGAGGCTTTGCGTGTCGGCAGAAGTATCGATAAAATATTCATCGCCAAGGGTGAAACTGACAAGACCCTCGGCCATATTGCCTCCAAGGCTCGTGAGGCGGGCATAGTTGTGGTCGATGCCGACCGCCGCAAGCTTGACAACATGAGCGTCACGCATGCTCATCAGGGCGTTATCGCCCTCGTCGGCGTAAATGAATATTGCTCTGTTGAGGATATCCTCGCAGTGGCAGAAAACAAGGGCGAAGCGCCGTTTGTCATCGTCTGCGACGAGGTCAGCGACCCGCGCAACCTCGGCGCTATCATAAGAAGCGCAGAGTGCGCCGGTGCGCACGGTGTCATTATTCCCAAGCGCAGGAGCGCGGGGCTTACCGCAATAGTCGGCAAAGCCTCTGCCGGTGCTGCCGAGCATATGGCCATAGCAAGAGTGCCGAACATTCCCGCCGTGCTTAAGGAGCTCAAGGACAAGGGACTGTGGGTATACGGCGCTGCCGCAGGCGGCTCAAGTGGCCTTTGGGATACCGATTTTACAGGTGCCATGGCGCTCGTCATCGGCTCCGAGGGCGACGGTATCGGCCGGCTGGTGCGCGAAAACTGCGATTTCATTGTGAACATACCCATGGTCGGAAAAATAAATTCTCTAAACGCTTCGGCGGCAGCCTCCGTCATCATGTACGAGGTGCTGCGCCAGCGTTCCGGACGCTAGGTAGACGGACGGGTTAGGAGAGCTTATGGATAAAAACAGAGACAACAAAATATATTACGTCGACGACGAGTTTGACTTTGAAAGCATCATGCGCGAGTTCGGCAGCGGCAGGGACGATGCCGAGATAGACTACGACGCAATAGGGTCAAGGCCGGTCAGGTACGACGATATCGAGGACATCCTCTCCGCCGAGCTTGGCAGCGACGACGGTTATGACTATTCACCCGAACCAGAACCCGAGCCCGAACCAGAACCTGAGCCAGAACCAGAACCCGAGATTGAAGTCGATGAAGAGCCTGAGCAAGCGGATAGCATCGCAAGCATCGTTGACGAGTACTCCGACGGCACGGAGAATGAGGCGACAAAGGTGTTCAAGCCCGTGCAGGAGGATGACTATGTCATGGACGAGGTCTCCGACGAGGATGTCTCATCAGCTGACTATGCTGAGGATGCCGATTACGAGGCCGCGCAGCCCAGCGAGCCCAAGTCTCGGCGGCCTGCGCGCCGGAAGGCCCGCTCGTTCGACGAACTCGTGCTCACGCCGATCATCTCAGCGCTCGCAGTTGTTGCGCTCAAGGTACAGCAAAGCAAGCTGCCGTTGAGCTTTTCGGCTCATGACGACGAGGAGCTTGGCGAGGAGCTGCCGCCGGAGAAGGCATCGAGGTTTTATGACAGCTTTATCGGCGGTCTTGCCATCAGGGCGCGCATCGCATTTGTTCTGTGCCTTGTTCTTAGCTACATTTCCTTCGGTCTGCCGATCACGGGCGCAATGGGCGCAACAGCGGTCAAAAGTGCGGTATGCCTTATCCTGCTGCTGGCCGTTATGATCTGCGGGCTGGATATCATCACTTCGGGACTTATGGCGATAGCAGATCGCAGGCCGAACGCAAATACGCTTATTGCGCTATCGGCACTGTTTTGCGTTATCGACGGCTTTATCGCCGCCTGCGGAGTCAAGGGATCATCACTTCCCTTCTGTGCTGTGCCTGCGCTGACGATAGCGTTCTCGCTTTTAGGCTCGCTGCTCAACTGCCGCAGCAGCAGGATAGTGTTCAACACCGTATCCTCCTCCCGCAAGCCGTATACCGTCACCGCCGAGACCTCGGTCACCGGCGACGGCGTTACGATACTCAAATCCCGCATGAACACCAAAGGCTTTGTCCGCCGCACCGAGGAAGCCGGACCCGATGAGACCGTTTACGGCGTTATGGCACCGTATCTTGTGGCCGCAGCGCTCGTTCTGAGTCTCATTTCCGCCGCTGTGAGCAAGTCCTTTGCCCAGTTTGCGCATATTCTGTCCGGCATTTTCGTTTTCGCAGCACCGTTTACGATACTGCTGACATATCCGCTTGCAAACTTTGTTTCTGCCAAATCGCTTATAAAAAGCGGCTCGGCGATCGCCGGATGGTCGGGCATTTACGATATAGGAAAGTGCCGCCACATGATAATCACGGACTTCGACCTGTTCCCCAAAGGCTGCGTCACCATCTCGCAGACGCGAATTTTCGCCGGAATGAAGCCGGAGAAGGTCGTGTCGTTGGCAGGCAGTATAATTGCCGCCTCCGGCAGTGCGCTTTCCCCCGCCTTTGCTGAGCTTATGCAGCAGGGCAAGGGCAGCCTTCTGCGTGTTGAAAACTTCCGTTGTCACGAGGGTGGCGGACTTATCGCCATGGTCGACGGCGTTGAGGTCTACTGCGGTTCGGCAAGCTTCATGCACCTTATGGGTGTTCATCTGCCGGATATGTTCAAAATCAAAAACTGCGTGTATGTCTCCGAGGGCGACACCATTTGCGGCATGTTCCAGATGGAATACGCCCCGGTTGACAGCGTCCGTGATGCGCTTTACATGCTCATGCGCTCGGATCGTCACCCAATTTTTGCCGTGCGCGATTTTAACATCACACCGCAGCTTTTGTCCGTTAAGTACGACATTCCGACCGACGGCTTTGACTTCCCGCCCTTTGCGCAGCGCTATGAGATATCCGGCGCAGAGCCATCAGAATCAAGTAAGCCCGCAGCGCTCGTCTCCCGCGAGGGGCTTGGCGCATTCGTCCATCTCGCCGAGCATGGCAAGAGCCTGTACACGAGAGTGCGCATAAGCGTCATGCTCTCTGCCATGAGTACCGTCATAGGCATGATGGTCATGTTTATCTTCAGCCTGACCGGCCAAATGACCGTCATTGCGGCGCTTACGTTCCTGCTCGCATGGCTGATACCCGTGCTTATCATCGGCTTTTGCTTCTCGGAGTAAAAAAATGTTGATATAAATAAACTTATAGTGTATAATAAATCGATTGCGTTATTAAATAAACTTCATAATATATTTCAGAGAGGAAGCAACACATGAGCTACGAAACCAAGAACATCCGCAATATTGCCCTGCTGGGTCACGGCAATAACGGCAAAACCAGTCTGGCCGAGAGTATGCTGTACGTCACCGGCGCTATCGACCGTCTCGGCAAGGTCGCCGACGGCAACACCGTATGCGACTACGACGCAGAGGAGATCGCCCGCCAGATAACCATCGCCACCTCCATTGCTCCCGTCAGCTACGACGGCTGCAAGATCAACGTATTGGACTGCCCCGGCTTCTTTGACTTTGTTGGCGACGCGCTGTGCGCTCTGCGCGCGGTTGAGGCCGGTATGATAGTCACCTCCGCGAAGGACACGGGCGAGAGCATTCCCGTCGGCGCACAGCGCTGCTGGAACTACCTCAAGGCAGCTTCACTGCCCGTCATGTTCACCATCTCCAAGTGCAACGAAGAGCACGGCGACTACTTCAAGGCTCTTGAAACCCTGAAGGGCAAGTACGGCTCCATCGTCTGCCCCGTCACCATCCCCACCTCCGACGGCACCGGCGTTATCGACCTCGTTCACAACGTCGCGTACATCACCAAGGGCAACAAGACCGAGAAGGGCGCAGTCCCCGCGGCCGATGCCGACCATGTTGAGGAGCTTCGCGCAGAGCTTATGGAAGCCGCCGCAGGCGCTACCGAGGAGCTTATGGAGAAGTTCTTTGAGACCATGGAGCTTGAAGAGGCGGACATCGTCGAGGGTCTGAAGGCCGGTATGAAGGATCGTTCCGTCGTTCCCGTCTTCGCAAGCGACGCGATGACCAATGTCGGCACCGTTGCAATGCTTCAGGGCATCGCCGACTACTGCCCCGCACCCGTCGAGAAGAACGACGGCGTGACCGGCTTCGTATTCAAGACCGTTTCCGATAAGTTCGGTAAGTTCAGCTTCGTGAAGGTCGTCTCCGGCAAGATCACCGCCGGC
>JALFUQ010000019.1 GCA_022784505.1 Bacillota bacterium
AACCAAGGCATTCAATTTTTTTAGGTATGCGTTCTCCGCCCTCAGCCGCTGCACTTCTGCCAGCAAATCTTCTTCAACCTCTGGCTTTAGCATCTTTGGCGGCCGTCCTTTGCTGCTACGTCCGCGCCGCTCGATATACAGGCCTTCAGGACCTTCCTCAAGGTAGATTCGTTCCCAGGCTGCTGCCCGCATATGCGGTAATTCGAACTGACGTTCTGCTTCCTTGTAGCTGAGACCTTCTTTTCTCATCGTCTCCACTACCATCTGCTTAAACTCCCCAGTGTATCTCTTGTTTGGCTTCCCTTTTGGCATAAAGCAACACCCCATTCGTTAGTAGTATACCATACTGTCTAACAAATGGGGTGCTGTTCAATCAGTCGGAGTTTTTTATTATCACACACGATTCATGCAGCGGATGATGCACTGCACTTCCTTGGTCAGGTTGCTGTCCTTCTTGGAAAAGACCGTGTATTTGACGGTGAAGTAGCCGCCGGTGGTATTGCCGTCTTCGTCCTTGCCGAGCGCCTTGTACTCAAGGTGAAAGTCGCCGATCTTCATATCGGGATACGCGCCGGTGTTGACGAGCTCAACGACATTGCCGTTTTCGAGATTTCTCATTCTCAGAATGCCGTCTTCCTTATTGGCGCTGTCCTTGAGCGAGAAGTACGCATCTCTGACACCGTACTCGTAGTTTGTGAACACAAACTCGACATTGGGAACGATCGTGCCTGCCGAGTCCTTGAAGCTGGTGTTCTCCTCTGCGACGGTGAGATTATCCGAATAGCGCAGGATATCGCCGAGGGAAGTGTTGACGATATTCGCCATTGAGGCGCTGTTTGCCTCGAACTTGGCCTCATCGTATACCCTCACGGCAGAATCCATGCCTGTGTCGATGCCGAGTATGAGGAACACGAGTATCAGCAGCGTTGCGAGCATTTCTATGAGGGTGAAGCCGCTTTTTGAAGCTATTTTTTTCATGTTCCAGCCTCCTCCGTCGGGGTCGGGGCCGGGGTCGGCGCGAGGTAGTAGGCGTAAAGCGCGCTGTCGTTATTCGGCTCACGGCAAATGTACACATTGTCCTGTGCAACAGCTTCGTTGTTGACTTTAAACGTCACATGGCCTTCCGTCGAGCCGGTGACCTCCGCCTTTTCTACATAGACCATCTGCTCCTGGTACTGCCGGTCTGCGACCTTGGCGGTGCGGTTAACATCGGCCGAGGCGGAGATCATGCTCAAAAGAGCGATGGACGAAAGCGTGAAAATGAGAATTGCCGCCATGGACTCGACAAGGCTTTCGCCGGCCTTGCTTTTCAGTTTGCGTATCAGTCGTTCCATTTAGCCGCCCCCTTAAGTATCTCGGGTGGATCCCAGCTTATCGTCTGGGTAGTAGTCGTCGTTTTGACCTTTACAAGCTCACTCGAGCTTGAGCCGGGCTCCTGCTGCTCATACGTGTACTCATTGGGAGATCCCGTGGCCGCATACATTCTCAGATACAGCTTGGCATCGTCGACAAAGCTGACATTGAAGGTGTACGGAGCTACGGTTTTGTTTGCATCGGAATTCTGCGGGGCAGGGCCGACGCATCCGACCCTCGCCGAGAAGTTCGTCACGGGCGTACCGGCACCGACAGAGCCTTTACTGAGGTCTACCGTCAGGGTGCACTCGGGATCTTGATTTTTGCCCTTAACGCTGTCGTACAGTCTGAAGTCCGAGATAGAACTGATCTCCGTACCGGCAGAGCCGTTTGCGCCCGCAACGGTAAAGTCGCTTATGGTGACAGTATAATCATCCATATCGTTCGCCTGCAAATAGCGCAGGATGGCGCTTTCAAACAGGACACACTGGAGCGGGGTCGTGACATTGCCGTTTACTTTAAAGTCGATGGTTTTGGTCGTGGTCGAGCCGGTCGGCGTAAGAACGCCGCCATTACCGACTGCATATGCAGTCCTTACCACTTCTTTTTTCGTGACGGTGAGCTTCGGTTTGTTTATCTGAAGCTCGTCGGAGAGAAGCGTCGCTGCACTTCGCTGATTAAGATATTCCTGCTGGTCGCTTTTCAGGGCGGCAATTCTTCCGCCATTGGCAGTTGCGGCGGCAAGCACCGCACTGCCGATCATGGCGCAGAACAGCATGAACACCAGAGCGATTATCAGCGAGGCACCCTTACTGCTGCGCAGTTTTTCTTTAATTTTCATCAGGTGCCTCCCGTATTAGGTCTTCGGTGTGGATGTGCATGCCCAGTCGCACAGATCCGAGTAGGTCATCGCGGCTCTGGTAAAGTTGGTCGATTTTACAGTATAGAGCTTGAACTTTGTGTTGTTGCCCGTGCTGGAAGTTGTGTCAGTTGCAATACTGTCATTGCTCGTGTACATGTAGTAGTTCTTCGTTTTACCCCAAATCTTATAGGTGTCATAGAAGCGTACAAAGTTGTTTCCATCATCTTCAAGCAAGAATTGACCGTCACTATCCATTTTGACCTTATCCGTAAGGACATTTTTATTAACATACAGATACGGCTTTGAAATACCAGACTTATTATTCCGAAGTTTTTTATCTCCCTCATGAGTCCATATGGATGATTTATCGTCCTCAAACACAGAGTCGAACTGCATAAGGCCGACATCTCCACCATCTGCGGTCAATGCCCATTTGCCGGTGTAATCGACAATGATGTAGTCCAGACCTGCCGGTGTCATTGCTGTGACCGTCTTATCTGCTTCATACTGCACATGTGAAACCACATTGGAGAGCGTGTAGAAGCTATCGATCTGCTTGAAGGTCTGGTAGAACTCGCTGCCTGCCTTGTCGGTATAGACACAGTTATTGAGCTTGGCAGCAAAGATATAGTAGATTGTGCCATTGTTTACCTTTGCAAACGCAATGTCTTTGTTCGCTGCATCCTTGCCTATATAGGTCTGATTCGGCCACTGCTCAACAGTACCTGTCAAGTTCTTGAACGCTTCATCGGCTGCCAGCTTGTAGGAGTAGTAGTTGCTGCCTTTTATCGTCTTCTTGGTCTTATTGATAGTGCCGAGGAACTGGAGAGCAAGGTTGCTGTTGCCGGTGGCGGAGCAGCCGGAGAACTTGCCGCCGGTAACATGGCCAACGAACTTGCCGACATTGGCGTAGCCGGACGGGCAATCAACAGAGTTGTCATGGTTCGTTTTGCTCCAGCTGCCGTTGATATCGACCGCTGCTCTGACATTTGCAAAGGAGGTCGTGCCCATTTCATAACCGATCGCACCGCCGACGAAGGTATTTGCACTGTCAATGCTGCCGTTGATGCTTAATTCGCCGGATGCCTTGCCGCCGTTCATCGAGCCGTCGCTGATCTTGCCGACTATGCCGCCAGCATAGAGCTCGGCATTTGCCGTGCTTACTGTGATATCAAGGTCGGTATTGGCATTGTTGACAGCCGAGTTGTTGACATAGCCTGCAATGCCGCCGGTGTAGCTTTCGCCGACCGAGTAGTCGAGTTTAACCGCACCGCTTGCTCCCACGGTCTTGCCGAACGAGCCGCCGTTCATCTGACCGACGAGGCCGCCGATGTAGGTATTGCCGCTTACGCTTGCGTCAAGAACATAGGTGTTCTTCGAGGTATCGGTTTTGTCAACGATGATATCCTGTGCCTTGACTATCGCAATGGTCTTATCGGTTTCGTCAGTCTTTGCCGCCTTTCCGGCGAAGGTGCCGGTGACGCTTGCACTTGCAGCAACGGTGCCGCCCTCGTGATTGTAGCCGACGAGGCCGCCGAGCATGACATCGTCCTTGACGGTCTTGCCTTTAACGGTCGCATCCTTATCATCGGAGACGACTGCGGGACGGGTGTAGCTTATATCGCCGGTGACAGTGCCGCCGACGCTTGCGCTGATGTTGCGTTCCGACTTGCTGTAGCCGACGAGGCCGCCGAGCATGACTTTGTCAGTCAGCGTGACTTCCTTGCCGTCATTATCGAGTGCAACGCTGCCGAGGCTGATATCGCCGGTGACGGTGCCCTCGACGGTATTGGTATTGTAGCCGACGAGGCCGCCGAAGCTGACGTTCTGAGTGAGCGTGGTCTTTTCAGCGTCTGCATCGGGTGCTGCGGTCACGGGCGTGAATTCGATATCCGTCTTGACGTTGGACGCCGTGAGCGTGCCTGTGTTGCTGCCGACGAGGCCGCCGATGTTCAGGTTGAGCGCCACATTCTTCAGCGTGGTCTTAGAAGCGTCAATGACGAAGGGGATATACATCACCTCGCCGGCGTCCTTTTGGACATTGCCGTCAATGTCCGTCAGCTTGCTCGTCTCAACCTTGATATTCTCGATGGTGCCTTCGTTTGTACCAGCGACTGCACCGATCGCGATTGTGTTGTTGTCCTTGGTGTAATCTGCGCTGATCTCGATGCGCGGCTTAGAAAGCGTCACACCGGTGATCGTGCCGTTCTTACCCACCGTATCGGCAACTATGCCTGCGGTCTTGGTCGCAGTGAGCACTGCGCCGGTGAGCTTGACGTCCTTGATCTCAGCCTTTGCCTCGCCGGTGCCGACTGCGCCGAACAGGCCATGCTCGATAGCGCCGACGGTGATCTCGTGATTGCCGCCGTCGTAGCTGAGACTCTTAAATGTCTCGATATTCGAGTTGCCGTTCAGGGTGAAGTTATGGGTCTGCACATAGCCATTTGCGATGCTTGCAAGGCCGAGATCGGCGTTAATGTTCGCAAACTGGTTGGCCGTGCGGATCTCGTAGGTCGCGGTCTCGGCAGCGGTCTCGGCAGTCCAATTCTTGATGATCGCATCGGCGTAGGCCGGAACGATCATGTGCTTGCCGCCGTCAAGGCCGTTGATCACGATGCCCTGCTTTGCCTCAGCATTCTTGGTTTCGGGCCAGATGCTGAACTTGTAATCTTTGAGGAATTTGGTGATGTCCGCGTCCTTATCGCCGCACTTGAGGCCGGTAAGGTCAGCCTCAGTTACATTGAGTTTTTCATAATCAGCAACACTGCCGTCGCCGTCGATCATGATCTGCGTCTGATTATGATAGAACACGGCATAGCCGGTCTCGGTAATGGGCTTATTGTCATCTTCGAGCCTTTTTTCAAACGAATAGCTCGGGTGCGCTGTGGTATCGGTCACGACGGACAGATCAACGAGATCCATCGAGACGATATTATTGCCGCTCTTTTCATAGTACACGACACCGTAGGCGTGCGGAGCGGGATTGACCCAATCGCCGTAATGATCGTGGAGCATGGGATATGCATACTGTGCGCCGCGCATGTTGGTAAACGGGTAAGCGTCGTCCTTACCGGCGAACTGCCAGACGGTCGACTCGCCGCCGAGCGCTTCGGGCTCGAGCGCCGCAAGAGCTTCATAGCTGATCTGCTCAACCGCTCTGCCCTTGACAACGGTCACGAGCGTGGGCTTGGGCTTGGGCTCCGTGGAGCGGAACGGGGCAAAGTAGCAGGAGGAATAGTGCGCTGCCAGGCCTTCGTCAAGGTCGATCTTCTGCACTGCGCCGTTCTTGTACCATGCGTAGCTGTTGGCTACGAGGCCGGAGTTGGTCTTTGCGAAGGGGCTGCCGGTATTATAGACCAGGTCGGTGTTCGCCATGCAGGCGTTTATAGAGCCGGAGTTTTCAACATTGACCGCGAAGCCTGCGGCGTTCGTGCCGCTGATCGTGCCAAGCGCGCTGCTGTTTGTTATTGTGCCGCTGACATTGACCGCGAAGCCTGCAGCGTTGCCGTTTGCGCCGGTCGCGCTGATCGTGAGGTCTGCAAGCTCGCTTGCGCTATATGCATTCTTGAGGTTTGTCTTTGTGTGGTCAGCGGGGCTGACGACGCAGTTGAACACGTCGTTTTCGCTGACGGACACTGCAAAGCCTGCGGCGTTGCCGTTTGCAGCGTTCGCGCTGATCGTGCCCTCGCCGGACACGTTGCACAGTTCAATATGTGTGACGGCATCCAGGGTGAAGCCCGCGGCGTTGCCGTTTGCAGCGGTCGCGCTGATCGTGCCGCCGTTAAGCACAACGTTGACAGAGCTCGTAGTGCCTCTGGTTATCTTGGTGACTGCGCCGACTGCGCTGTCGGTGCCGGTGACGGAGCCCTTGAGCTCGAGCTTCAGGCCGCTCAGGTTCGCGGCATTTGCCGTGCCGATAAGGCCTGCGGCGCTCTTCTTTGCGCTGACTGCTGCGCCCTCGGCGATCGTGACCGTCGAGCCGGTGATCGTGCCGCCATTGACGGAGGCCGCAAAGCCTGCGGCGGTGTCGGTCGCTCTGGCGGTGCCGTTGACCGTGACGATGACTGAGTCTGCGTTGGTCTTTTTAAGAGATCCGGCGAACGCACCGACAGAGCCATTGCCTGTGATGTTGCTGCCGTTGACTGTTACGTCTTCGAACTTGGAGCCTTCCAGCGCCGCGCCGACAAAGCCGCCTGCGTTGGTCGCATTGACGGTCATTGTGCCCGTGATGTTTGCTGTGCATTTTTCCACAGTGCCGATATTCACGCCGATGATGCCGCCTGCGTTCGTGCCTGCGGTGACGGTCGCTTTTGCGGAAATGGTCGCGTCGCAGCGGCTTACGGTGCCGCTGTTGACACCGATCAGGAGACCGGCGGTGGTACCCGCGTTGACGTTCGCCTTGGCTGCAACACTTACGTCAACATTGTTGACGAGACCTTTGTTGAAGCTTGCGAGCAAGCCGGCCTCATTGTCAGCGCTCTTGTGCGCGCCTGCGCAGTTGACAACGAGGTCGGAGACCTTTGCGTCTTCGCCGATGGTCTTGAATATCGGCTTGTCAAAGCCGCTTATAGATGCCTGCTCCTTGTAGCCACGGCCGGAGTAGGACGCATTGAACTGCTCAACAGGGGTGTTGTCGGTGCAGTCCACTCCGGTGTAGGTCGCTGCGTTGATATCGAGCTCCTGCACAAAGCTGAGGCTCTTATCAGCGACAAACTTCGCCATGGAGCTGCTGCTCATCGCCGCAAGCTGTCTTGCAGTTCTGATGTAGACCTGCTTCGGAGCCTTTGCGGGCTTGACGGCGTTATACTTTGCGTTTGAGCCGTCCTTGCCGTCGTCCACGGGGTTGACCTGCGTCAGCGCCAGATTGGGGTTGAAGTAGAAGGTGTAGGTCTCCTTGGTGTCCTTATTGTTAACCGTATTTTTGATAACGACCTGGAGCTGAGTGTAAAACTCGCTCTTGCTTGCATTTTGCAGTGCCTCCCAAGGCAGACGGTGGACATAGTAAACGGAGTTTTCCGTCGTGTAGGTCGCCGTATACGTACCGTCGTTTTTAAGCGTATAGGCATTGCCGCCGACCGTGACCGTGATGTTGTCACTGGCGTCCGGGGAAAGAATTGCGTAGCCGTCGGACACGATGGTCTTACTATTATTTAATGTAGATGTCTGGTCACGGTCAAAGTAGTAGCCGTAGCTGCCGTCGGAGTACTGCTCGTAGTATGCCAGTCCGGCGGCGAGCTTCTTAGCGGGCCAACGTCCGTAGTAATCCATGGACGCACCGTTAGTGCTCTTGAGTTTGGAGAAGGGGTATGCGCCGGTGACGACCGTATCGTAAGAATGGGTCGCACTGCCCGTGCCGCCCTTATCCCACTCGGATGCGGGGAAGCCCTCTTTGTAGAGCTTGGTATAGATGCCCTCCAAGCTTCCGAGCGAGTTTTTGTAGTAGGTGGCGTAGTTATCTTTATCACCTACTTTAGCTATTCTGACACTGTCATTAATTAGCCCTCTTGCCAATTTGCCGCCGCCAAACTCATACCACGGCAGCTCATATCTGGGCTTACCATCCTTTATTGCATTGACCCATTCACCGAAATACACGCCACGATAGTTATACCATTTTGCGTCCGCCATGTCATCGTCATCTTTTGTGCCGACAAGTCCCTTAATATTTTCTATAATATCAAGAATCGAGCGGTTTTTAATGGGAATAAGCTGCTGTGAAATCCAACTGTTGCTGTTCTGCATTGCCGTCAGATCTGTGAGGTTGGTGTAGGATACCGGGCTTGCGCAGGCATTTGTCTGGTCAGAGCTTTCAGAGGTATACTGGCTTATGTAATAGCTGTCTTTGAAAATGAAGCTCTCATAAGGCAGACGCTCGATGCCGTTGACAACAGTTCCTTTCTCGTTAAACCACCAAGGTGCATAGACCTGGTAGTAGCTGCCCGACCAGTACTTTGTTGCAGTACCGCCGAAGCCGTCAAACTTGATGCGGCAGTTTGCGCCGGAGAAGTTCTCCGAATTCTTTGCACCGTCGGAAAGAGTGCTCTTTGCCAGACCTACAGCATAGCAGTTCTGGAAAACGGTCATCTGCGCAACATCGGTATGCTCTTTGTCGTTAATTTTGTTGACATCGTTGCCGTAAGCATGAGTTTCCTCATAACTCATGATGCCGACAAAGCCGGCAGTGCCCTTTGCCCTGAGGGAATCGTTACTGCTGCTGCTCTTACCGAGCACATCGCCGGAGGCAAAGCAGTTGGTGTAGCGCACGCCATGGCTCGTGCCGACGAAGCCGCCTGCACCCATGCTGGTGCGGCCGTTATACAAAAGGTCAATTGTGTTTTCCTTGCCCAGTATAGATGCAAACGCATTTGAGATCGAGGTAATTGCACCGGTTGCATCTTTCTGGTTGGTTACATACACGCCGTCGGCAAGAACATCGCCGGAGGCATAGCAGTTGTAGAAGTTGGATATCTCGGCATTGCCGACAAGACCGCCGACACCGTTGGTGTAGCCGTAGTGCTTATCAGCATTGCCGCGCATATGACCGCTGACGGGGACGGAGGCAAAGCAGTTAGAGAACGCAAGAGTGCTCTTGTCGCTTGTCAGCTCGCCGGTAACGGTGCGGTGGGACTTTGCATAGCCAACGAGGCCGCCGACTGCACCGCTGCCCTTGACACCGTAGCTGTCGCCGCTCGCATTATTTGTAACGCCGCTTGGAAGCAGGCTTCTGTTAAAGCCCGCAGCTGCGCTTGTGTCAATATAAGTGCTGCAATTTGTGATAAGCGTATTGAAGCCCGCTGCGCCGACGAGTGCGCCGGTGGCAGGGTTGTTATATTCCGAAAATTCGCCGCCCTTGATAATGGGGTTGACAACGCTCAGTCCATCAATGGTGGTATTGACATATCCGAACAGACCGGTGAATGTATCTTTGCTATTTATTCCGGTCAAGCCCGTGGTATTGAGAGCATAGAAGTCCCCGACGAGAGCGTACTTAGATGCATCAATTTTCAGATTTAACACCTTGTGGCCCGCACCGGATACCGTCGCATGGGTATTGGGAGTGGAGGTATACTTGCCGCCGCTGACCTGTCTGTCCAGCTCGTCGGTCAGGGTAGGCACATCGTCATCCGTATTCAGGTTGATTTTAAAGATATCTTCAATTGTTGCCTTTATTTTCGCCCAAAGGTTGTCGCCGGCAGAAGGATACACGAACTGTGCGGTGCCGAAAAGATTCTCGTTATGGATGGGCACGAAGTAGGGCAGCGCACGCGCGGGAGCCTCAGTGGAGTCGTTTACATAGCTGCCGTTTGCGGCCTTATTATTATAATATGTAACGGTATTGTTCCAGTCGATGTCACCGGTGAACGCTACGGTATTGATCTTATTAGCAATTTTCGGAGCGATAGCATTGAGGTTCTGCAGATTACGGCCGTTGGAAACGCACAAAACGTACCCGTCGCCGCCGTCGGCAGGTACGAGCATATCGAACATGGGGTTTGCATTATCAAAGGAACCGGTACTGATGTTTACCGATGCCTTTTCAGCGCTGGGCTTGAAGGTCACCTCTGCGGAAATGTTTATATTCTCACCCGGGTAGATGTTGAATACACTTTCGTCTGCGATGGCGGTAAGGCTCTTTTCCGTGCCGGTCTCATTGCTTGCACTTTTTGGCTGAACATGCGCAGGGGGGGCTTTTTTTATAGGTTCGCCGGAACGCTGGCAGTAGTTTGCAAAGCTCTGCTTGTTCATAAGACTGTCGAGCGTATAGGTGACGATTATCTTGTTTCCGTCCGTGTCCCAATCCCAGTTGTCGTCGGCAGGCTCGGCCTGCTTTATCTGGACGGTAAACGATCCGGTCTCGCCGTTTCTGTCGGTGTCCTCAAGAGTCGCACCCTTGACAGTCAGGTCGACAGCAAGGCCATGTGCAAAATCGTTAACTCTGCTTTTGTAGGACTTCGGAATGGGTATGCTGACCTCGACAATGCCTTCCTCGCCGTTGTCGAAGTTGATCTCCGCCTCGGTCTCCTCGGGAGTGAGTGGCTCGGTGGACAGGGCACTGCCGCAGTAGTAGCCAAGCAGCAGATCACGACGGGCGTCCTCGTTACGGGTAACCTTAGTCACGCCGTCGCCTTCGGTATAACCGAGAGTCTCGCCGCCGTCCTTATAAAAGACTGCGTAGACATTGCCGGTAAAGGGATTGTACTCAATGAGCACATTGCCGTCTCTTACCTCGGAGTCGACACTCATCTTGGGTACGAGGACATCGTAGACAAGGTCTTCGCTTGTCGCGTACCTGTAGTTGGCAACATGATCCTCAGGGAAATCGACGTTGCTCGGTATCTGCTCGGCACCGTTGCCGTCCGTCAGCAGATTTATCAGCTGACCGTCACTTCTCATTTCCGTGAGGTTAGCCTGGGCCGCCATGAATATGGATTCGGCGTACTCATTAGCCTGCTTGAACTTGAGAGACTTGTTCATCGAGATGATCGCAGGTATGGCTATCGCGCAGACAATAGCTATGATGCCGATAACGACCAGCAGCTCTGTCATTGTGAAGCCTTTTTTCCTTGAATCACCCGATAGCTTTCCGAAAAGCTTATTAAACATACCCGGTGCGTCCTTTCGCTTTATCAAAAATTGCTGTTAAATATTAAAATTAAAACGATCACGGCGTTTTGTTCATACCTTAGACACAATGTTCATACCTTAGACACAATAACGCCATAATAATTTTAATATATAATAGCACAATGTAGCGCCAAAATTCAAGTAATATTTGGAATAGTTCTGAAAAATTTTTGATATTTTTATGAAATCGTCTCTTTTGGTGAAAAAAACGCCATTTTTGGTGAAAGCATAAAAAATAATTG
This sequence comes from Bacillota bacterium, assembly GCA_022784505.1. Classification (GTDB taxonomy): domain Bacteria; phylum Bacillota; class Clostridia; order Oscillospirales; family Oscillospiraceae; genus F23-B02. The sequence continues at coordinate 11,083 of JALFUQ010000019.1, forward strand.
ATTATTTTGTAAATTTTACTTGCAATTTCAGCGATTTAGCCGTATGATTATTCCCGGAATGCTCACGAGCTGAATAAATCCATTGTTTTCGTCTTTATATAGGCATTGACTTTAACGATACAGGCAGGAGATCCTTGCAATGATATACAGACGCCTCGGCGAAATGCTGGTCGCCTCCGAGACCATCACGGGTGAGCAGCTGAAAAAAGCCTTGGATATGCAGAAGCGATCCAACGGCAAAAAGATCGGTGAGATACTTGTCGACTTGGGCTATGTGACCCAGGACAAGCTCTATCAGGCTTTGGAAAAGCAGCTGAATGTGAAGTACATTGACCTGAGCCGCGCCATGCTCCCCAAGGAGATGGCCACGGTGCTCCCCCGTTCGATCGCGAAAAAGCACAATGTCGCCCCCGTCAAGGCGGACAGCGATTGCGTATATATCGCGATGGCAGACCCGCTGAACTTCGTTGCGATCGACGAGGTGCGCATGGCATCCAAGCGCAAGGTCGTGCCGATGCTCGCCTCCTCCGAGGCGATCTCGAGGGTCATCACGGATCTGTACGGCTCGGAGACTGCCGAGAAGGCGCTGCAGGAGCTGCGCGGTTCCGAGGACGACACGACAAAGGATTTTCAGAACATTGCCGCGGCGAACATTATCGGTGCCGACAGCGAGAACGCTGCGCCGACGATACGCTTGGTCAACAGCTTTCTTGAGTATGCCGTCAACCAGAACTGCTCGGACATTCATCTTGAGCCGCGCGAGTCGGCGATGTATGTCCGCATGAGGATAGACGGTGTGCTGCGTCAGGTGTTCACCGTGCCCCGCGCAACGCAGAGCGCGGTCATCGCGAGGATCAAGGTCATGGGCAACATGAACATTGCCGAGCACAAGATCCCGCTCGACGGCCGAAGCAATGTGCACATCGGCGAAAAGGACGTTGACCTGCGAATTTCGACGCTGCCGACGGTTTACGGCGAAAAGGTCGTTATCCGTCTGCTGAACAAGTCGAGCTCGCTATTGAATACCGACGGCATCGGCCTCAAGGGCAAGAACCTTGAAAAGTTCAATAATCTTCTGCAAAACAGCAACGGCGTTATACTCATCGTCGGGCCTACCGGTTCGGGTAAGAGCTCGTCGATGTACACGATGATAGGCAAGCTCAATACCGAGCAGGTCAATCTCGTGACGCTGGAAGATCCCGTGGAATATAACTTTGACGGCGTAAATCAGGTGCAGATAAACGAAAAAACGGGCATGACCTTCTCGAGCGGTCTGCGAAGCATCCTGCGTCAGGACCCGGATATCATCGCCGTCGGCGAGATACGAGACGGCGAAACGGCGGATATCGCGATGCGCGCGGCCATCACCGGCCACCTTGTTTTGTCGACGCTGCATACCAATGACGCGCCCTCGACGATAGACAGACTGCTTGACATGGGCGTTGAGAGCTTTCTTATCTCCAGCGCGCTAAAGGGCGTTATCAGCCAGCGACTGGTGCGCCGCATCTGCCCGAACTGCCGCACGGAGTATGTGGCCAGCGAGGAGGAGCAGCGCATGCTGCACATGCAGTATGTCCCCGGCCGGAAGTTTTATAAGGGCAAGGGCTGTCCCCTGTGCTTCAACACCGGCTACAGAGGCAGAACTGCCGTGTTTGAGATCCTGACGCTGACTGCGCCGATAAAGCACGCTATTGCGGACAATGTTCCGCACAGCGAGCTCATGCGCCTTATCGAGGAGAGCGACTATGAGCCGCTTATAAACGACTGCGTAAAGCTGGTTCTGGACGGAACGACGACCGTTGAGGAAGCGTTCCGCACTGTAAACTCCACAGACTGACAGGAGAGAATAGATGGTTAAACATTCACTTAACGAGATAATCAGCAAGGCGCAGGAGATGCGTGCAAGCGATATACATATTGTCTGCGGAATACCCATCAGGGTGCGCATCGACGGCAGGCTCAGCGATTTTGACGACAATGTGATGACTGCTGACGACTGCGTTTACTACGCGAAGGAGCTCAGTCCGAACTATGAGGAGATTGCCGAGATAGGCGAGCAGGATCTGGCGTTCGGCTTTGACGAGGACACGCGATGCAGGGTCAATCTTTTCCGCCAGCAGGGCAACATTTCCGCTGCGATAAGAATTCTCAACGACCACATCCCCAACTTCAAGGAGCTGGGGCTGCCTGTTGAGATAGAGCAGTTTACGGAGTTTAATCAGGGCATCGTGCTTGTCACGGGCGAAACGGGCTCGGGCAAGAGCACGACGCTTGCCTGCCTGCTTGATAAGATAAACCACACGCAGTGCAAGCATATCATCACGCTTGAAGACCCCATTGAGTATATCTACCGTCCCGACAAATGCATCATAAACCAGCGTGAGGTCGGACAGGACACGCGCTCGTTCCAGGACGGACTTAAATCGATATTGCGCGAGGACCCCGACGTCATCCTCATCGGCGAGATGCGCACGCTCTCGACGATCGAGACGGCGCTTATCGCGGCGGAGACCGGCCACCTTGTTTTTGCGACGCTGCATACCAATTCGGCCGCCGACACGATAGACAGGATCGTCGATGTCTTCCCTGCCGACCAGCAGGCGCAGGTGCGCATGCAGCTTAGCATGTGCCTGCAGGCGGTAATATGCCAGCAGCTGCTGCCGCATATGAGCGGCATGGGCAGGGTGCTTGCGACCGAGGTCATGATAAGCAACAGTGCTATAAGGAACCTCATCCGCGAGGGCAAGACCCCGCAGATAGCGAACTCCATCGTCACGAGCGGCGACGCAGGCTGCCACCTTATGGACGCCTCGCTCATCAGCCTGTTCAAGCAGCGCAAGATAACGAGCGAAACTGCGATAAGGGCTGCTCATGACCGCGAGTATGTAAAGCGCTCGACCTTGTACTAACAGAAAGGAAGCTTTCTTACATGACAACATATCGTTATCAGGGTTTGAGCACGAGCGGTGCTCAGATCGAGGGCGTAGTTGAGGCGTTCGACCAGGCCGACGCCGTGACAAAGGCCCGTGAAAACTGCCGGGTTCTTATAAATGTCGAGCCTGTGTCGGCGGGCAAGGTCAACGACCTTATGAATGCCGATATCGGCACGCTGATAAGCGGCGGCAAGATAAAGCCCAAGAAGCTTGCGCTCTTGTGCAGTCAGCTTGGCATTGAGCTCAAGGCGGGACTTCCGCTTGTTTCGAGCTTGCAGCTGGTTGCGGAAAACGAGGATGACAAGCGGGTCAAGAAGATGCTCACCGAGGTTGCCGACGATGTCCACGCCGGTAACGGCCTTGCCGACAGCTTTGAAAAGCGCGGCTCGTTCCTGCCCAAGACATTTTTGGAGACGGTGCGTGCCGGCGAGGAAAGCGGTAAGCTTGACGAATGCTTTGAAAGGCTCAAGGATTATTACGAAAAGTCCGCTGCGGTCGGCACCAAGGTAAAAAGTGCGCTTGTTTATCCTGTGATGCTGCTCGTCGTCGCCGTCATCGTCATTGCGATAATCATGATAAAGGCCGTCCCCGTATTTGAGGACTCCTTTGCCTCGATGGGCAATACGCTGCCCGCCCCGACGAGGATTCTCATCGCGACGAGCCACTTCATGACCGATAATATACTTATCATCGTCGCCGTTGTGCTTGCGCTCATCCTTGCGATGCACTTCTTTAAAAAGTCCGAGACCGGCGCGAGGTTTTTTGCCAAGCTGGCGCTGACGTTCCCGGGCATCAAGCTTGTAAACAGGATGAACGGCGCAAGCCAGTTCTGCAGCACGCTTTCGACCATGCTCTCTGCGGGTCTGCCGCTGGTTCAGGCTGCGAAGATCACCGCCGATGTCGCCGATAACATGCTCATAGGCGAGGATATAAACGCCGCCGTTGAGGGCGTCATCGAGGGTAACCGCCTCGGCGACGGACTTAAAAAGAGCCGCTGGCTCCCCGGCCTGCTGCTGGAGATGACCGCCGTCGGCGAGGAGACCGGTAAGCTTGAGGAGACGCTCGATGTTGTAAGCGAGTATTACACCAAGGAGGTCGACGCCTCGGTAAAGGCAGCCCTCGGTCTACTCGAGCCTGTCATCGTCATCGTCATGGCAGTTTTGGTCGTTTTCATCCTGCTTTCGGTTTACCTGCCGCTGTTCACCATGTACGGCAGCGTATAAAAATTCGTAATTCGTAATTAATTATGAATTAAAATTCAATCAGTCCATTAGCCGCCGTTCAACCCGCGGCGGTCTGGAAATACAGCCTCCGGGCAATATACAATAATCACAACAAATAATATTGAGGTATTTATCAATGAAAAAACTCACTAACAAGAAGGGCTTCACCCTTATCGAGATGCTCGTCGTCATAGCTATCATTGCTATCCTCGTTGCTATCATCATCCCCGTTGTCACCAACTCCACCGAGAAGGCAGCAGCTGCTGCTGACGCAGCAAACATGCGTTCCTACAAGGCTGAGATCGTCACTTCTTACCTGTCCAACGACGGCAATGTTACCGTTAGTGGCACAGCTGTTACCATTAAGGCAGGCAGTCTCAAAGCTCCCGCAATGAAGGCTGTTAAGTCCATGTCCGTTACCGACAATGGTTCTTGGACCGTAACATACGAAAACAATGACTTTGTTATTAAGTACTGCGACAAGACCATCGATGACTTCGCAGCAGTAGCTGGCTCAACTGGCGACAAGGCTCCTGCCGCTACCCAGACCCCCTGATTTTCCATCGAATATAACAACCCAGTAATATAATAACGGGCGACGCAGACAGAGGGTTGCTGTCTGCGTCAAGCCCCAGCTAAGCTATAAAAAATGTTTTTTTATAGCTTAAATTCACTTATTTTGTTATGGAACTTGGATGACTGCCCGAGCGTTCGGACAGTCATCCATAGGTCATAACCGACACGGAAAGGCGCTGCCATGAAAAAGAGACTTGACAAAAAGGGCTTCACCCTCATAGAAATGCTCGTCGTCATAGCGATAATTGCCGTTCTGGTCGCGATTATCATTCCTGTCGTCGTATCCTCGACGGATAAGGCCGAGGCGGCGGCGGACGCTGCCAACCTGCGCAGCGTGCTCGGCGAGGCGAACTCACTTCTCATGATGAAAGACCCCACCGGCAGCATACTTCAAACAGCCGAGTTTGACACCGGCGAGTGCAAGACCTTTCCCGGTGCGGATATGTACATCATGTATGTAAATCCGGGCTTTATAAAGATTTTCTACGAGGACAACGGCTATTATTACGGTCTTGACTACTTTGCCGCTATTGCCGAAAAGGGCTCTACCACGCTAACCGGCATAAGCCAAGCAGACGCCGAAAACGCACATGATGTGACAAGTACCCCGACATGGTACAATGTCTCCCATCCCGAGAAGAATACCACCAATTCGGAGAACAAGGCATGAAGCAGGTCTACGATCTAAGCTATCTTGACACGACGGCGCTTGTGTATCTTCTCGTGCTGTGCGTCATTCTGGGTCTGTGCATGGGCAGTGCGCTAAACTGCCTTGCCTGGCGCATCGCAAATAAAAAAAGCTGGACAAAGGGTAAAAGCATTTGCCCCGCCTGCCGCCATGAGCTGCACACGCGCGACCTTATCCCGCTTTTCAGCTACATATTCTCAAAGGGCAAGTGCCGCTACTGCGGCGAGAAGATCTCCCCCCGCTACCCGCTTACGGAGCTGGGGCTTGCCGTCATCTTCGTCGCGGTGTTCCTGAGATACGGCTTTACGCTGTATACGCTGGATATAATGGTGCTCGCAAGCTGCCTGTTCACCCTGTCGCTCATCGATCTTGACACGATGACGATACCCGACAGATTTCTGATTATCCCCGCCGTGTGCCAGCTCGTGTACGCTTATTATTACGGCGGCTTTGCAAGCGTTTGGTACGCGCTGTGGCACGGGCTGACCTTAGGCGGCGCCGTGCTGCTTATAAGCCTGTTCATGGACAAGGTGCTCAAAAAAGAGAGCATGGGCGGCGGCGATATCAAGCTGCTGTTCGTCCTCGGTCTGTTCCTCGACCTGCCGGAGTGCCTGCTGCTGCTGGTGTTCTCCTGCGTTCTCGGCCTTGTGATGGCGCTTTTGCTCCGCCGCTCGGAAAAAGCCTTCCCCTTCGGCCCTGCCCTCAGCGCCGGCATGCTGCTCACCCTCATGGTGGGCGCTCCCATCGTCAACTGGTATCTCGGCTTGTTCTGAGATCATCACATAATTATTCAGCCCCGCACCCCCAAAATTGCACGCCCCGGTCAGTCCGGGCAGGAGGTCTTCAATGATTCAAGACAAATTCAAGTCCAGCAAAAAAATGATAGGGATCGAGATAGGCAGCGATACCCTCAAGCTTGCCGTCTGCATCGGTGATGCCGTTGCGGAAATGGCGGTCAAGCGCCTGCCCGAAAATCTTATCCGTGAGGGGCGCGTCACCGCTCCCACCGCTTTGACCAATTTTATCAAGGACATGCTCAAGGAGCACGGCCTCCGTCCCGGTCCGTGCGCCTTCGTCCTGCCCCCGCAGGTCGTCATCGCGCACCATGTCACCATGCCCCTTATGAGCGAGCAGGAGCTCAAGCTTAATCTGCCGTTCGAGTTCCGTGACTTCGTCGGCAAGGACGCAGAGAAGTACGAGTACGACTACTCGGTCGTGCGCGTCAACGAAAAGTCTATCGAGCTTTACGCCGCCGCCGTCCCCAAGGATGTCGTCGAAAGCTATTACGATATCTTTAAAAAGGCCGGCCTGACCATGAAGGTCGCCATACCCCACGAGATGGCGTGGCTCAACCTCGTCGTCAGAGCCAAAAACGAGCCCAAGTGCCTCGCTATCGTCGATGTCGGCCAGCACGCCACCCGCGTGGATATCTTCCTTGACGATAACTACGTCATGGGTAAGGATATCGAGTTCGGCGGTCAGCTGTTCGACGAGGCGATCGCCGCGAATCAGCGCGTCGATGCATATATCGCGCGCTCGCGCAAGGAGTCGAATATGGACAATGTCCTCTCGCTCGACTGCTGCAGCGATGTTGCCATGAGTATCGCCGTCGAGGTCATGAAGGTCGTCGCCTTCTACAATAATACCTACGCCGACGAGGGCAATAAGCTCACCGATATCTACTACTGCGGCGGCTCCTCGGTCATCGAGAGCCTGCGCACCGCAATTTTGAAAAGCACCAATCTCGCTATGCATAATATCAGACGGCTTATCAATCTTCACGGTGACGACAGTGCGCTGCCTCTGGCCTGCGCTATCGCCGTCGGCGCTGCCGTTCAGCAATAAGGGAGGTCGTATATAATGGCTCTTGAACTTAAATCCAAGCCCAAAACCAAGAATAAGGTGAATGCTGCGGCTCCCTCGAAGAAGACCATGAACTTCTCCCGCCATGTCAGCAGCTTCGACCTGCGTAAAATGGCGCCGTACCTCATTGTTATCGTCATAGTTCTTGCTCTGTTTGCCAAGTTCGGCTTCATCGATCAGCTCAGCAAAAAGTCCGACGCTTACGCCCAGCTGGCCGATATCCAGTCCCAGCAGGAAATGCTCGACCTCAAGCTCAAGGATTACCCCGAGCTCGAGAAGCAGTACGGCCGCTACAGCTACGGCTGGATGAGCGAGGACGAGGTCTCCCTCGTCGACCGCATGGAGGTCTATTCCCTCATCGAGTCGAAGATCATGGACGCCGCCGTTATCGAGGATTTCGCCATCAACGGCAATGTCATCACCATGAATATCCGCGGCATCACCCTTATTCAGGCCAGTGCCGTCGTTAAGGATCTTGAGTCCAGCCCCATGGTCGACAGCGCTTATGTCTACAGCGCCGAGGCCGAAAATGCCGAGCAGGCCGAGATGTTCATGACCGTAAATCTTGTCAAGGAGGCGAAGTGATATGAAGAAATCCAAGCTCACCGGCCGCGAAGTCATCATGGTCGTTTTCCTCGTCGTCCTCCTCGTCGGCGTTTGTTATTACCTGCTGTTCCTTACCCCGCTGAAAAAGGATATCGCCGACATTAATAATCAGATCTCCGAGGCCGAAAGCCAGCTGTCCGTCTCGCAGGCGCAGGTCGCCTCCATGGATAAGATGCAGGCCGAGCTCGATGAGATACTCTCCCGTCCCAAGGACGAGATCACCGAGATCGCGCCCTATGATAACGCCAAGCAGCTCATGCGCGAGCTCAACGGCATCCTCGCCCACGGCTCTGATTATTCCATCAGTTTTGCCGACCCCATCATCGGTGACGACGGTATCGTTCGCCGTAATGTTAACCTTTCGTTCACGGCGTCCAATTACGCCAACGCCAAGAACATCGTGTCGCAGCTTGCCAATAATCGCTGGCGCTGCCTCATCACCGACCTGTCAGTCAGCGCCGAGGATAATATCGAGAGCGGTGCCGTCAAGGTCGAGGCTATCATGACCTTCTTTGAAAGCACCAACCTGAAATAATGACCAAACACCCGCCCACCGGCGGGTGTCGCCATATGAGGTGTAATATGAAGATAAAAATTCTTGCACTTGCCGCCCTCGCCGCAGTCTGCATCGTCTGCGTCCATCTGGGCGCCCCCTATGCCGCCGATATCGCCGTTCTGCTTCTGATGTGCCTTGCTGTTGCACTCATAATAAAAGCCCATCAGCGCGAAGCTGCGCTCGTTGAGCGCTGCGAGACCGACAGTCTCACGGGGCTTAAAAACAAAGCCTGCTGCGACAGGCTCGTCGAGGAGAAGTACCCGAAGCTTGAAAGCGTCGGCGTGATCTTTTGGGATATCAACCAGCTCAAGGCCGAAAACGACCGCCTCGGCCACCTCGCCGGTGATCAGCTCATCCGCAAAATGGCCGATAGTCTTGTTGCCATCTGTGATGAGTCGTGTCAGGCTTTCCGCTATGGCGGTGACGAATTCCTGCTGATATCCGAAAATGCCTCAGAGGCGCAGCTGAAGAGCCTGTGCGGTAAATGGTGCGGCTCGACGGATATCTCTGCCTCCTTCGGCTATGCCTACGGCTCCGGAAGCGAAATTAGAGATATCATCGCCCGCGCGGATTCAAATATGTATCAGGCGAAAAAGTGCTAAATCACGTTGAAAAAGACCTGCACAAAAAGTGCAGGTCTTTTCATTTTTCGGGTGAATTTTTAATCCGCCGCTTCGCCGAACTCGGAAATTATCTTCTCCCTGTCTTCGTTGAGAGCATGGCACCGGGCGACAAATGGCTGCTGCGCTGATGCTCGGTGCGCAGGGTGTGTATCTGGGAACACGCTTTCTTGAGTCGAGCGAATGTCCTGTACTTCCGGCAGTCAAGGAACACCTGGCAAAAAGCGCAACGGAAATGGACAAATGCGTTCTGCTGCGAAGCTTCAAAAACTCAACAAGGATGTACAACAGCGCCGTTGCTAAAAAGGTGCTCGCCAAAGAGGCGGAAAAGTGCAAATTTGAGGATATCCGTGAATATGTCGCAGGCTCCACCGCCTGCAAAATGTTCTTCGAAAACGGTGACATCGACGGCACCGGTTTTATATGTGTCGGTGATACAATCGGACTAATGGATGAAGTCGTCACCTGTGAGGAAATAATCAACTCCATGATGAATGAGTGTCTTAGGTCGATCGAAGGAATAGCAACATCTAATTAAAATGTGCATACTGGTTTAATACACCTCATTCTAATATTCTCTTTTCCCCCCAGTCGCCGCCTAACCAATCTTATGCGGCGACAAATCCTAAGTCAAAAGCTCAATTATACATTAAAATAAAAAAGGCAAAAGCGAAAAAGACCCTAAATTCTTCTATGCCTGCATTGGCGGTGGTTGCATTAGCGCAAAAAGAAAAAACCTGTCACAAACGTGACAGGTTTTTTGGCAGGGGAAGAAGGCTTCGAACCCTCGGCCTACGGTTTTGGAGACCGCCGCTCTACCAGCTGAGCTATTCCCCTTTATAATGGTGGGCCTTCAGGGACTCGAACCCCAGACCGACCGGTTATGAGCCGGTTGCTCTAACCAACTGAGCTAAAGGCCCTTATGGAGATATTGCCGTCACATGAAATTGTGACGGCAATACCATCTGGCGCCCCCTGTAGGATTCGAACCTACGACCCTGCGGTTAACAGCCGCATGCTCTACCTGTTGAGCTAAGGAGGCAAAAGCAAAGGGTCTGACTTGCGCCAAACCCTTTGATGTTGGCATTGACCTATCTTCCCGGTCCGTCTCCAGACAAGTATTGTCGGCACTGGTGAGCTTAACTTCCGTGTTCGGAATGGGAACGGGTGGACCCTCACCGTTAAAAACACCAACTGCATTTGGAACACACCAAATACTACAATATTCAAGCCTTAAAGTCAAGGCTTTTTTTCCGAGGGGAAGAAAATTTCTTCCCCTCTTGGTACACCATCAGGGACTCGAACCCTGGACACCCTGATTAAGAGTCAGGTGCTCTACCAGCTGAGCTAATGGTGCATATGGTGACCCGTGGGAGAGTCGAACTCCCGATTCAGGCGTGAGAGGCCTACGTCTTAACCACTTGACCAACGGGCCATTTATGGGGTAACTGCACCCTCAAAACTGAACAGAAGAAGGAACGGCAAGGCTGCCTGCATAACTGTAGGTCAAGCCCTCGGGCTATTAGTACCGGTAGGCTGAACACATTACTGCGCTTACACCGCCGGCCTATCAACCATGTAGTCTACATGGACCCTTACTCCTTAAAGGATGGGAGATCTTATCTTAGGGGGAGTTTCACGCTTAGATGCCTTCAGCGTTTATCTCGTCCCGACATAGCTACCCAGCTGTGCCGTTGGCACGACAACTGGTGCACCAGAGGTCAGTCCATCCCGGTCCTCTCGTACTAAGGACAGCTCCCTTCAAATCTCCTACGCCCGCAACAGATAGGGACCGAACTGTCTCACGACGTTCTGAACCCAGCTCGCGTGCCACTTTAATC
>JALFUQ010000021.1 GCA_022784505.1 Bacillota bacterium
CTGCGTTCCGCTTCGGATATTACCGATACACATCGTTGTTGCAATGCCGTTGCCTCGGATTTTCCTGAAGCTTTCTACCTGAATTCCGCAGGCGAAGGATATAAGCGAATTTGCGAGGATGTTCTGCGTCAGCGGGATAAACGCAACAGCCGTAAGTATAACGGCCTCGTTTATTACGGATATCTGCCGCCAGTGTAGAATGCGCTGTCTGCGCATGTGCACAAGCTCTGCGGCGGCAATGCCGAGAACAAAGGCGAGAACGGGGAAAAAGTATTGCAGCGCCCCGGCAAAATCGCCCTCGGACAGCTTTACTCCGAACAGTAAAATGTTGCCCGTCTGTGCGTTGGCAAAAACTTCGTCACGCTGGATATATGAATACGCATCCATAAAACCGCCGGACATGGCGAGAATTGCACCGAGCCGGATGGAGTCTGACATTTGCTTTGTACTTTTCATGGGACTGCGCCTTCTTTAGCTGCATATTTCTTACTGCTTGCCAGCGGGCCTGTTTTTCTTCGGCGAGCGGCCACTGCGGCCGCGGCGGCGGGAAAGCGCGGCCTTGGTTCTGTAAAAGTCGAGCGTATCGTCGTCGGCCTTGTAAACGAGCCTGTTTGCTGCCCATGTGTCATCCTCCTGCTTGCGGAACTTGAGCCGCAGCAGATAGCTCCCGCAATCGGGGCAGGTGTAAATGTTCATGTAGCGCTGGTCGCCCTGGTTTATCCACCGCTGGGAGGAAAGCTCGCTGCCGCAATCGGGGCAGGGGAGCTTCACGAGCTTTTCGTCAGCAAATGCTTCAGATTTGCTGATATATCCGGGAAAAACAAGATGCTCGATAGGATCAGGACCGTTATTCTCGCCGGAGGACTGCTTGTGACTGCGCACAGAGAGCATCCTCGATGCGTCCTCATACTCGGAAAGCCCCTTGGCGATGTCAAGCTTTGTGCAGACAAGCGCGGTGTTGTACGCATCGCCGAGAGCGTCGTGGGCAACTCTAGTCTGCTCAATGCCGAAATGCTCCATCGCAGTTGCGAGCGATTTTTGATTTTTGTCGCCGTCAGTCTGCATATTATATATAAGCTGCAAATTGATCCAGTTGGCAATCCAGTCCCAGTCAAGGTCATGGATAATGATGTTCTGCTCCATGATGCCGCGGTCATCGCAGCCCCATGTTAGGAAAGTAACACCATCGCCGCACCATTCGCGGAACTGTTCAAAAGCGTCGCGGAAGCTGAGTCCTTTTGCCAGACGCTCCTTGTCAAAGCCGGTGAGCTTCTTGACCTTATAGTGCATGCGCTTAAAGTACACAGGTTTGACATCGATAGTAAACTCCTCGGCCGGCTGCAAATTCTCGTCAAGCTTGACTGCACCTATTTCGATAATTTCGCCTCTGAGCTTAATAGGGAGCTTGTTGAATACGGAGGATTTGGAGCTCATAGCCTGATTCCATTCCAAATCGACCACGATATAGTTCATAATTGATCATCCTTGTCTTATATTACAAAACGACATTATAACATAACACTTTGCCTTATGCACTACTTTTTTAAAATATATATTTGCCCTCAGAGGCACACTGTGGTATACTCGCCATATATGTTAGGAGGTGTCGTTATGAATATAGCGGTAATATGTGGCGGATTGTCAAGCGAAAGAGATGTTTCCATCACAAGCGGAACAAATGCGGCAAGGGCGCTGCGAGAGCAGGGACATAAGGTCGTGCTGGTCGATCTGTTTTACGGTTATGACGGCGAGTATAACGACCCCACGGAGCTGTTCGAGCGTGAGCAGCAGGATATCCAGTACTCCGTCAAGGAGGAGACTCCGGATTTTGATAAGCTTCTCGAAGAAGGCAAGGGGTCGAGGATAGGCAGTAATGTCATCGAGATATGCCGCGCTGCGGATATTTGTTTCCTCGCACTGCACGGTCAGGACGGCGAGGATGGCAAGATACAGGCAACTCTTGATATTCACGGTGTTAAATACACCGGCAGCGGCTACCTCGGCAGCGCAATTGCGATGAACAAGGAGCTGTCAAAGATAATGTTCCGTGCAAACGGCATACCCACACCGGCGGGGATAGTTCTTGAAAAGGGCGCAGATAGGTACGACGATGTCGGCTTCCCCTGCGTAGTGAAGCCCTGCTCGGGCGGCTCAAGCGTTGGCACATCAATTGTCCGCAGCCGTGACGAGTATGATGCCGCACTTGAATTTGCGTTCAAGTACGAATCACATGTCTTGGTCGAAAAGTATGTAAAGGGCAGGGAGTTTACCGTCGGCGTTCTCGCCGGTAAGGCAATGCCTGTTATTGAGATAATCCCCAAAAACGGCTGGTATGATTATAAAAATAAGTATCAGGCCGGTATGACGGAGGAAATTTGCCCCGCCGAGATAAGCGCCGAGGACACCAACAGGCTTCAGCGTCTTGCCGAGCGTGTAGCTACGGCACTCATGATCGATGTCTACTTCCGTGCAGACTTCCTCATGGACGAGACTGACGGCGAGATCTATTGCCTTGAGGCTAACACCCTCCCGGGCATGACACCGACAAGCTTGGTGCCGCAGATGGCAAGAGAAATGGGCATGAGCTTTCCGCAACTTTGCGATAAGATCATTGAAGTTTCAATGGAGAAGTACGATAAATGAGAGGTTTGCGCGTTTCTGATGCTGCCGCAATAGTCGGCGGTGAGCTCCACGACAGCAGAAATTCAGACAGCGAGATACTCGGCGTTGCGATAGACAGCCGCAAGGTCGAAAATGGCTTCATGTTTGCAGCCTTAAAGGGCGAGCGTGTCGATGGCCACGACTACATTAACAAAGCATTTGAGCTTGGCGCTGTCTGTTGCATAGCCGAATGTGTGCCTGATGATGTCATTGGCGCGGTCATCGTTGTACCCGATGTTGCGGCGGCACTCAAGACACTTGCCGAGAACTACCGCAAGCGCTTTGACATTCCCGTTATCGGCATTGCCGGAAGCGTCGGCAAAACAACTGCAAAGGAAATGGTCGCATCTGTGCTTTCGCAGAAGTACAATGTGCTCAAGACAGAGAAAAACCTTAATAACGAGCTCGGCGTCCCGCTCACCATCTTTAGAATTGAGCCGGAGCACGAGGCTGCGGTCATTGAGATGGGCATATCCGATTTCGGCGAGATGAGCCGCCTTGCCAAGATGGTGCACCCCACGATGGCGGTGTATACGCTCATCGGCCATGCTCATCTCGAGCACCTGCACGACAGAAACGGCGTTTTGAAGGCAAAGACAGAGATGCTCGACTATATGCCCGAAGACGGAACGCTTTTTCTAAACGGCGACGATGACCTGCTCTCGACGCTTGACTGCTGTCAGCGCAAGGTCTTGTACGGCACGAACGCAAACGCCGATGTTAAGGCCGAGAACATTTGCTCTAGCAGCTTTAATGAGCTTAGCTGCGACATTGTCTCCGGCGATAGACGCATACATGTCACCGTGCCGTCCTATGGCAGCCACATGGTCTATGCTGCACTTGAGGGCACGGCGGTCGGTATTGCGATGGGGCTGAGCGATGATGAGATCGCCGCAGGTGTTGCCGCCTATGAGATCGTCGGACGCAGGGCGAATGTCACGGATACGGGCTATATAACGCTCGTTGACGACTGCTACAACGCAAACCCCGATTCGGTCATGTGCGCGATAGATTCCATCAAAGCCATAAACGGCCGCAAGGTCTGCATTTTGGGCGACATGCTCGAAATGGGGGAGAACAAGGAAGAGCTTCATGCCCAAGTCGGTAAGTACGCCTCCGATAAAGGAGTTGACTTGCTGCTCACGGTCGGTGAGCTGTCAAGATACACCTGCACGGCGGCTGAGGAAATAAGCTCCCTGCACTTTGAGACGAATGCCGAGCTTATATCGAAGCTGCCTGAACTCATCCACAAAGGAGATGCGGTGCTTGTTAAAGCCTCGCACAGCATGAAGTTTGAAGAAATATCGGAAGCATTAAAGCTTCTTAGATAAAAAAGAGAGTGCATTGCACTCTCTTTTTTTGCTATGTATCAAAGGAAAAAGTTTTCGATAAGAAGCAGCAGAATAATACCCGGGATGCCAAGCACACCGGCAACTATCGCACTGAGCCAGCCGACGGTGATGCTAAGCCCGATAAAGCCACCGAGAAAGTTAAATACAAACAGCACTACGAAGCCCAAAACTGCGTTCAACAGCAACTTGAATGCCCACTTTATCGGCGTTGCAAAGATCTTGATGACCAGCCACAGCAGCAGACCTCCGATAACGACATAGATCGCAAGATTCAAATAATCCATATGTGTCTCCTATTGCATTAGATTTTTTACATTGGCGACGGCATAGTTATACCGTGATTTGAGCGCGTTTATCTCAAAAATGCATGCGTCCATCATGTCGGGGTCGGTGACGGTGTCGAACGCTGCGTATGCGCTGTGCAGCTGTGAGCGAATAGCCTTCATTTCCTTTACGCGCTTATTGTACTCTGCCTTGAGTGCCTTTGTTTCCTTTTTAGTCATGAGAAAAGAACTCCTTATCTTTTCTCATTATTATATTCAGCCTGTCCGTCATTTAAACGGCCATGGCAATATATTACCACGGTTATAATGAAAAATCCATGCAATAATATTATCAGACGGCAAAAAGTGTCCGTGAGATAGAAAGAACCGGGCAGAATGAGAGCTCTTATCACCGTGATAATGAGAACATTCAGACTTTTTCGTCTGCCGATCTTGGGTCGGCTTTGGGGACAGAGTGCGCTCTGTCCCCGTTTTTGCTGTCATACTTGATTTTTTAGCAAAATTATAATATACTAAATAATCTAAGTTATCAAGGAATTTATAAGGCACTAAACACAAGATGTTGTATTCAAGGGGAATTTCGGAAAATGAGTAAAACCACCGCACAATACGGTAATGAAAGCATTTCTCAGCTCAAGGGAGCGGACAGAGTCAGAAAGCGCCCGGGCGTTATCTTCGGCTCGGACGGGCTTGATGGCTGCCAGCACGCCGTGTTTGAAATTTTGTCAAACTCCATTGACGAAGCTCGCGAGGGTCACGGTAATCTCATCACGCTGACTCGCTATGCCGATAAATCGATCGAGGTTGAGGACTTCGGCCGCGGCTGCCCGGTAGACTGGAACGCAAACGAGAAGCGCTATAACTGGGAACTCGTTTTCTGCGAGCTGTACGCAGGCGGTAAGTATTCAAACAACGAGGGCGAAAACTACGAGTACTCCCTTGGCCTTAACGGCCTTGGCTCATGCGCAACGCAGTATGCCTCGGAATACATGGATGTCACCGTCTGGCGTGACGGCAATAAATATGAGCTGCACTTTAAAAAGGGTAAGGTCGTCGGCAAAAAAGGTCAGGAGCTTCAGATAAGCCCTGCTGACCGCAAAAAAACCGGCACGACCATCAAGTGGAGACCCGACCTTGAGGTCTTTACGGATATCGACATTCCCGAGGAGTTTTTCAAAGATGTCCTGCACCGTCAGGCAGTTGTTAACGCGGGTATAACCTTCAGGTTCCGCAACCAAAACGGCAACAAGTTTGAAGTAACAGATTATGTGTACGAAAACGGCATCCTCGACTATGTCCACGAGATAGCGGCTGACAGCCCGCTCACTTCACCGTATTTCATCAGCGCCGAGCGCCGCGGCCGTGACCGTGAGGACAAGCCCGAGTACAAGGTCAAACTCTCGGCTGCCTTCTGCTTCTCAAACAAAGTGAGCCTCACCGAGTATTACCACAACTCATCGTGGCTCGAGTACGGCGGCGCACCCGAGAAGGCGACGAGAAACGCCTTCGTCTACGCCATCGATGCCTACATAAAGAAGATAGGCAAGTATCAGAAAAACGAAAGCAAGATAAGCTATCAGGACGTGGCCGACTGCCTGGTTCTTGTGACAAACTGCTTTTCCACGCAGACCTCGTATGAAAACCAGACCAAGAAGGCGATAACAAACCGCTTTATCCAGGAGGCAATGACCGATTTCTTCAAGGAGCGCTTGGAAATATACTTCATTGAGAATAAGCCCGAGGCGGATAAGATAGCTGAGCAGGTGCTTGTCAACAAGCGAAGCCGTGAGGCGGCGGAAAAGACAAGACTTGGCATGAAAAAGAAGCTCTCCGGCAGCATAGACATCGCAAACCGCGTGCAGAAATTCGTTGACTGCCGCAGCAGGGATCCCGAAAAGCGCGAGATATACATCGTCGAGGGAGACTCGGCACTGGGCGCATGTAAGCTTTCCCGTGACGCTGATTTCCAGGGCATCATGCCCGTTAGAGGCAAGATACTAAACTGCCTCAAGGCCGATTATGTGAGGATATTCAAAAGCGATATCATCACTGACCTTTTAAAAGTCCTCGGCTGCGGGGTCGAGGTGCAGGTCAAGGGGAAAAAAGATCTAAACGCCTTTGATATCAACAACCTGCGCTGGAACAAGGTCATCATCTGCACCGATGCCGATGTTGACGGATTCCAGATAAGAACGCTCATTCTGACGATGATATACCGTCTTGTGCCCACGCTCATCCATGAAGGCTTCGTGTATATCGCAGAGTCGCCGCTGTATGAGATAGAGAGCAAGGGTAAGACCTATTTTGCCTACTCCGACAAGGAAAAGGCGGATATCGTCGCATCGCTTAACGGCGCAAAGGCCAGCATCAATCGCAGCAAGGGCCTTGGCGAAAACGATCCTGACATGATGTGGATGACTACCATGAACCCCGAGACGCGCAGGCTCATTAAAGTAATGCCCGAGGATGCCGAGCGCATGTCGCAGATGTTTGACCTTCTGCTTGGCGACGACCTTGCAGGCAGAAAAAATCATATCGCCGAAAACGGATACCTGTATCTTGACATGGCGGATATATCCTGAGAGGTGCGGATATGAAGTTTGACAGAGCCAGAAATTTAGTTAAGTTCCTGCTCGCGCTGTGCGTCATGTTCGGCGTCGTGGGTGTTATCACGAACGGCAATGGCACGGTGCTGCCAATGTATTCGGCGGTGCTGTCGCTTGCGTGCTTTGTGCTGTCGTTCGTCGTCATATTCCTTTTCTGCAAATGCCCCTACTGCGGAAAAGTGGTCTATTTGGGGCTGTTCAAGGCTACGCATTGTCCCAAATGCCGCCGAAGCTTTGAGACCGGCGCAAAGAAAAAGGGCAAGCGTTGAAAGGAAAAGTTCTAAATGGCTAAAAAACAAGCTCCCGAGCAGAAAAAATTCAATAATCCCAATGTCATCGGCCTTAGAGCCGAGGTTTTAGAACAGCCGATAACCGAGACGCTGGAGCAAAACTATATGCCCTATGCGATGAGCGTTATCATCTCCCGCGCCATACCTGAGATAGACGGCTTCAAACCCTCGCACAGAAAGCTACTGTACACCATGTATAAGATGGGACTTCTAAACGGCGGCCGCACAAAGAGCGCAAACATCGTCGGCCAGACGATGCGCCTTAACCCGCACGGTGACGCTGCAATATACGAGACCATGGTGCGCTTGTCAAAGGGCAACGATGCGCTGCTCGTCCCGTTTGTCGACTCCAAGGGCAACTTCGGCAAGGTGTATTCAAGGGACATGTCCTTTGCGGCTTCCCGTTACACCGAGGCAAAGCTTTCTACCATCTGCGCCGAGCTTTTCGGCGATATCGATCAAGATACAGTCGAGTTTGTCGATAACTACGACGGCAGCATGAAAGAGCCTACGCTTCTGCCGACATCTTTTCCCAATGTGCTCGTGTCGAGCAACACCGGCATCGCCGTCGGCATGGCAAGCCAGATATGCGGCTTTAACCTTGAGGAGGTTTGCCGCTCGACTATAGAGTATCTGTCAGATCCCGAGTGCGACCTGCTCTCGACCATGCCTGCACCCGATTTCTCCACCGGCGGCGAGATCGTCTACGACCGCGCGGAGATGGAGAATATCTATAACACCGGCCGCGGCAGCTTCAAGGTCAGAGCACGATGGCGCTATGTGCAGAAGGAAAATATCATCGAGATATACGAGATACCCTACACGACCACGACGGAGGCTATCGTCGACAAGGTTGCAGAGCTTATTAAGGCCGGCAAGCTGCGCGAGATAAACGACATGCGAGACGAGACTGATCTAAGCGGTCTTAAGCTCGCCATTGACCTCAAGCGTGGTACCGATCCCGAAAAACTCATGCAAAAGCTTTTCAAGCTCACTCCTCTTATGGACAGTTTCCCCTGCAACTTCAACATCCTTGTCGCCGGCAACCCCAAGGTCATGGGTGTGAGAGAAATACTCAGCGAGTGGTGTGCATGGCGTATGGAATGTGTACGCCGTCGTGTGTACTTTGACCTTTCAAAGAAAAAGGACAAGCTGCACCTGCTCAAGGGCCTTGAAAAAATTCTTCTAGACATAGATAAGGCGATAGAGATAATCAGAAACACCGAGCTTGAGTCTGAGGTCGTTCCCAACCTCATGATGGGCTTCGGTATCGACAAGGTGCAGGCCGAGTATGTTGCGGAGATAAAGCTGCGCAATATAAACAGGGAGTATATCCTCAAGCGTGTGTCCGAGACCGAGGAGCTTGAAAAGGCGATAGAGGAGCTTGAGGAGACGCTCAAGAGCCGCCGCAAGATAAAGAGCATCATTGTAAATGAGCTCAAGCAGGTTATAAAAAAATACCCCTGCCCCCGCAGGACGGGCATCGTGTACGCAAACGAGATAGAAGAGTTTGAGGAAACCGACCTTGTCGAGGATTACCCTGTAACGGTATTTATCTCGAACGAGGGGTACTTTAAGAAGATAACCCCGCTGTCGCTTCGCATGAGCGGTGAGCAGAAGTTTAAGGACGGGGACAGGCTCAAAATGTCCTTTGAGTTGTCAAATCGCACGGAGCTTTTGTTCTTCACCGATCAGCAGCGCGTGTATAAAACAAAACTATCCGACTTTGAGAACTCCAAAGCCTCCGACCTCGGCATTTACCTGCCGACGAGGCTTGAGATGGAGGACGGCGAACGCATCGTGAGTGTCGTCTGCCCGGGCGACTACAAAAAGCAGCTGCTGTTGTTCTTTGAAAACGGCAAGATAGCAAGGCTCGAAATGTCGGCATACGAAACAAAAACCAACCGCAAGAAGCTCATTAACGCATATTCCGATAAGAGCCCGCTTGTTGAGGTCATGCCGATAACCGAGGATATAAATGTCGCCATGTTCTCAACGGACGGCAGGGCGCTCGTATTCAACACCTCGCTTTTGCAGCTCAAGACCAGCCGAACCACGCAAGGTGTTGCCGGAATGAGTTTAAAGAAAAATCATAAACTGAATTCGGCGGCACAGCTCGAATCGACCGTAATAAAGAATGTCTCCCGCTACCGTGTCCGCAGCCTTCCGGCAGCCGGTGCGTTGCTCAAGGATGAGGACAGGGGAGAGGAGCAGCTGTCACTTATAAACTGAGGGCTCTATTATGATTAAAAATAAGAAAATCAAAGCTATCACGATCAAGTATCTGATGATAATCGTCGGCTCAGCACTGTTTGCGGCGGGCTTCCAGTTCTTCCTGTACCCGAACTCGATAATCGTCGGCGGTGTCAGCGGTATCGCAATGATCATCAATTTGTTGACCAAGCTCCCCGTCGGTCTGCTCACCATCGTGCTCAATATCCCGCTGTTTATCATAGCGTGGCGCTATTTCGGCACGGACTTTATCGTCGGCTCGCTCGTCGGCATGCTGCTCTCGTCTGTGTTCGTCGACCTTTTTGCACTGCTTTCGATATCGCCGACAAACGATATGCTGCTTGCCTGTATAATCGGTGGCGCTGTCAAGGGCCTCGGCCTCGGCATCGTTTACTATGCCGGTGCTACCACGGGCGGCACGGATATTATCGCAAAGTTTATAAGGCTCAAGTTCCCGTACCTCAACTTCGGTACTGTTGTCCTCATAACCGACTGCTTTATAATCGTCGCATTTGCGGCTATCTTCAACAAAGTTGAGTCTGCAATGTACGCCGTCATTACAATGTTTGTCGTGTCCAAGGTCGTTGACCTTGTGCTGTACGGCATCGACAACTCCAGTGTGTGCTACATCATCAGCGAAAAGAGCGATCAGCTCGTGACCGATATCACCGACCGCCTGCACCGCGGTGTCACCATCCTTGAGGGAGAGGGCGCATATTCGCATAAGAATAAGCAGGTGCTGCTGTGCGTTGTCAAGCGCACGCAGATAGCCGATATCAGGAAGATGATAAAGAGTATCGACGAAAACGCATTCTTCATCATCACCGATGCCAAGAATGTTTTCGGCAAGGGCTTTGGGGATATTGCAGATTTCAAATGAATTTGGCCGGAATAT
This sequence comes from Bacillota bacterium, assembly GCA_022784505.1. Taxonomy (GTDB): domain Bacteria; phylum Bacillota; class Clostridia; order Oscillospirales; family Oscillospiraceae; genus F23-B02. The sequence goes on from JALFUQ010000021.1 coordinate 10,321, forward strand.
GAAAGTTTTGCTTGACAAATTTGATTTGTGTGGTAAAATAATTAGTGTTCCGTGTGCGGGCATAGCTCATCCGGTAGAGCGCCACCTTGCCAAGGTGGAGGTAGCGAGTTCGAGTCTCGTTGCCCGCTCCAAAAAAAGCAGGCATCTTGTGATGCTTGCTTTTTTTACTTTTATCTATGCTACAATGTACGAAAAGGAGGAATGTAGACAATGGAAAACGACAAATGGTATACAAAGCTTCTTGCGGCATTGTTGCTCATCCTGCTTTCTCCTTTGATTTTGCTGTTCCTTGCGGGCGCGTGCATTGATATTCTTTTTCGGCGTCCAAGGGAGAAAAAGGAATACGAAAACTCGCCGTACTATAAGCAGTTTAAACAAAAGTTTCATCTCGGCATTGTTGATCTCGCCGAATACCGCGTTTACAACTCGGTCACTCGCCGCAGCCTGCCGATAGAGTATAAGTGCGTATCTGACGATTTAGATTATTTCGTTTACAATGACACGCTTTTTCTGCTTTCCTATTATGACCAGCTAGAATGGGATGATGAAAATAAAAAGTGGCTTATCGCTTACGACGGAGACTTGTTTGACTTTGAAGATGGGTTTTCTAAAGTGAAGGAGCAACTCCAATATACCGGTGACATGCCGGTAAAACTGTTCATTGAAAGACAAATGATCGATGTAGATGACCTGACCGCCACACCGCTGCCGGACGACGTCTATGTTACATGGAGCTATGACGACGCTTTAGAATATGACGATAATCCGTTCATGAAAAAGCTGCCGACGACAACGGGCGAGCTGTTTGATAAAATGCTCAAAATTCCCGACCTGTGCGGCGAGCTTGAGCTTGACGGCGACATTATTAAGTGGCGGCTGTACGACGGCTATTTGGTGGAGCTGTCGCTTGACGGGAGCGACGGCTATGTAAGCATAGATAAGAAGATAAACATTATACACTGGATCCCATTGCAATTTGAGCTGTGCGACGCTGTGCTAAAAATGGGTGCACGGGGCAATGTGCTCGTCATCCGCTCAGGGCTGTTTTCATCAAAGACCCTATACTGCGGCAAAAAGGCCGACTGTCCATATACACCCGAGCAAAAGCCGCTTCTCGGTAAGCTGTATTTCTTGGAGACGGTCTGACCGTTGCTTTTCAAGATCATATAGACATCTCTTTGCCGATATGACAGCTTAGCGGTTAACTGCATAGTCAAGAACAAGACCGGCGAGGTCAGCTCATGTGACGTGCCGTACAGCGATGATCTGCGGCAGTTCGAGCGTGATTATCTCCGCTTGACAACACAGGTTGCCGAAAGCTGCAAAAATCACGATATACATGACAAAATGGCCATCGGCACATCCGCTGTCGTTGACACAGAGCTTGAATCCGCCGTGGGAATGTACAGCGGAATTTTCAACAATCCCTTTATCATCTGGGGCAGATACCGCAGCAGACTTTTAAAAACAACGCTCACGGTCTCGTTCCAGTTCCACCACACGCAAATGGACGGTGCTCACGCAGACCATTTTCTTTCTCTTCTTCAAAAATGCATCAAAACAGCCGACCTATCATAGACCGGCTGTTTTGTAATATTAATATATATGATTTATTTTGCGTATATCCTGCCGACGATCCAATTTGAAAGCCGGCGGGGCAGAAGCTTTGCGAGCATAGCTGCACCCTTGTAGGCAAATCCCAAGGCGACCAGCGGGCGGCTGCACTTTTTAAGCGCATACTTTGCAACGAACCTTCCGGCGTATTCCGAGGTCATGCCCGTACGCTCGTCATGCTCCATGACGGCGACCGAGCGCTCGATGCGTCCGGCGTAAACATCGTCGCCCTCCGATATTTTGTACCTTGCGGCGGTAAATCCCGAGGAAATGTCGCCGGGCATGATGGCGCATACGCTGATATTGAACGGCCGAACTTCGTTCTGAAGCGCAAGAACATATGAAATCACAGCCGATTTGCTCACGGAGTACCAAAGCTGAAAGGGGATGGGGACGATGCCCGCAATGGAGCTCATACACACAATCCTGCCGCCGCCCTGCGAGCGCATGACCGGCAGCACTGCACGGGTGACATTGTCCATGCCGAATAGATTTAGCTCAAGCTGCGCATGGGAAGCGCCGCTTTCGGTGAGCTCGGCAGCACCGGATATACCGAAGCCGGCGTTGTTTACAAGAATGTCTATCCGACCTTCCTGCGCCGTCACGGTATTGATTGCAGCTTTGACCTGCTCTTCGTTTGTAATATCGGCGGTGATGTGCTTAATGCCGTCGGCCTTGACCTCGCGGCGTGAAAGCTCATAAACCGTGCAGCCTGCATCCCTTAGCGCCGCGGCGGTGCAGCGCCCTATGCCGCTGCTTCCTCCGGTCACAACAGCCACTCTGCTTGCCATCACAAAGCCTCCCTTACTTAAAAAATTTTAAATAATGTAATCATAATACTCGGCAGCCGAGCAATTGTCAAGTCAAGCCTTGTATTTATTTCTCTGACTGTCCGCTTTTTCAGCGTTACTCTCTATAAAAGAAAAATCCTGTCGAAAATACGACAGGATTTTTCTTCTGGTCGGAGTGGGGAGACTTGAACTCCCGGCCTCTTGGTCCCGAACCAAGCGCGCTACCAACTGCGCTACACCCCGAAATCAGCTTTATTATTATAATAAGACAAACCGGAGTTGTCAAGAATTATTTACGAATTTGTCAGCCACGACCTAAATACAATTAGTTGAGGTGACAAGCCATGAAGGATCTGAAGCTTTATATTTCGGCGGGCATATTCATAGCGCTGACGGCGATAAAAATGCTGTTTCCGTCTCTGTCTGATGAGATACGTGACGGCATCACAGATGTACTGCGTATGGAGGATGAGCAGACACAGGCGATAATCGCACTGGGCTCGGAGCTTACAAGGGAGGATATTATAAACGCCTTTGATTTCACAAAGGACTTCAAGCCCAAGCCTGCGAGTGCAGTTGTTGCCGCGACCCCCACACCGACCGCTGCACCTGCTCCGACCCCGAGCCCGACTCCAACTCCAACGCCTACCCCTACGCCCACGCCGAAGCCCACAACGCCGCCAAAGGTTGCGGCGTTTTACGAATCGCAGAAGGCATTTTCAAGCTATGCCGTGCCGGCCAATGTGTCATATGACTATTGTGCACTTCCGTTTAAGTATACAAGCCCTGTTGAGGGCATGACTTCCTCCGGCTTCGGCTACCGCATGCATCCAATTCAAAACGAGGTCAAGTACCACTATGGCACGGACTTCGCGGCAAACACCGGCGAAACGGTGCACGCCTTTGCAGACGGCACGATATACGCTATCGGGGAGAACGACAGCTATGGCAAGTATGTCATCATAGACCATGCTGGCGGCTACCGCACGCTTTACGCCCATTGCAGCAAGCATTTGAAAGGCAGCGGCAAAGTCAAAAGGGGAGAGGCGATAGCCCTTGTGGGCGAGACGGGAGCTGCCACCGGACCGCACCTGCATTTTGAACTTATGAAAGGTCAAACCTACCTCAACCCCGAGTTTTACATATGAAAAGGGTAGATATCAGCGCCGGAGCAATACTTTTGCTCTCGGTCATTTACTTTTTCGGGGGCATGACGAGTCTCGTGGCGCTGACACTTGCAGTTTTAGTACATGAGCTTGGACATATCGCAGCGATCGTACTATGCGGCGGCAGGGTGCACAGGCTTAAAGTGACGTTAAGTGGCCTTTGCATCAGCTGCTCCGGTGTGATGGGCACGGAGAAGTCTGTGATATGCCTCTGCGCCGGCCCGGCTTCAGGCTTCGCTCTTGCCTATGCCGCGTCATATCTCGGCAACCTGAGCCAAAACCTGCTGCTTATCAAAACTGCCGGGTTCAGCCTCGTTTTATCGGTGTACAACTCGCTACCCGCCTTGCCGCTTGACGGCGGGCGGGCGTTAGAGTGCCTCGCCGAAAGCCTTGGCGGCGTGGGCTTTGCAAATGCGCTTCTTGAGCTTACGGGCATGCTTATGGGTGCGGCGCTGCTGTTTTCTGGCGCGTATTTTATACGCCAATCCTTCGGTGCAGCTCTGCTTATTGCCGGAGTGTGGGTATTAACGGCGCAAACGGGTATTGTAAAAAACGGTTCAATGTTGTAAAATCATTAGGAAATTCATTTTGGAGATACAACATGGACAAAAAGCTTGAGCGCATACTGCCAAGAGTGCAGAAGCCTGCGCGCTACACCGGCGGCGAATATAATCAGATAATAAAGAACAAGGACGAGGTCGATGTCAGGGTCGCATTCTGCTTTCCCGATACCTACGAGATAGGCATGTCGAACCTCGGCATGGGCATACTCTATTCAACGATGAATGAGCTGCCATATGTCTGGTGCGAGCGCGTGTATGCGCCTTGGGGAGACATGTATGAGGAGATGAAAAAGGCCGATATCAAGCTCTATGCGCTTGAAAGCGGTGACCCCATTTCCGAGCATGATGTGCTTGCCTTCTCCGTCGGCTACGAGATGGCATACACCACGGTGCTCGACATGATGGACATGGCGGGACTGCCTATCCACAGCGCCGACAGGAATGAGCTTCTGCCGCTTGTTCTAATTGGCGGCACGGCCGCATTAAACCCTGAGCCCATGGCTGATTTTGTGGACATTTTCCTTCTCGGCGAGGGGGAAGAGATGAATAACGAGCTTTTGGCGCTCATCCACGAGGCGAAGCAAAATGGCTGGAGCAAGGCCAAGTTCCTTAAAAAAGCCTGCCAGATAGGCGGCGTTTATGTCCCGAGCCTTTATACGCCTGTTTATAACGACGATAACACGATAAATCACATTGAAGTCGCGGAGGGCGCACCTGAGCGCGTCACGAAGCGCATTATAGCTGACCTTGACAAGGCGCATTTCCCGCTGCATCCCGTTGTTCCGTCGACCGAGGTCATCCACGACCGAGTTAATCTTGAGCTTTTCCGCGGCTGCGTGCGCGGTTGCCGTTTCTGTCAGGCGGGCCATGTTTACAGACCCATACGGGCAAAAAGCCCTGAGCTGCTTGTTGAGCAGGGCAAGGCACTTCTCAAAAATACCGGCTGTCAGGATATCACACTCCTGTCGCTCAGTTCAAGCGACTACAGGCATCTATCCTGCATCTGCGACGGCCTGCTTGAATACTGCGAGCCACGCAGCATAGGTCTGTCCTTGCCGTCACTGCGAGCGGACAACTTCTCTATCGAGATAATGCACAAGCTTCAGAAGACCCGCAAAAGCGGCCTGACATTTGCACCCGAGGCCGGAAGCCAGCGCCTGCGTGACGCGATAAATAAAAATGTCACAGAGGAGGATCTTTTAAACACCTGCCGCCTTGCATTTGAGGGCGGCTGGAACAATGTTAAGCTCTATTTCATGCTCGGTCTTCCCACCGAGACCGAGGAGGATATACTCGGCATAGCAGAGCTTGCAAACCAGGTCCTGCACACATGGCGGCTTTATGCCAAAAACAAAAACAGGGGAGTGCGCATAACCGTGTCGACCTCTTGCTTTGTCCCGAAGCCGCACAGCCCGTTCCAGTGGGAAAAGCAGAACACCATGGACGAGTATATCGCCAAGGTAAACCTCCTGCGTGAGAATATAAAGGCCAAAAATGTGGTCTATAACTGGCATGATCCGCAGACAAGCTATATCGAAGCGACCCTTTCACGTGGTGACCGCCGCATGGGCAAGGTAATCGAGAAAGTGTGGCGCAATGGCGGCAGACTCGAGGCGTGGACGGACTATTTCTCGTTTGACCGCTGGATGCAGGCGTTTGACGATGCGAGCGTTGACCCGACGTTCTATGTGCACCGTGAGCGCGATAAGGACGAAATTATGCCCTGGGATGTTGTCGATGTCGGCGTGCGCAAAGAGCATTTATGGCACGAAAAGGAGCAGTGCTACCGCTCCGAGCTCTCGCCCGACTGCCGCAAGCAATGCTCTGCCTGCGGAGCTGCAAAGCTTTTGAAGGGAGGACGCTGTGATGGATAAGTACAGACTTCTGTTTTCCAAGACCGGCAGGGCGGTCTACATCTCGCATCTTGATCTCATGCGAACCCTCACTAGAGCGTTCCTGCGCGGCGAGTGCCGATTAAAATACTCCGAGGGCTTTAACCCCCATCCGCAGATATCCATTGCGCTTCCGCTTTCCGTCGGCACTGAGAGCGTGTGCGAGATAATGGACTTTAAGCTTCTTGAGGACAGGCAGCCTCAGGATATACTTGACGCACTGTCAAAGCAGCTGCCCGAGGGGATAGAGGCTATCGATGTGTACTCATCCGAACGCAAGGTCAAGCAGCTAAAGTGGCTCAAGATATCCGGCGTTTTTGAGTACGACGAGCGCAGCGCCGAGAAAATGTCGGCAAAGCTCGATAAGTTTTACGAACATGACAGCATTGTCATCACCAAAAAGACGAAGCGCGGCATGGGTCAGAGCGATATAAGACCCGCCATCAAGGAGATATCTTTTAAAGCCGACGGCAGTGATGTACGCCTCAATGCAATCATCTCCGCGCAGGAGCCAACGCTCAACCCCGAGCTGCTCGCCGAGGCGACTAGGCAGCTTTGCCCAGATATAGCGCCAGACTTTGCGAAATTCCGCAGGCTTGAGGTATTTGACGAGAATATGAGCGTTTTCCGCTAAAAAATGCTTGCAATACAAGCATTTGTGTGATAATATACTATGGCTTGTGCAGATTGTACGAGCTATCAAGCGGTCCTCTGCCGAGACCCAAAGGGAGTCCTCCGGCACGAACGCCTTAAGTAAAGGAAGGATTAGACTATGGATCTGATCAAAGTTCTCAGCGAACAGTACATGAAGCCCGAACTGCCCGAACTGAATGTCGGCGACACCGTCCGCATCACCGTTCGCGTAAAGGAAGGCAGCCGTGAGCGCAACCAGGCTTTCGAAGGCACTATCATTGCCAAGAAGCATGGCGGCATCAACGAGACCATCACCGTTCGTCGTATCTCCTACGGCGTAGGCTGTGAGAAGGTCTTCCCCGTACACTCTCCCTCCATCGTCTCCGTAGAGACAGTTCGCCGCGGTAAAGTCCGCAGAGCAAAGCTGTACTACCTGCGTGAGCGTGTTGGTAAGAGCGCAAAGGTCAAGGAGCGTCTGTAAGCTCAAGACCCACAAATGGTCAAAAAAAGAGGCTACTGCCTCTTTTTTTGTTGCCTAAATGCGGGAAGTGAGTGTATAATGGAGAGAAACAAATTTATCAGAGGTAATGCAAATGAAAAAAGCTGATAATAAAAATAAGAAAGCCGAGGAGGTCGTGTCCGGCAGGGCGGAGATATATGACTGGATCCAGTGCATCGTCTATGCGCTCATCGCCTGCGTTATCGTATTCGTGTTTTTTGTCCGCCTCGTCGATGTTGTCGGCTCTTCGATGCACCCCACGCTCGAGGAAGGTGACAAAATGGTCGTCACGAACTTGTTTTATAAGCCCAAGCAGGGCGATATCATCGTATTTCAGAAGGATGACTATGCCGATTATGCCCTTGTAAAGCGCGTTATAGCAACTGAGATGCAGACGGTGGAGATAGACTTTGATAAGCACATCGTGTATGTTGACGGCAAGGCGCTGGACGAGCCTTATATCGCCGAGCCCACTGCAAATAAGATAGATTTTACCGGCGTTCAGATAGTGCCGCCCGGCTGTGTTTTCGTCATGGGAGATAATCGAAATGATTCGACCGACAGCCGTGACGAGCGCATCGGCATGGTCGACACACGCAATATCATCGGCAAGGTTATGTTCATTTCCTTCCCATTTGATCATATAGGCTCGCCTTATACGTAATTGCCATGGCAGATATGAATTTTGAAAAAATGAATATTCAGTGGTTTCCCGGCCACATGACCAAGGCTCAGCGCATGATCGAGGACAGTATTAAGCTTGTCGATGCCGTGTGTGAGATATTGGACGCAAGAATACCTAACTCGAGCCGCAATCCCGATATAGACAGACTCGCTGCCGGTAAGCCGAGGCTTATCATCCTAAACCGAGTTGATCTTGCCGACCCCGCTGTGACCGCACAGTGGAAAAAGTACTTTGAGGCGCAGGGGATAAAGATACTTGAGACCGATGCCAAGACCGGCAAGGGCGTTAACGGCTTCGTTCCGGCGCTCAGGGAATTGCTGGCGGATAAAATCGCCGACTACGCAGCCAAAGGACAGGTGTCACGTCCGCTGCGCGTGATGATCCTCGGTATCCCCAATGTCGGAAAGTCTACATTTATTAATAAGGTAGCAAAGCGAAAGGCCGCCGTCGCAGGCGACAAGCCCGGCGTTACCCGCGGCAAGCAGTGGATAAGCATCGACCGTGGGCTTGACCTTCTTGACACTCCGGGCATACTTTGGCCGAAGTTCGACTCGCAGGAGGTTGGCGAAATGCTCGCCATAACCAATGCGATAAAGGCCGATGTCCTCGACAAAGAGACTCTTGGGGCTAATTTCATGCTCAGACTGCGCGAAATGTACCCCGATGCGCTGACGCAGCGATATAAATTCGTCCCCGACCCGGACATGAACGGCTACGAGCTGCTTGAGGAAGCGGCAAAAAAGCGCGGTTTTTTGGTGTCAAAGGGCGAATATGATATTGAACGAATGGCAAATACCCTGCTCGGCGAGTACCACGACGGTAAGCTCGGCAGGATCAGCTTGGAGAAACCGGAATGAGTGAGCTTTGGGCGCTTGAAAACGAGATATACGCCGAGGGCTTTGACCTCATCTGCGGTGTTGACGAGGCCGGACGTGGCCCACTTGCGGGGCCGGTATGCGCCGCGGCGGTCATCTTGCCCAGAGGCATCGAGATAGCAGGTCTCAACGACTCAAAAAAGCTCACGGATAAAAAGCGTGAGGCGCTGTACGATGTTATCTGCGATAACGCTCTTACCTACGGCATAGCCTTTGCAAGCGTCGAGGAGATAGAGAGCATCAACATATTAAACGCTGCTATGCTTGCTATGAACAGAGCAATAGAAAAGCTCTCTCCTCAGCCGCAGCTTGCACTCATTGACGGTAACCGCAACAGCGCGATAAACGTACCGAGCCGCTGCGTCATAAAGGGCGACGCAAAATGTGCCGATATCGCTGCGGCGTCGATACTCGCCAAGGTCACCCGTGACCGCTACATGCTCGAAATGGCCGAAAGGTACCCGGAATACCATTTCGAAAAACACAAGGGCTACGGCACAAAGCTGCACTACGAGGCTCTGCGTAAGTATGGCCCGAGCGAGATTCACCGCCCGAGCTTTCTGAGGAAGATGCACTGATGGATAACAGGCAGCTTGGCGCATGGGGCGAAAAGAAGGCTGCAAATTATTTGCGCCTGCGCGGATATAAGATAATTGACATGAACTGCCGCTACAGGCAGGGGGAGATAGATATCGTTGCCTCAAAGCGTGGTTACATCGTTTTTGTCGAGGTCAAGCTCCGCAAAAACGACAGCTACGCCGAGGCAAAGGAATTTGTCACCGCCGCAAAGCAGCAGCGGGTGATGATTGCGGCGCAGCTTTGGCTTCAACAAAATGAGACCGAGCTTCAGCCGCGGTTTGATGTGATAGAGATATATGCGCCTAACGGCGAAAAGGGCAGGATCAGGATAAATCACATCGAGAATGCATTTTAACAGGTGATTAAAATGATGTATAACAGCACAAGAGATAAAGCTTGCCGTGTCAGTGCGGCACATGCCATTGTTCACGGACTTGCACCCGACGGCGGCCTTTTTGTGCCCGAGGAGCTTCCGCAGCTCAGCCTTGCGCAGATAGAGGCTCTCAGCAAGACCGATTACCGCGGCAGGGCAGAGGAGATTCTTTCTTTGTTCCTTGATGAGTTTGATAGAGCGGAGATAAAGCGTATCGTCAGCGCAGCCTATGACGATAATTTTGACGATGCCGCCGTTGCTCCGCTTCATATAATTGACGGCAAGACCGCTGTTTTGGAGCTTTGGCACGGCCCGACATGCGCATTTAAAGACATGGCACTGCAAATTCTGCCGCACCTGCTCACCGCATCGCTCAAAAAATGCGGCGAGATGAGAAAGGTATGCATCCTCGTCGCCACGAGTGGCGATACCGGTAAGGCGGCGCTCGAGGGCTTTGCCGATGTTGAGGATACAAAGATACTGGTGTTTTACCCGCACAACGGCGTGTCCGATGTACAGAAGCTGCAAATGGTGACCCAACGTGGCAAAAATGTCTCCGTTGCGGCGGTCAACGGCAACTTTGACGATGCTCAGACCGGTGTTAAGACTCTGTTCAGCGATACGGAGCTTGCTCAGGAGCTTTCCGATAAGGGCTGGTTCCTGTCGTCTGCAAACTCTATAAACTGGGGCAGACTTCTGCCGCAAATAGTGTATTATTTCTCGGCGTACTGCGATCTTCTAAACTCAAATGGTTTAAAACTCGGCGACGCGGTCGACTTTGCCGTTCCCACCGGCAACTTCGGTGATATCCTCGCCTGCTGGTACGCAAAACGGATGGGGCTGCCTGTCGGTAAGCTCATCTGCGCATCTAATGAGAACAATGTCCTCGCCGATTTCTTCAATACCGGAACATACGACCGCAACAGAGCTTTCCACACGACGATATCCCCGTCGATGGACATCCTCGTTTCGAGCAATCTCGAACGCCTGCTGTACTCCGTCTGCGGTGATGACAAGCTCGTTTCCGAGTATATGCGCAGGCTTTCTGAAAAGGGAAGCTACACCGTAAGCGATGCGATATTCAAGGTCTTGTCGGATAACTTCGTCGGCGGTTTCTGCACCGATGTCGATACAAAGGCAACCATTGCCGATGTGTACAATGAGCACGGCTATCTTATCGATACTCATACCGCAGTTGCGTACAAGCTCATGCAGAAATATAAAACGGACAGACAGACGGTCGTTGTCTCAACCGCAAGCCCGTTCAAGTTTTGCGACAGTGTGCTTGACGCTCTCGGCGAAAAGGCCGACGATTCCGGCGTGAAGCTCATAGAAAAGCTTGCATCATTTACCGGAAATGCCGCACCCGCTCCTCTGTGCGGCCTTGATAAGCGCCTCGTGCGCTTTGAAACCGTCATAGAAAAGCAAGCTATGAAGCAGACAGTCACAGAGTTTCTAAAGTGATATGTACGGGACAATGTCCCGTTTGGTCAGTCGCAGCAGCCTCTGGGGCAGAAAGTGCCGCAGAAGGTCTCGGACTTTGTGGTCGCTCTCTCGTTCTGAACCTTGATCTGGGAAGCAGCGCACTTGTTGTCGATGGTGTTGTACTTGCATGTGCTTACATCGCAGCCAACGCCGGTTATCTCGCTATGGTTCATTTTCTTTTCACTCATTGATTCATACCTCCGATAGTATTGCCGTTGGGCAGTATTATTGTCTGCTTATTAATCATTAATATACGGAGGCGTTATGTCTTTATATGCGATAGGCGATCTGCATTTGTCGCTCGGCACCGATAAACCGATGGATGTTTTCGGCGGCAGATGGGAAAACTATGTAGAAAAAATCAAAAAAGGCTTTTCGACCTTAAATGACGATGACCTCACGGTCATATGTGGTGATATAAGCTGGGGAATGTCATTGGACGAGACGCTTGAGGACTTCAAGTTCATCGACCGTCTGCCGGGCAGAAAGATTATTTTAAAGGGCAATCACGATTATTGGTGGTCAACGGCAACAAAGGCAAAAAATTTTTTTACCGAGCACGATATTACGACGATAGATATTCTTCACAACAACTGCTTTAAATATGGAAATGTCGCCCTGTGCGGGACCCGAGGCTGGTTTTACGAGGAAAGCAAGGGCGATGAGCATGACAAAAAGATCATGAACCGTGAGATCATGCGATTAGATGCCTCGCTCAAGGCAGCAGGTGAGGTAGAGAAGTATGTTTTCCTGCACTACCCGCCGAAATACTATAATTACGAGTGTCCAGAGATACTGGAGCTTCTGCGCAATTACGGTGTCAGGCGCTGCATTTACGGCCATATTCACGGCCCGGGCTGCGCATTTGCCTTTAACGGAATGTACGGGAACGCGAAATTTGACCTGGTTTCTGCCGATTATATACAGTTTGAGCCCAAAAAGCTGCTGTAAATACACATTATTAATATAAAAAACATTGCTTTTAGCGGGATAATCTGCTATTATGCTTAAGTGTTTGAAAGAACATTATTAGGAGGAAGACATAAATGCAAGTAAGAAACGTAGAAAAAAACGAAAATAATACTGCAACTTTTCAGGTTGAAGTTGATCCTGCCGAGTTTGACAAGGCTGTCGACAAAGCCTTTAACAATGTCAAGGGCAGTATAAATATCCCCGGCTTCAGAAAGGGCAAGGCTCCCCGTGCAGTCGTTGAGGGCATGTACGGCGCAGACGCTTTCTATCAGGACGCTATCGAAGTTGTAGCTCCCGACGCATTCGGCTACGGCATCGACAACAGCGGCCTTAAGATGATCGGCAGACCCAGCATGACCGATTTTGAGATCACCGATGACAAGTCCCTCGTCCTCACCTTCAAGGTTGACCTGTTCCCCGTGATCACCCTCGGCCAGTACAAGGGCCTGAGCGCACAGAAGGGCGACGCAACTGTCACCGACGAGATGGTCGAGGCTGAGATCAATGCTGACCGCAAGCGTAACTCCCGCTTTGTTGATGTTGACCGTGAGGCTCAGGAAGGCGACACCGCAAGCATCGACTTTGACGGCTACCTTGACGGCGAGAAGTTTGAAGGCGGCTACGGCGAGGGATACCGCCTCGAAATCGGCTCCCACACCTTCGTCCCCGGCTTCGAGGATCAGATCATCGGCATGAAGGTCGGCGAGACCAAGGATATAAATATCACCTTCCCTGAGGATTACGCTGCCGAGCTGGCAGGTAAGGACGTTGTCTTCAAGGTAAAGCTCAATAGTCTCTGCGTTGCAGAGCTTCCCGAGCTTGACGACGACTTTGTACAGGATGTTTCCGAGTTCGAGACCGTCGACGAGTACAGAGCTGACCTGCGTAAGGAGATGGAGAAGAGAGCTGTCGAGAATGTTGAGGCTGCTTTCCGTTCCGACATTATCAAGCAGGCATGCGAGAACATGACCGTTGATATCCCCGAGGTCCTCATCAACGCCAAGGTCGAAGAGCTTGTACACACCTATGCTAACAACTTCGGCGTCACCGACCCCAAGCTCACCACTGAGGATATCATCAAGATGATGGGTCTTGACGACGAGTCGCTCAATAACACCATCCGTCCCGTCGCCGTCAACCAGGTAAAGCAGGAGCTTCTGCTTGAGGCTGTCATCGAGGAAGAGGGCATCGACATCTCCGGTGAGGCATTTGACGAGTATGTAAAGACCACTGCCGAGTCCGTCGACGCTACCCCCGAGTCCATCCTCAACTACTTCGGCGAGGAGTTTATAAAGAACGAGTATAAGAGAGAGCAGGCCACCAAGATCATTATGGATTCTGCGATCGTTGCCCCCAAAGAGGAAACAGCTGAATAATTGTCGGATTATTCGGATATGATCTCCTGGATAGGCTAATTATGAAAGGAGACTATTATGAGTTTAGTACCTTATGTCGTGGAGCAGACAAGCCGCGGCGAGCGTTCCTATGACATCTTTTCCAGACTCCTCAATGACCGCATCATCATGCTGTCCGAGGAAGTCAACGATGCAACTGCAAGCCTTGTTGTTGCACAGCTTCTTTACCTCGAAGCACAGGACCCCGATAAAGACATACAGTTTTATATCAACAGCCCCGGCGGAAGCGTCACGGCGGGTATGGCTATCTATGACACCATGCAGTATATAAAGCCCGATGTTTCTACTATCTGCATCGGCCTTGCCGCCTCCATGGGCGCATTCCTGCTTTCCTCCGGCGCAAAGGGAAAGCGTCTGGCACTTCCCAATTCTGAGATCATGATACATCAGCCCTCCGGCGGCAGCCAGGGTCAGTGCACCGATATTCAGATACAGGCTGAGCAGATCCTGAAGATAAAGCATAATTTGAACCGCATCCTTGCCGAGAACACCGGCAAGGCTATCGAGGTCATCGAGCGTGACTGCGAGCGTGATCACTTTATGTCTGCGCAGGAAGCTGCGGAGTACGGTATTATCGACAAGGTAATAACCAAGCGTTAAGAGCTGATGGGGGAACGCATAGTTCCCCCATATTTATACAGCACGGTTTGAGGTAAAACTATGGCAAGAAATGACGATAAAAGAAGTATAAGATGCTCGTTCTGCGGCAAAACGCAGAATATTGCAAACAGGCTCATTGCCGGAAACGGCGCATACATCTGCGATGAGTGCATCCGCCTTTGCATGAGCATCATTGCCGACGATGTAGACGAGCCGGAAGCGGTAGAGGAAAGTCCTGAGCTCGATTTTGACAGTCTTCCCAAGCCAGCGGATATCAAGGCAAATCTCGATGAGTACATTGTCGGGCAGGACAGGGCAAAAACCGTCCTTTCCGTAGCTGTCTACAATCACTATAAGCGCATTCTGTTTGCAAGCTCAAACGATGTTGAGCTGCAAAAGAGCAACATATTGCTCATCGGCCCCACCGGCAGCGGCAAAACGCTTTTTGCACAGTCTTTGGCAAAGATGCTCAACGTTCCGTTTGCCATCGCTGATGCGACGACGCTCACAGAGGCAGGCTATGTCGGCGAGGATGTCGAGAACATACTTTTAAGACTACTGCAAGCTGCCGATTTTGATGTTGAGCGTGCCGAAAAGGGCATTATATATATCGATGAGATCGATAAGATTGCCCGCAAGAGTGAAAATACATCCATCACGCGTGATGTTTCCGGTGAGGGCGTGCAGCAGGCACTTTTGAAGCTGCTTGAGGGCACGGTCGCAAATGTCCCGCCCCAGGGCGGACGCAAGCACCCGCATCAGGAGTTTATAAAGGTCGATACTACCAACATTCTCTTTATCTGCGGCGGCGCGTTCGACGGCCTTGATAAGATAATTGAAAAGCGCACCGACAAAAAGAGTATGGGCTTCGGCGCTGAGATAAAAAGCGCCACCGATCGTGATGTCGGCGATATCCTCGCTCAGGCACAGCAGCATGACCTTCTCAAGTTCGGCATCATCCCCGAGCTCATTGGCAGGCTGCCGGTCATCGCTCCGCTGTCCTCTCTTAAGCGTGAGGATCTTGTTCGCATACTCACCGAGCCCAAGAACGCCATGACAAAGCAGTATAAGGCGCTTATGAGTTATGACGGTGTTGACCTTGAGTATAACGCCGATGCACTTGAGGCGATAGCCGACAAGGCCATTGAAATGAAGATTGGCGCCCGAGGCCTGCGCAGCGTCATGGAGGGCATTATGACTGATATCATGTACAGCGTCCCCTCCGAAAAGGATGTTGAAAAGGTTATCATTACAGCTGACTGCGTGAATAATAACACCAGCCCCGAAGTAATACGCAAGTAAAATATTTTTATAGCAAGGCGGGGCATGAGTCCCGTCTTGCGTTTTTCCCAAGAGGTTTTTTCTATGAGTAATGTATTTGAGATCGAAACCCGTGCACTGCCCGTTTTGGCACTGCGCGGTCTTAACATATTTCCCGGTATGCTCTTAAATTTTGATGTGGAGCGGCCGATATCCGTTTCGGCGCTCAATTCCGCGATGGATGCCGATCAGGAGATATTCCTTGTAACTCAAAAGGATATCGCGACCGATATTCCCGATGAGAGTGACCTTTTCAAGGTCGGCGTTGTCTGCCGCATCCGTCAGATGATACGCCAGCCCGGATCAAAGCTGTGTAAGGTCATGGTCGAAGGTCTCCAGCGAGGCCGTATCGTCCAGCTGACTGCTTCAAATCCGCACTTTGTCGGCGAGATTCAGCTGCTGCCGGATAAGCGAGACCATGGAGACAGCGCAAAGCGTGACGCGCTCATGCGCACCTGCATAGGCATGTTCGATGAGTATGTGCAGCTGGCGGGCAACATGCCGCCGGAGATGCTTCTGAGCATCGTCGTCAGCCGTGACCCGGGCTATGTCGCCGATTTTATAGTGCACAATCTGCGCATCGATTACCGTGATAAGCAGCAGATGCTTGAGCAACTGCATCCCATGAAGCGGCTTGAAATGCTTATCAAGATACTAAGTCACGAGATCGAGGTTATGACCATTGAACAGGAGCTCAACGATGCGACCAACGAGCAGATGAACCGCAATCAGCGCGAATATTTCCTGCGTGAGCAGATGAAGGTCATCCAGCAGGAGCTCGGCGAGGACGACAGCTACGACGATATCGGCGAGTACCGCAATAAGATACGCGCTCTCAAGCTCAGCTCCGAGATAGAGGAAAAGCTTTTAAAAGAGGTCTCCCACCTTGCAAAGCAGCCATTTGGCTCAACTGAGGCGACCGTTATCAGAGGCTATCTCGACACCTGCCTTGAGCTGCCGTGGAATACAAAAACCGAGGAGACCGACGATATCGAGCTTGCAAGAAAGATGCTTGACGAGGACCACTTCGGACTTGAAAAGGTCAAGGAGCGCGTAATAGAATACCTTGCAGTGCGCAAGCTTGCACCCAAGGCAAACGGAAGCCTCCTGTGTCTTGTCGGCCCTCCGGGCACGGGCAAGACCAGTATCGCAATGTCCATCGCAAGGGCGACAAACCGCAATCTTGTGCGCATTTCGCTCGGCGGTGTGCACGATGAGGCCGAGATACGCGGTCACCGCAAGACCTATGTAGGCTCTATGCCCGGCAGAATAATCGGCGGTATAAAGCAGGCCAAGAGCTCAAATCCCCTGATGGTGCTTGATGAGATCGACAAGCTCGGCTCGGATTACCGCGGCGACCCCTCGGCAGCGCTTTTGGAGGCGCTTGACCCCGAGCAGAACAAAACCTTCAGGGACAACTACCTTGAGGTGCCATACGACCTGTCCGACGTGTTCTTTATCACAACGGCAAATACGACCTCGACCATTCCCAAAGCGCTGCTCGACAGGATGGAGATAATTGAGCTTTCAAGCTATACCGATATGGAAAAGCTCAGCATCGCAAAGAACTATCTGCTGCCCAAGCAGCGTAAAAAGCATGGTCTTAAGGCTGCGCAGCTCAAGATAAGCGACGACGCTATCCGTGAGATAACCAGCCTCTACACCCGTGAATCCGGCGTGCGAGAACTTGAACGCCAGATTGGCACTATCTGTCGCAAGACCGCCGTCGCAATAACTAACGGCGAGCGCAAAAGCCTGAGCCTTAGAGCCGGTATGCTAAAGCCCTACCTCGGTGCGGAGAAATTTAAGCCCGAGAGTCGCCGTAACACAGATGAGGTCGGCCTTGTGCGAGGGCTTGCATGGACATCCGTTGGCGGCGAGGTGCTTGATGTCGAGGTCGCAGTGCTCGACGGCAGCGGCAAGATCGAGCTTACGGGCAATCTCGGCAATGTGATGAAGGAGTCCTGCCAGGCGGCGGTGACATTTATCCGCAGCCGGGCAAAGGCTTTGGGCATTGACGAGCAGTTTTATAAAAATAAAGATATCCATATTCATTTTCCCGAGGGTGCAGTACCCAAGGACGGCCCCTCGGCAGGCATAACCGTCTGCACGGCGATAGCTTCCGCCCTGACCGGCAGGCCGGTGCGGCGTGATATTGCCATGACGGGCGAGATCAGCCTGCGCGGCCGCATCCTCCCGATAGGCGGCCTCAAGGAAAAGACTATGGCAGCCCTTCGAAACGGAGTTAACACCGTCATCATTCCGGCCGATAACGAGCCTGACCTTGACGAAATTGACCCGACTGTGAGGTCCGCTCTCAACTTTGTGCTCTCCGACAAGGTCGACAAGGTGCTCGACATTGCACTGCTTCCCAAGGCTGACGAGCCAAAGAACGAGGCGAAAACTCTCAGAGCGGCAAAGAAGACCCGCTCGGATATCAGACAGTAGGTGCAAAATGAATACACTTAATGTAAATAAGGCGGAGTTTATAAAATCCGCCGCCGATCCCTCGGGCTTTATAAGAAGAGAGCTTCCGAATATCGTTTTCTCGGGAAAGTCGAATGTCGGCAAGTCGTCTGTTATTAACAGACTTCTAAACCGCAAAAACTTTGCAAGGGTAGGGCAGTCCCCGGGAAAGACGATACATGTAAACTACTTTCTTATAGATAAGAAGGCTTATTTTGTTGACCTTCCCGGCTACGGCTACGCGAAGGTATCCCGCACAGAAAAAGAGCGCTGGGGCAAGCTTATGGAGCAGTTTTTTGCTGCCGAGGGACTTATAACGCTCGGCGTGATGATCGTCGACTCCCGCCATAAACCCACCGCCGACGATGTCACCATGGCGCAGTGGTTCAAAAGCACCTGCTGCCCGATGGTGGTCGTCGCAAATAAGTGCGACAAGCTCAAGAAAAGCGAAATTGAGCCGAACATGGCGCTTATTCGCGAAACTCTCGAGCTGCCGGAGGATACGGTGCTGATACCGTTTTCCGCTGAAAAGGGAAACGGTAAGGACGCGCTCATGTCGGAGATACTTAAATATGTCTAACACCCCATCTTTTGTGAATGTACTGCAAGGACTTGACTGGAGCGTTCTTTTGAACCTGCTCCTGTCGGTCGTTCCTGCACTCATATGCATCACTCTGCACGAGCTCAGCCACGGCTATGTCGCCTATAAGCTTGGCGATAATACCGCAAAGCGCATGGGCAGGCTCACGCTCAACCCCATAAAGCATATCGATCTTGTCGGCCTTATTATGATGGTCGCCTTCAAGTTCGGATGGGCAAAGCCCGTGCCGGTCGATATGCGCAATTTCAAAAATCCCAAACGTGACATGGCGATAACCGCTCTGGCAGGCCCCTTGGCAAATGTCGTCATCTGCTGCGTGTTTCTGTTCATTTACGGTCTTGTATACATACCGCTGACACTCGCCGCGATCGATGTCGCAAAAGCCGTGCTCGACATGGTGTACCTGACCGCATATCTAAGCATTGCGCTTGCAATTTTCAACATCATTCCCATCTCGCCGCTCGACGGCTCAAAGATACTGTTCTCGTTTTTGAGTGATGAGGGTTACATGAAGCTCATGCGCTATGAGCGCTACGGCATGATCGTTCTGCTCGTGCTCGTTGTGACGAATGTTTTGAGCAACCCCTTGTATACAGCGACCCAATTCGTTTTTGATAAACTATTTGTTTTTGCCGACTGGGGCTTTGCCTTAGTCAAGGCGTTGTATGTGTGATATGGAAAATCCGACCTTTCATCTTGAGGGCATAGTCAAGGATAAAAATGAGCTCCAGGACTTTTCCGGGCCTTTAAGCCTTATCCTAATGCTTCTTTCTAAAAACAAAATAGAGATACGAGATATAAAGATCTCGGAGATCCTTGACCAGTACCTTGAGTACCTTGCTGAGATGGAGCGCATGGATCTTGAGATAGCAAGCGAGTTTGTCCAGATGGCATCGCACCTGCTGTTTATCAAGACACGCACGCTGCTTGCAGGCGACGAGGAGGTCAGCGAGCTTGAAGAGCTAATGACCTCACTTGAGCAGTTAAAGTGCCGTGATATCTACACAGCGGTGCAGAAGGTCATACCCGAGCTAAAAAAAGCATCTGAAACGGGGCTGTTATATTTTGCAAAGCAGCCCGAGCCGCTTCCGAAGGTAAATCGTGAGTATGAGTATCAACACGAACCGGCAGACCTGTTCAAGGCTTTGTACACCGTTGTGACCCGCGGCGGCAAGCCGATTGAGCCGGAGTATTCCCGCCGCCTCGCACCGGCAAGGATAGTTTACGAGGTGCGCACGAAAAGCCGCGAGCTTATAACGCTTTTGCAAACAGCACCTGCTAAGCTCAATGACCTGTACGCTCAGTGTGAAAGCCGCTCGGAGATAGTTGCGACATTTATATCTATACTTGAGCTTTGCAGCATGGGCAGCGTTGAGATAAGCGGCGAGGAAAGCGACTATACCGTCACATTTATTGGCGGAAATGTTGAGGATATCCTCGAAAGAATAGTTGAGTAGGTATTTTTTTATGGATGACATGAATATAAAATCAGCAATTGAGGCTATACTCTTTGCAGCGGGTGAACCTGTACCGGCCGCAAGGATATCGCTCATCCTCGGAGTTAGCGAGGATGAGGTGTATGCTGCGGCAAAGGAGCTTTCCGATGAGTACAGCTTTAATCTGCGCGGAATAAGATTGCTTAAGCTTGATAAAAATCTTCAGCTTTGCTCGTCTCCTGAGTATGCATCGGTCATCACGAAAACTCTGGAGCACCGCAAGCCGCCGATGCTTTCGCAGCCTGCGCTGGAAACTCTCGCTGTCGTTGCGTATTTCCAGCCTGTGACGAGGGCGTATATCGACCAGGTGCGCGGCGTTGACAGCTCGTATACCGTCGGCGTTTTGCTCGACAAGGGGCTTATAGAGCGCTGCGGCAAGCTTGATGTTCCCGGTAGACCATCGCTTTTGCGCACAACGGACGTGTTCCTGCGCACGATGGGTGTCAGCGAGCTGTCAGAGCTTCCCGAGCTTCCCGATATTACGGCCAGCGACGGGGCAAAGAAGCTTGAGGATGCAATAGAAAAGCTTAACACCGTCGGTGAGAACCAGCTCAGTATCGAGGAAATACAGTAAAATCAGGTGGTGCAATTGAAAGCATTGTTTCTTATTCTGCTTGCGATTGCACTGCTTTTTTATATAAAGATCAGTCTGCACGCAAGCTATGACAGCTCCGGCGCGGCGGCCTTTATAAGCGTTCTCGGTATGACAAAACAATTATTACCGCGCAAAAGTATGTCTGAGACGAAGCAAAGGCAAAGCCTTAAGGATATATACTGCAAATCAAATGCGGCGCTCAAAGCATTTAATAAGATAAAGCACAGCATTGTTATAGAGCATATTGATATAAGCTGCATTTGCACAGACGTGGACCCGTATACGGCGATCATGAAATTTAACGTCGTAAATGCGTTTAGCTTTTCGCTGCTGAGCTACTTGGAAAGCTGTTTTAAAATCAGGAGCCGAGAAGTAAACATAGATACGGACATGAATGTCGACAAGCCTACAACAGAGCTTTCGGCGCAATTATCCCTCAGACTGGGGCAGGTAGTTTATTTCATATTGATATTTTCATATGAAACGATAAAGCTCAAAAGGAGACTTTGTAATGGAAAGCAAACTCAGCGAAATGATGCAGTCGGCAATGAACAGCGTGAAGCGGCTGGTTGAGGTCAATAATATTATCGGCGAGCCCATTAACACCGCAGATGGCCTGACTCTTGTGCCGATATCCAAGGTTAGCTTCGGCTTCGGCGGAGCGGGCGGCAGACTGCCAGGAAATAATAAGGATGACTTCGGCGGCGGCAGTGCGACCGGTGTTAAGATCGAGCCCATCGGCTTTCTTGCGGTAAAAGAGGGCGGAGTGCGCATGATAAATGTCATGCCGCCTGCGCAAAACAGCGTTGACAGACTGTTCGAGCTTGTTCCGCAGGTACTTGATAAGGTCAACTTCAAGGATTAAAACGAATAATTTCCGTCAATAATAGCACTAACCCTTGTCAACCGAGGGTAACGAAAGGTGGTGCTTTTTTTGAAGAAAATTATAAGTTTAATAATTAGCATGGCGGTCATAGCCTCCGTGCTTACGATAAATGCCTTTGCAGTGCCGAGCGACATTTCCGCCAAAAGCGCGATCCTCTACTGTGCAAATACCGGGGAGCCGCTTTATGTGAAAAACGCAGATGAGCACAGACTCATAGCAAGCGTCACAAAGATAATGACCGCCATCGTCGTTATTGAAAACTGCGATCTGGAAGAGGAAGTGAAGCTCAAACCCGAGTGGTGCGGCGTCGAGGGCTCAAGCATGTATCTTGATTATAAGAAAACCTACACCGTCAGGGAGCTTCTGACCGGCATGATGCTTGTTTCCGGCAACGATGCCGCAACGGCGCTTGCCTGTCACATATCTGGCGACGAGCGCAGCTTCTCGGCAAAAATGAACGAAAAGGCAAAGCAGCTCGGCTTGGAAAACAGCTCGTTTCGTAACCCTCACGGCCTTGATGATGATGAGCACTACTCAACAGCAAGAGACCTAGCAAAGCTTGCCGCCTACTGCATGGAAAATGAAGATTTTAAGCAGATAGTCTCAAGCTATTCGGCAACGATAAAAGACCAAACCTACTATAATCACAACAGACTGCTCGTCGAATACGACGGCTGCATAGGGCTCAAGACCGGCTATACCATCGCTTCCGGCAGAACACTTGTAAGCTGCGCCGAGAGAAACGGCATGCGCCTTATCTGCGTCACACTCAGCGCACCCGACGACTGGAACGACCACAAAAAGCTTCTTGACTATGGCTTTGATAACTATAGGCTCACGAGCTACAGCGAGGATAATTTCAGGCTTTACCTGCCGGTGTCGTCGGCCATTGAGGACAAGACCTCGGCGATTCCCGAAAACGATATATTGCTTCTCACGGGCAAGGATGACAGCGTTGATATGCGCCTTGAGGTGCCGAGAATACTGTTTGCAGGCGGCGTTAAAGGCGAAAGAGTCGGAAAACTCAAGGTATTTGTGAACGGAGAGCTTGCGGCGGAGGAGAACTTGGTTTATACTGAGAATGTGTCGGTCGACAGTTCGGAGCATTTAACTACATGGGAGCATTTGCAGCGGCTGCTCAATGAGGCCACCAAACCCTTGTATGTTTCGTAGGAGCGCTATGAAAGAGAGATTGCAAAAGATAATATCGGCGGCCGGTCTTACATCGCGCAGGGCTGCCGAGGAGCTTATAAAAAACGGTAAGGTCACCGTGAACGGTCATACGGCCATGCTAGGTGATAGTGCTGATATAGATACGGATAAGGTCTGCGTTGACGGCCGTTTACTCGGCCGCCGCGCGGAGAATACATACATAATGCTCAACAAGCCACGCGGCTATGTGACGACGTTAAGTGACGAAAAGGGAAGACACTGCATAGCAGAGCTTGTTAAGGACATCGGCAAAAGAGTGTACCCCGTCGGCAGACTGGACATGTACTCCGAGGGGCTTCTTATCCTCACAGACGACGGCGAATTTGCAAACAGACTCATGCATCCCTCGCATGAGATCACAAAGACCTATCATGCGTGGATAGCCGGCAGGTGCAGCGACACAGCGTTAAATAGACTGTGCGAACCGTTTGATGTTGACGGTTACGAAACTAAGCCCGCCGAGGTGGAGGTTATATACGCCTGCGATGACTACACGCAGCTGTCTATAAGCATCCACGAGGGTAGAAACCGGCAGATAAGAAAAATGTGCGAGCAGGCTGGATTAAAACTCACAAAGCTCAGGCGTGTAGCCGAGGGAAAACTCAAATTGGGCGACCTGCGCCCCGGCAAATGGAGAGCGCTCACAGAACGCGAATTGCAAGAGCTGTCCGAATTTAACAGTTAAATTCAATACATAAACCGATTTTTTGCCCCAAACAAGCTTAATTTTGCAAGTTTGGGGCAAAAAAATTGCAAAAAGCTATTGCAATTCAGTGAAAATAAAAGTAAACTAGGTCCATGTTTTAAAACGGAGATGAGTCTTATGGAAAAAGATCTTCTTAGCATCCTATCAGAGGGAAGCCGCAAGTTTTCCAAGGGTCAAAGGATCATTGCAAAATATATATTGACTAATTACGATAAGGCTGCGTTCATGACCGCCGGACGTCTGGGCAATATAGTCGGCGTGAGCGAATCGACCGTCGTCAGATTTGCCTCCGAGCTTGGCTATGACGGATACCCGAGCATGCGCAAGGCTTTGCAGGAGATGATACGCAACAGGCTCACCTCTGTGCAGCGCATTGAGGTTGCTAAGGACATGATAGACGATACGGATATTGTACGCTCCGTCATGAACAGCGACATTCAGAACCTTCAGGCGACGCTTGAGATATTGGAAGAGAACAGCTTTAACGAATGCATCGACTCGATAATCGAGGCGAATAATATTTTCATTGTAGGCATGCGCACATCTACATCATTGGCCACGCTTTTGGGACTGTACCTGAACCTGCTGCGCAATAATGTCAATGTCATTCACGATGTAGGCGCAAGCGAAATTTATGAACAGATAATCAGAATAGGCAAGGGCGATCTGTTTGTCGGCATAAGCTTCCCGCGCTATTCCAGCCATACGGTAGACGCAATGCAGTTTGCCAAAAAAATGGGCGCAAAGGCCATTGCCATCACCGACAGCGCCGCATCCCCCTTTGAGGGTATCGCAGACCTCAGTCTCCACGCAAAGAGCGACATGGTCTCGTTCCTTGACTCGCTCGTTGCGCCCATGAGCCTTATAAATGCGATAATAGTTGCTGTCGGCATAAGAAACAAGGAAAATGTTTCTCAGACCTTTGAGAGACTCGAGAGAATTTGGCAGGAGCATGATGTCTATGAGCCGGCTGAGCGCTGACGTGGTCGTGATAGGCGGCGGCGCATCGGGAATGATGTGCAGCGCCGTGGCAGCCGAGCGGGGACTTGATGTTATCCTGCTGGAACCGAACAAGGTACTTGGCCGCAAGCTGCGCATAACGGGCAAAGGCCGCTGCAATGTGACAAACAACTGTGATATCAAAGATTTTTTGACGAACATTCCTGGTGACGGCAGGTTTTTATATTCTGCCCTTAACAGGCTTTCGCCCCGCGACACGATGGAGCTGTTCGAAAGCCTCGGCCTCAAGCTCAAAACCGAGCGGGGCAACAGAGTTTTTCCCGTGTCGGATAATGCAAACGATGTTGCCGGAACGCTCCAGCGCTACATGCACCGAAACGGCGTGAGGATTGAGCACTGCTCGGCAAAGCACATTTTGACTGAAAATTCAGCCGTTATCGGAGTTCAGACCGATGCAGGCGTTATCGACTGCCGAGCCGCAGTCATATGCACCGGCGGCCTGTCATACCCGCTCACAGGCTCAAAAGGCGCAGGCTACAAAATGGCGCAAGAGCTTGGACACACGGTGACCGAGTGCCGCCCCTCGCTTGTCCCACTTGAGAGCGACGACGATTATTGCGCGCAGATGCAGGGCTTTTCGCTCAGAAATGTGACGCTTTCGGCGTTTGAGGACGGCAAACTCATATACAAGGAGCTTGGCGAAATGCTGTTTACGCATTTTGGTGTGAGCGGACCGCTGGTTCTGTCTGCAAGCTCGCACATGCGCAATTTCGGCAGAGCAAATTACGCGCTTTCCATTGATCTCAAGCCCGGCCTGGATGAAAAAAAGCTTGATGCGCGCCTTTTGCGTGACTTTGAAAATTACGCAAACCGTGACTTTGCAAACTCCCTCGGCGGCCTAGCGGGCAAGGCTATGATACCCGTGCTCATTGAGCTGTCGGGCATTCCGGCCGACACTAAGGTGAACTCCATTACCCGCGAGCAGCGGCATGCCCTGCTTACGCTATTTAAAAACTTCCCTGTGAGCATTTCGGGACCCAGACCCATTGACGAGGCTATAGTCACCTCCGGCGGAGTCGTGACAAAGGAGATAAACCCGAGGACGATGGAGTCGAAGCTCATAAGCGGCCTGCATTTTGCGGGCGAGGTAATGGATCTAGACGCATACACAGGCGGCTTTAATCTTCAGATCGCATGGTCAACGGCGTACACCGCCGCAAATTCACTCTGAGAGGTAAGATATGATTTCAATTGCACTCGACGGACCATCCGGCGCAGGCAAAAGCACCGTCGCGAAAAAATGTGCTGAGCGCTTCGGCTTCAGATATGTCGACACCGGCGCAATTTACAGGACTATTGGGTTAGCGGCCTTTAATAGGGGAATCGACACCAAGAATAGCGCCGCAGTCGTCAGCATGCTGCCCGAGCTTGACATCGATCTTAGCTACAACGAAAGCGGCGAGCAGCGCATGATACTAAACGGCAGCGATGTTTCCGAGGAAATACGCAGTCCGGAGATATCCATGTGCGCATCAAATGTCTCGGCTATTGCCGCGGTCAGGGATTATCTTACCGATATGCAGCGCAATATGGCGAAAAAATACGATGTCATAATGGACGGCAGGGATATCGGCACGGTCATTTTGCCGAACGCCGATGTAAAGGTGTTTCTTACCGCGAGCGCCGATGCCCGAGCCGCCAGGCGATATAAGGAGCTAATTAAAAAGGGACGCGAGATAAGCTTCAACGAGGTTTTGAGCGATATGAAGCTTCGTGATGAGCAGGACACCAAGCGTGCAGCAGCACCCTTAAAGGCTGCCGAGGACGCAGTTTATCTTGATACGAGCGATATGAGCTTTGACGAAAGCGTCGATGCTGTGGCAAAGCTCATCATCGAGAAAACAGGCAGAGTGCCTGTTATGGAGCGATAATATGGAGAAGGTTATAGTTGCAAAAAGCGCAGGCTTTTGCTTTGGTGTGAGCAGGTCTGTCGATATGGCCGAGGAGCTTTTGCTTGACGGCAATGCCTATTGCCTTGGCCAGCTTATCCACAATGACGACGTTGTAAATGCCCTGGCGGCAAAGGGCCTCGGCGTTATAAACAGCCCCGATGAGTTGCCGGAAGGTGCAAGAGTCATGATCCGTTCGCACGGCGTTGCCAAGAGCGTATACAATGCGCTCGAGAGCAAAAACGCAGTCATAATCGATGCGACCTGCCCTAAGGTAAAAAAGATACATGAGATTGTGTCGAAGGCGAGCGGGGACGGCCGCTTTGTCGTCATCATCGGTATGCACCATCACCCCGAGGTCGAGGCGGTGTGCGGCTGGTGCGGCAAGCATACCGTATGTGCAGACGCATCCGAGCTGGAATCATTTTTTGATGAGTGGACAGATTTATCGGCAAAAGCAATAACCATGGTTATTCAAACGACGCAAACTCGTACTAATTTTATAGAATGTTCGAATTTCTTAAAAAAAAGATGTACAAACGTAGAAATATTTGATACAATATGTGGCGCAACATCCATGCGTCAGAAGGAGGCCGCAAAACTGTCGGTCGAATGTGATGCAATGGTCGTGATAGGCGGCCGGCATAGTGCCAATAGTGTACATCTTGCCGAAATTTGCAGGCAGGAATGCGACAACGTCCAGTTTGTCAACAATGCGGAAGAAGTTGACTTGGACAGGCTCAAAAATGCCCGCACCGTCGGTGTCACGGCAGGCGCATCCGCTCCTGCATGGATAATTAAGGAGGTAAGTAACAAGATGAGCGAAGAAATCAAAATTGATGCAGCCGCAGCAGAAGAGAAGGAGATGTCCTTCGACGAAATGCTGGAGGACTCCATCAAAACTATATATAATGGAGATAAGGTGACTGGCGTTGTCGTTGCTATTACCGGCACTGAGATAAGTGTCGATATCGGCACAAAGTACTCGGGCTTCATTCCCACCACCGAGTTCACCGATGACGGCATCAAGGTCGAAGACGCTGTCAAGGTCGGCGATGAGATCGAGGCAGTCGTTGTCCGCGTCAACGACGTTGAAGGCACCGTTATGCTTTCCAAGAAGCGCCTTGACGCAGCCAAGAGCTGGGCAGCAGTTGAGAGCGCTGTTGAAGACGGCACTATCCTTGAGGGTGTTGTCACCGAAGATAACAAGGGCGGTATCGTCGTCAATGTCAAGGGTGTAAGAGTTTTCGTTCCTGCATCCCAGTCTGGTCTGCCCAAGGATGCCGAGATGAGCCAGCTGCTCAAGCAGAAGGTTCGCGTTAAGATCACTGAATTCAACCGTGCACGCAAGCGCGTTGTCGGCTCTATCCGCGCCGTCGCTCAGAAGGAGCGCCGTGAGCGCGCAGAGGCTATCTGGAACGAGATCGAGATCGGCAAGAAGTATCACGGCGTTGTCAAGTCCATGACCAGCTATGGCGCATTTGTCGACATCGGCGGTATCGATGGCATGGTCCATGTCTCCGAGATGAGCTGGAGCCGCATCAAGAACCCCGCAGAGGTGTTCTCTGTCGGCGACGAAGTTGATGTTTATGTCATCAACTTCGATAAGGAAAAGCGCAAGATATCCCTTGGCTACAAGGATCCTGCCGAGGATCCCTGGGCAAAGTTCACCGCTGCATATGAGGTCGGTTCCACTGCTGAGGTCAAGATTGTCAAGCTCATGACCTTCGGCGCATTTGCAGAAGTTCTCCCCGGTGTTGACGGTCTTATCCACATCTCTCAGATCGCAAACCGCCGCATCGGCAAGCCTGAGGAAGTTCTTTCTGTCGGCGATGTTGTCGAGGCAAAGATCACCGCTATCGACAATGAGAACCACAAGATCTCTCTGTCGATCCGCGCTCTTTCCGAGCCCGCTCCCGCAGCTGAGCCTGTTGAGGACGAGCCCGAGTCCGGCGAGGACGCACTCGTTTATGAGGTCTCCACGACCGGTGAAGCCACCGGCAAGATTGTCGAAGACTGATAATTCAACAAAATGTAATTGCCTGCTGGCTTGTCAGCAGGCAATTTTTATTGATTTGACTGCTTTTTTGAATTTGAATGCTTGCAAAAATTCAACAATTTGTGTATAATTGTATATAGAAAAAGCAGATTGGAGGGATAGTCTTGTTTGTTATCGGTGATCACATCGTTCACCCGATGCACGGCGCAGGCATCATTGAAAATATAGTCAGCAGGAGAATCAGCGGTGATGAGCGAGATTATTATGTCCTGAAGCTCCCCGCGGGGGATATGGTTGTCATGGTTCCTGTCGATGGCTGTGAGAATATTGGCGTAAGACCCGTCATAAGTCATGACGAGGCTGTCGGCATTCTTGATTCTTTCCCTAAAATTGAAGTAAACATGACGCAGAACTGGAACAAACGGTACAGAGAGAATATGGATAAGATCAAAAGCGGCAATCTGCTCGAGGTCGGCGAGGTCGTAAAGGGACTTATGTGCCGAGACCTTGAGCGTGGCCTTTCGACAGGTGAGAGGAAAATGCTCCATTCAGCAAAACAGATCCTCATCTCCGAGCTCGTTATCGCACTTGATACTGATTATGACCAGGTCGAGCAGAAACTCAGCGCGGCCATCTGACAGAGGTAATTATGTCTGTAATTGATAAGTTTTTTAAGTTTAAGTCCAATTCCGTCGATTTCTGCTCGGCTGTGATCGTTGCTGCGGGCAATTCGCAGCGCATGGGCAGGGACAAGATAATGATGCCCCTTGGGGACAGACCGGTCATCGCACATACGCTGGCAGCATTCGAAAATTGCGAGCATATTGACGAGATCATCGTTGTCACGCGACCTGAGCGGCTTCAGGAGATAGCGGATATCTGCCAGAAGTATCACATCGATAAGATCAGCAAGATAATCGTCGGTGGCAAAACCAGGGCGCAGTCGGCATATCTGGGCGTTTTGGAAGCCAACGAGAAGGCGACACTTATAGCGATACATGACGGGGCACGCCCGTTCGTGAGTGAATCGCTCATTGACAGAGCGGTCAATTCCGCAAAGCAAAACCATGCAGTCGCTCCGGCTGTTTATGCTACCGATACCGTAAGGATAGTTAACGCAAAGGGCGTTGCAGTTTCTACACCGAACAGGGAAACGGTCGCACATATCCAAACTCCGCAGGTGTTTAATGCAGAGCTTATCAAAAATGCGCTCACAAAGGCGGTCAAGAACAACCTGCGCATCACCGACGACTGCTCGGCGGTTGAGGCGATGGGCGTTAAGGTTACTGTCGTCGCCGGTGAGCAGACTAATATTAAGCTGACCTCTGCAATAGATGCATATCTTGCCGAAAAGATCCTTGCAGACAGAGGTACGGATAAATGAGAATTGGTCACGGATATGATGTCCACAGGCTCGTCAATGGCAGAAAGCTCATACTCGGCGGCGTTGAGGTAGAGTACGAAAAAGGTCTGCTCGGTCACTCCGATGCCGATGTTTTGACCCATGCGCTGATGGATGCGCTTTTGGGCGCGGCAGCATTGGGTGATATAGGCAAGCTCTTTCCCGATAATGACGACGCATTTTTAGATGCTGACAGCGTTAAGCTCTTAAAAAAGGTGTGCGCGGTGGTGAAAGAGCATGGCTACAAGCTCTGCAACGCCGACTGCACGATCATTGCGCAGCGCCCGAAGCTGGCGCCGTTTATTGATAAAATGCGTGAAACTCTTGCGTCGGCAATGGATGTGCCGGTTTCGGCGCTGAGCATTAAGGCAACGACCGAGGAAAGGCTCGGCTTTACAGGCGAAGGACTCGGCATAGCAGCTCACGCCGTTTGTTTAATTGAAGAAATTTGAGCAGTCACTTGGGCGGATTCAGATAAGGATAAATCGCCCTGTAAAAAGCCTTTTTCCCCGATGCTGCGTTAAAGCTATAGGCCATATATGTCCATTATGCCCGTCAAGCTTTGCCTTGCCACGAGAAAAAATCCGATTTTACATGGTGTGCAGCAGTTTTGACAGAGTTATTTTTCGTCAAGACAAAACAACAAATCTCCGGCAATACTTTGTGTATTACCGGAGATTTTTGTGAAGTATGGGCGGAAAAGAGCCGGTCAAAACCGATTTATCCTTATCTGAATTCGCCCTTTTAGGGAGCTTTTTTCACAGCCTGTGGTCTCTTGGCATGGCGTTGTAGTGCTTCATCATGGGCTTTTCGAGTGCCTTGACGAGCTTGGTGTCGAGATTGAACCAATACGCCGCCACGGTGAACAGAAACAGTGAAAATGCCGTTATCGATGCAGTTTTTAATATCACGGCATAGTCTTGTACAAAAAGCAAAGGAGCACAGACTATGGCATACGAGGAAAAGGAAAAGCTGAAGCCGGCGGTAAAGCCGCATTCGGTGAGCATGGACGACAGATGCAGGCTCAATGTCACGGGGGTCGATGATGTTGAGAGCTTTGACGAGGCGACCATCGTCATGAACACCTCGCAGGGCACTCTTATCGTTCGGGGCCGCGGCCT
>JALFUQ010000081.1 GCA_022784505.1 Bacillota bacterium
GACAGAACTTCCACTAAGTCCACTCCGTCCTTGATGTCCTGCATCGCCTGAGTCGTATACTCCGGATATTCCGTCACTATCCGCTTCAAGGCTTCTTCTTGAGACATTTTGCGTACCTCCGTTTGCATTATTATTCTCAGTGTAGTTGCGGTTTGCGGTGTTGTCAATATTTATAAGTATCTGCGTCCCAGCGCCTAAGCTGCTGAACGACTGTCGTGAGATAAAGCGCATACTCATAGCTTCTATAAACACCGCAAAGACCAACAGATAATTTTAAAAGCCCTGTAAGGCGACTGCCTTACAGGGCTTTGCTCATTTCAAATCGCTTCCGCTTTGTACACGAACACAACGCTGGTGGTTTGCTTTGAGGTACGCTGGGTGAAAATGCTGTAGCTTTCGCCGAAGTCGAGCCACGCCTGCATACGCTCGGCGAGGTGCGCGGCCTGCGCTTTGGTGAGCTTATTCAGGCTCTCGTTCGTCTCCAGAGAATTTGTAAAGTCCATTATCTTCTTGATGCTCTCGGAATTGAACACCTTGGTGGTCTGCTTTAAAAGATCCTCGCTCTGGCGCAGGACATTGACGAGCGAGCGCAGCTTCTTTATCGTCTGCGGCAGGTTATCGATGGCGTTCTTGACCTCGGCATTTTTGAGGTCGTTGTTGATATTCTCGAAGATCGGCGCTATCTTGAGATAATCCTCCGTGAACTGCACGAGATTGCCAAGGTTCTTATCGAGCTTTGATATAAGGGTCAGAAGTTTTTTAAACGGCTTATAGTTTGCAAGCTGGCCGATGCTGTCGGTATCAATCTTCTCAAGGTCGTTGAGCACCCGCTCGAGCGCATCGAGATTGCCGTCGGTTATATACTTATTGAGCATATCGATGAGCGCCTTGTTGTCCTCATAAAGCTTTGAGGCATCGCCGACTGCGTTTATGAGCGTTTCTATCTGCTCGGCATTGCCGTAGAGCACCTGTATCATGCCGTTGATATCGAGCGAGGCAAAGCTGTTCATGAGGCTTTCAAGGTCAGCAAGCATATCCTTCATGCCATCGACGCTCACGGAAACATCCTTAAAGCCAAGCGCACGAATGGACGAAAACGGCACGGCAACGAACATCATGTTGCCGAGGGCAAAATCAGTTGCCTTGCAGCTGACCGAGTAGCTGCTGCGGCCAAGCGCGCTGCCGAGCGCCGACAGGCCGAACTTGTTAAGGCCGAGGCTTTCGCTCATGCCGGGCACGCCCATGAAGCACACGAGCTTATGTGCACCGTCGCCGAGTATGACGCCGTTGTCGGTGCTTACCTCACTGAAAGTCTCATCGGGCATGATCATGCCGCCGATAAACAGCATGGGGCACTGCATGGAATAACTCTTGCCGCCGAGCTTGACGCTTTTGGTGAGCTTGTTGCTGACGGTGATGGTCATTTTGACATCGCCGCTTTTGCCGGCGAGCTTGTCGGGGCTTATCTCCTCGCCGTCAAGATAGTATTTCACCGAAACGCTCATGGGCGGCTCTTTTTCGCTCACGCCGTTGTAGTAAATATCCGTCGAGTCCATGTCCCAATACAGCTTATCGCCCTTTATAACGGGCTCGATGAAAGTCTTGACATCGGCGATATCTTTAAGGTCAGTCTTATCCTCAACCCTCACCTGCGGCATATCGGTATGAAGCCTGTCGGTCACATTGACCTTCTTGACCTCGCCGGAGGGCGAGATGTTTATAAACACCGTTTCATCCTTGGTGACGGCAGCGTCCGTGAGCTTATATTCGACATGCTTGGGCTTTTCGGTCGCCTCGGGCGTTGGGTCGTCCTCTTTTTTGGAGCAGCCGGAGCACGCGCCCGCAAGCAGCGCCGCCGCCAGAGCAAGACTCAGCGCTCTTTTTGGCATATTATTTTTCATGGTCAGTCCTCCTCTTGAGCGGGCAGCCGCCAGCTCTGTGTGGTTTTTGCGATAAAGCCCTCGCACACGACTAAAAGCGGTGCAAGGAACAGTATGATGACAAATTCGCTTATGATAGCGCCCCTTGCCAAAAGCGCGCACATGCCCCGCACGATGTAGATATCGCACACGACATACACGCCGAAGGTCGCCGCAAAAAACACAGCGGCGCTTTGGAATATCGACTGCTGCGCCATTTTGACGGCCTTGAGCATTGCCTCCTGCTTGGGCGCAAAGCGAAGCTCCTCGCGGAATCTCGTGGTTAGCAAAATTGCATAGTCGACCGTTGCGCCGAGCTGGATGCAGTTTATGACCGTGGGATCGACAAACGACGCTTCCTTGCCCATAATAACGCTCAGCGAGAGGTTGAGCCAAATGGCAAGCTCAATTGACAGTACCAAAATTATCGGCAGCGTCACGGATTTGAACACGATAGCGATGAGTATAAATATCGCCGCAACGGACAGCACCGCCGTGACGGCGAAGTCGCGGTCGGTGGTGTCGATAAGCCCCTGCACTATCGCTCCCTCGCCGGTTATATAGGCGTTGGGATCATAACTTTTTACGATCCGCTCCATCTGCTGCAATTGCGCCGTAAGCTCCGGCGTTGCGGGGTCAAATTTCGAGTTAACCAAGAACAGCTGCAAGCCGTCCTGCTTGCAAAGCTCCATGATCTCATCCGGCAGGATATCGTCCGGTATCGCAGGGCCGACGATTGAGTTATACGCAAGCAGCGAGCTCACGCCGTCCATGTTCTCGAGCTTTGACTCCATCTCCATGAGCTTTGCCGCCGGAATTGAATCGTCGACGATTATAAACTGCGTACAGGCCATGTCAAAGTCGTTTTTGAGCTTTTCAAAGCCCTGCATCGAGGTGAGATAACCGGGCAGTGCCTTGTTCATGCTGTAGTACAGGTCAATGTCCTTTTGGATAAGATAGCTCGGTGCCAGAAGCAGCAGGAACAAAAGCGCAAAGGCTTTTTTGTGCTTGAGCGTAAACTCGTTGACCTTCGTAAGGTCCGGGATAAAGCTGCGGTGGCGGTATTTTAGTATCTGCTTTTCGAAAATGAGCACGATGGACGGCAGGACGAACACAACGGTGAATATGCCGAAAACAACGCCCTTTGCCATGACAAAGCCGATATCAAAGCCGAGCTTGAGGTGCATGAAGCACAGCGCAAGAAAACCGAAAACCGTGGTCAGCGAGCTTCCCGCTAAGGCCGCAAAGCTCTTGGTGACGGCGGCAGCCATAGCCTCCTCGCGAGCGGGGTAATGCTTCTTTTCCTCGGAGTAGCGGTCTATAAGGAATATGGAATAATCCATCGTAACGCCCAGCTGCAAGACTGCCGCAACGCATTGGGTTATGAACGATATCTCCCCGAGGAAGAAGTTCGTGCCCATGTTGTACAAAACGGCGATGCCCAGCGACAGCAGGACGATGAGAGGCTGGAACCACGACTCCATCATGAGCGCCATAACAGCAAGCGCAAGCGCAACGGCAACGGCGATGTACAGCGGTGCCTGGCTGTCGCAGATCTCCCTCGTGTCGTCAACGATGACCGAAAGCCCGCTCATGAACGCATTCTCGCCCAAGAGTGTCTTTATCTGCGCTATGGCCTTTAAGTCGCTGCCCTCACCGCCTGCCGGATCGTAGCGCACGAGCATCATGGTCTTTGTCCCGTCGGCGCTGTAAAACACGTTTTTCAGCACATCCGGCAGCGCGTCGGCGGGTATGCCGATATCGGCGAGCGTGTCGACCCATATGACCGAGGCAACGCCGTCGACCTTGAGTATCTCGTTTTTGAGCGCAAGGGTATATTTAGGCTGCATATCCTCGGTTATGACGATGGATATGCCGGCTGTATTAAATGTTTCATCGAGCACCCGCTCGCCCTGCATGGACTCCAGCTCATCCGGCAGATACGACAAAATGTCGTAGTTAACGCCCGTACAGACATAGCCTATGAGCGCCGGAATGAGCAGCAGCACAGCAAGCAAAAGTACCGTTTTGGGATGCTTTGCCTCCCACAGCGCGATCTTTTTCATGCTTTCACCTAAATAGAGATTATCGAGGACAGTTTACACTAAAACCATCAGAACTTCAATGATGACGTGCGGCCTGAATGGAAATTTTACATATTGGCGAAAAAAATTTGATTTTATGTTTGCCAACGGCAAATCATATGCTATACTGGACACATGAATAGGCTTATTTCGGAGGAGCAGTATGGGTGACGCAAAATTCAAGGAGCTTTTCGACTTTTTTCATAATCCCGGCGAAAAAACCGTGAATGTTCCCGCCGCCGCACCGAGAAGCGGCAAGAACGTGTGGATATTCGGCAGGGGCGCAGACTGCGATTTTATCTATTCCGCCCCCAAGGTCTCGAGGGTGCACTGCAAGATAGAGTACATTGACTCGCACTATTACCTGACTGATCTCAACTCCACGAACGGTACATATCTCCACGGCCGCCGCATCGAGCGCAAGGAGCGGCTGTTCACCGGTGATATCATCGGCATCGGCAGTGAGGATATCGTGTTCACAAGCCAAATGCTGCAATAAAAATTTCAACGAAAAAGGGCAGGTCATCGAGACCTGTCCTTTTTGCCTTTTCCGTCTATTATGTTGCGCTTTGCGTAGATAAGTCCGACGACGACCGTGAGTGCATCAACGACGAGGAATACCCAAAACAACGGATCGGTCAGATCAAAGCTGTCGCCGAGGACGGTGAAATACGCAAGGCTCGGCAGCAGCGCGAGCATTGAGCCCGCAAGATACGCAAAATACGGTGTGCGCAAAAGCCCGAACAGCACGCCCTGCGCCTCGGTGGATAGATGCAGGGTGTGAAGCGCAAAGCAGAATGTGAAGCTGTATTCTCCCGCATTGTCGAAATATTTCTTGAGCTTCGGGTACTTTGCTATCGCCTTATCGAAGGTCAGCTCCTTTGAAAACCTGCCGATGAGATACGAAACCGACACACAGATCGCCGTGCCGACGATGTTTACCGCCATCGCCGTTTTGAGGTCGAACACCAGCGATGACCCGATGCACACCGCTGCAAAGGGGATGACCATCGAGCAGCCCTTGACGGCAAACAGCGCCAGTATCGCCAGCAGCGCCGCGGGCTTGTTGCTTTGGACGGCATTGATTATCTCGTCGACATCCAAAACGCCCGTTAACAGCAGCACGCCGACAACGGCGATGAGCGCAAGCATTATGATTATGGAAATGTAGTTTTTGAGTTTAGACATTTAGATTATCCCCAGATGCTCGAGCAGTATCTTAACGCCGATGAGTATGAGGACAACGCCGCCGACAAGCTCAGCCTTTGACTTGTACCTTGAGCCGAACGCGTTGCCGACCCAAACACCCGCCGCCGAAATGACGAAGGTCGTTACGCCGATAAGCAGCGCCGCCGGAACGATATCAACTCCGAGGAACGCAAAGCTTATGCCGACAGCCAGCGCATCGATGCTCGTTGCGATAGCAAGCGGGAGCATTGCCTTGAACGCAAAGCTTGCGTCGTGCTCCTCCTCATCCTTGCTCAGCGCTTCCTTTATCATATTACCGCCGATCACCGCCAGCAGAACGAAGGCTATCCAGTGGTCTATGCTCTGGATGAAATGCTCAAGCTTGAAGCCGAGAAGATATCCCGTGAGCGGCATGAGCGCCTGAAAAGCGCCGAAATACAGTCCGGCGATGAGCATATGCTTAAGCTGCACCTTCTGCACCGACAATCCCTTGCAGATACTCACGGCGAAGGCATCCATGCTCAGCGCAATGCCGATAAGGAAAATATCCGCAAAACCCATATACCAACACACCTCAAAATAATTTACATTTGAATGTATACCACGGCATTTCCCATGTCAAGAGATATATTCTTGACATCTGAGGTTTATGTGCTAAAATCTATACATAATACTAAAAATAGTTTATAAAGAGGTAGAGAATATGAGCGACACTAAAAGGCGCCTTGGCGACCGCAAAGACGGCAAGCTTCTGCGTGACATTGACAGCATGCACATCATCATGCCGATGATATATATCAATCGTAGCGACAACGAGGCGTATATATCCGAGCGCATCGACCTTACGAACATCGACGCCTACCTTGCAAAGCGCAATGCCGAAAACCCCGAGTTTAAGTTTACCCTTTTCCACATTATAGTTGCAGCGATACTCAAGGTCATAGTTTTAAGACCCAAGCTCAACCGCTTCATCGCAAACAAGAACATGTATCAGCGCAATGACCTGAGCGCAGCATTCGTCGTCAAAAAGCAGTTTAACGACACCTCCGAGGAGGGCATGGCATTTATCCACGCAAACGAAAGCACCACCATCGACAGCCTGCGTGAGGATCTGTACAAGCAGATAACCACCGTCAAAAAGGGCGGCGGTGATGCCTCAAGCGACGCTATGGATATCCTCAAGAAGATACCCCGTCCCATACTCAAGTTCATCTTTATGATCCTTCGCTGGCTCGACAGACACGGTCGCGTGCCGCAGTTTCTCATAGAAACAGACCTCAACTATGCCTCTGTCATTTTGTCCAACCTCGGCTCTATCAAGCTGCGCAGCGGCTACCATCACCTGAGCAACTGGGGCACTGCCTCGCTGTTTGTCATCGTGGGCGAGACGAAAAAGCGCCCGTTCTATGACGATGAGGGCAATGTCGAGTTTAAAAACAGCGTCGACCTCGGCCTGACCATCGACGAGCGCATTGCCGACGGCTACTACTACTCAAAGAGCGTGAGACTGCTCAAGTACATCCTCGAGCACCCCGAGTGCCTCGAAAAGCCGTTCAGCGAACCCGTCGACTACTGATATATCAACTAACAAGCCCTGAAAACAGGGCTTGTTTTATTATTATCATTAGTTGTAAAAAAACTTTATACATGGTATAGTGTTTGCTTGTAGATAAATGTTGTATCTGCAAATAAAATTTGCTGCGGCAGCCAGCCGCAGGAAAGGATGTAAAAATGAAAAATTCCGAAAAATCAATGGACAAGATCGTCGCCCTGTGCAAGAACCGCGGCTATGTTTACGCAGGCAGCGAGATCTACGGCGGACTTGCAAACAGCTGGGACTACGGCCCGCTCGGCGTGGAGTTCAAGAACAATGTCAAGAAGGCCTGGCTGAAGAAGTTCGTTCAGGAAAGCCCCTACAATGTCGGTCTTGACGCCGCCATCATCATGAACCCCCAGACCTGGGTCACCACCGGCCACGTGTCCAGCTTCTCTGACCCTCTGCTCGACTGCAAGGCCTGCAAATCCCGCCACAGAGCCGACAAGCTTATCGCCGAGGAGCACCACGAGGTCAATGTCGACGCAATGACCTTTGACGAGATGGACGCATTTATTGCCTCCCACGAGGATGTCATCTGCCCCGTCTGCGGCAAGCACGACTTCACACCCATCCGCAAGTTCAACCTCATGTTCAAGACTGCCATCGGCGTTACCGAGGACTCCAGCTCCACCTGCTACCTGCGTCCCGAGACCGCTCAGGGCATTTTCGTAAACTTCGCAAATATCCAGCGCACCACCCGCAAAAAGCTGCCGTTCGGCGTGTGCCAGGTCGGCAAGGCATTCCGTAACGAGATCACCCCGGGAAACTTCATCTTCCGCACCCGTGAGTTTGAGCAGATGGAGTGCGAGTTCTTCTGCAAGCCTGGCACCGACCTTGAGTGGTTTGCTTACTGGAAAGACTTCTGCAAAAACTGGCTGCTGTCTCTGGGCATCAAGGAGGAAAACCTCCGTCTGCGTAACCACGAGCCTGCCGAGCTTGCGTTCTACTCCCGTGCAACTACCGATATAGAATACGCCTTCCCGTTCACCGATTGGGGCGAGCTGTGGGGCATTGCCGACCGCACCGATTACGACCTCGGCCGTCATCAGGAGGCTTCCGGCAAGGATCTTACCTACTTCGATCAGGAGACCAACGAGCACTACATCCCCTATGTCATCGAGCCGTCGCTCGGCTGCGACCGTGTTGCACTTGCATTCCTGTGCGAGGCATACGATGAGGAGGTCGTCGGTCAGGATAAGAAGGGCAACGACGATGTCCGCACCGTACTGCACCTGCACCCGGCTCTGGCTCCCTTCAAGTGTGCCATCCTGCCGCTTTCAAAGAAGGAGATACTCACGGGCCCGGCTATGGAGCTTTACAACGAGCTTTCCAAGGAGTTCATGGTCGATTATGACGAGACAGGCTCTATCGGCAAGCGCTACCGCCGCGAGGACGAGATTGGCACTCCCTACTGCATCACCTTTGACTTCAACACCGTCGGCACCGAGACGGATGAAGCCGACCACTGCGTCACCGTGCGTGAGCGCGACAGCATGGAGCAGGTGCGCATTCCCATCAGCGAGGTAAAAGATTACATTGCCGAGCGCGTAAAGTTCTGATATGACCGCCGGAGAACAGTTTGTAAAGTGGATAAAGCCTGCCGGATGTGTTCTGTTTCTCGGCATTTTTGCTGCATTCCTCGTCATATGCTTCACGGCGAAGGCGCCCGTCGAGGGCTACACCGTGCCTCACGACTCGCAGTATTACGCCCAGCATTTAGACGAGCTCAAAACAGAGCTTGAGACGAACCTTTTCCCGAAGCTTGACGGCGTTGAGGAATGTTACATTTCCGGCGACAAGCTGACCATAATAATCGATGAGCAGAGCTTTGAGGAATCAGGCAAGGCCATCACCCACTACTACGGCGAAAACCTATTTATCATAGAGAAAGAGGCTAAAAAATGAAAGACGGATTTGTTAAAGTCGCAGCGGCGTCCCCTGTCATCCGTGTTGCAGACGCAGACTATAATGCCGGTCGTGTCATCGACTGCATCAAGACTGCCGCCGACAAGGGCGTCAAGATCATTGTTTTTCCCGAGCTGACCCTCACGGGCTGCTCCTGCTATGACCTCATCGGTCACAGCGTGATTTTAAGAGGTGCGGAAAACGCCCTCGTCAAGGTCATCGAGGCCACCCGCGGTCTGGACATCCTCGCTGTTGTCGGTCTGCCCTACGCACCGCGCGGCGGCTGCCTGTACAGCGTTGCCGCAGTTATCTGCAACGGCGAGCTTCTGGGCATGGTCCCCCGCACCGAGGTCGACGGCACGCTGTTTTCAAGCGTGGATGTAAACGCCGACGTAAGCGGCCTGTTCGACTGCTTTTTGAGCACCGAGGCACTGTTTACAAGCTCTGTCCTGCCCGGTCTTTCCGTGGCCGTTGAGCTTGGAAGCGACTCCAAGGCCATCGAGTCTCCTGCTGCCCGCCACGCTCTTGCAGGCGCAACGGTCATCGCAAGCATGGCATCCTTCCCCGCAACGGTCTACTCCACCCACGATGCAACAGAGGATATCAAGTACCGCTCCAAGCACCTCAAGTGCGGCATGATCCTTGCCGCTCCCGGCAAGGGCGAGTCGACGACCGACAATGTTTTCTCCGGCCTGTGCATGGTCGCCGAAAACGGCAGTGTGCTTGCTTCCGACGAGTGTGCCGACTGCATGGTCATCACCGAGCTCGACATTGATTATCTTGAAAACCTGCGCAGAAAAGAAAAGATCTACGGCACGGGCAAGTACCCCCACTTTGAAGTTTCGTGGGGCACGGAGTTTGCCGAGACCGAGCTTACCCGCAGCTACCGCAAGCTGCCGCATCTGCCCGAGTTTGAAAAGGACATGGGCGACTACTGCCGCCGCATGATAGACATTCAGGTGTCCGGCCTTGTAAAGCGCATGGAGTATGCAGGTCTCGACCACTGCGTCGTCGGCATCTCCGGCGGCGTTGACTCGACATTGTGCGTCATGATCTGCGCCGAGGCGATGAAGAGAATGGGTCTTCCGTCAACGAATGTCGTTGCCTGCACCCTCCCCTGCTTCGGCACCTCCTCCCGCACAAAATCCAACGCCATCATCGTCGCCGAGCAGGTCGGTGCAGAGGTTCGCGTCATCGACATCGGCGAGAGTGTGTACAAGCATTTTGACGATATCGGTCATGCCCACGACGACTACTCCATCGCATTTGAGAACGCTCAGGCTCGTGAGCGCACGCAGGTGCTCATGGACATTGCAAACAAGGTCAACGGCCTTGATGTCGGCACCGAGGATCTCAGCGAGTTTGTCGACGGCTGGTGCACCTACAACGGCGACCACACCAGCATGTATGACGTCAACATGGGTCTTACAAAGACTCAGGTACGCGCAGGCGTGAGATATATCGCCCAGCACACCGAGGACAAGGTGCTCGCCGACGCGCTGTGGGACGTTCTTGACTGCCCCGTAACGCCCGAGCTTCTGCCTATTCACGACGATCAGATCGAGCAGAAGAGCGAGGAGAATGTCGGCTCTTACAGCCTGCAGGACTTCTTCACCCACAAGATGATGATTTGCGGCTTCAGCCCGGCAAAGACCCTGCGTATCGCAAAGGTCGCCTACGGCGACGAGTTTAGCGACGAGGAGCTTATCAAGTGGATGCGCAGCTACTGCAAGCGCTACTTCTCGCAGCAGTTCAAGCGCAGCTGCCTCATGGACGGCCCCGCCGTCGAGGACTTCTCCGTCTCGCCGAGAAACGGCTTCCTCATCCCCTCGGATGCCGAAAACAGCCTGTTCATGGCAAGCGTCGATTCCTTCGACAAGTAATTAAACAAAAAAGACTGACGCAGAGTTTTCTGCGTCAGTCTTTTTTTGACGGCACCGGTCGGTAACAGTGCCGATCAATTGGGGAGATGGAGACAATTATTTTCAGGATGGAGAGCTCCTGAAGGATAATAAAGAAAGTATGGACAAATCGTTGTATCTGTCTTCGCTTTGGCTATAATATACACTGTGCGTCTCTATTACGCAATAGAATAAAAATCATAAGTATTATGATTTTTTGGAATGTCAATAAAATATCTATTCTTGATTATTTCTTACAGATAGGTTATACTGACCAGGTATTACACAAACGCATACCCCCGTGTGCCGGCATGATTGATAAGAATTAGGAGGTTTAATTTATGGCGATTCAGAAATATCAGGCGTTCGTCAAGGTCGCAGAGCTTGGCAGCATTACAAAGGCGGCCGATGCAATGGGCTATACCCAGTCCGCCGTCAGCCGCATGATCGCCGACCTCGAGGATGAATGGAACCTCAATCTGCTGCGCCGGAACAGAGGCGGGCTATCGCTGTCGTCCGACGGTGTTATGCTGCTGCCGTATATAAAGGAAATGTGCTCCCGCTTTGAATCCTTGCAGGAGCAGGCAAACGCCCTCAAGGGGTTGGAAACGGGCTTTATCCGCATCGGCTCGTGCTCAAGCTTTTCTACGCAGTGTCTGCCTGCGATACTCAAGGAGTTTGAGCTGCGCTATCCGAAGATAATCTTTCAGCTTCAGAACATGGAGTATTCCGACACTGAGGACGCACTGTGCGCGGGTGAGATTGACTGCGGCTTTATAAGCGCGCCGTTTTCGCCCGACCTTGATGTCACCATGCTCATGCGCGACCGCATGCTCGCCGTACTGCCGCCGGATCACCCGCTGGTGGACGCCAAGGTCTACCCCATGGAGCATTTAAGTCAGGAGCGCATCGTCAGACTCACGGAGGAGTCTAACAACGAGGTATCGAAGATATACGAAAGCTTCAAGGATCTTATAAGCTCGCCGCTGAGCACCTACTGCGAGGTAAACGACGACTACTCTGTCATGGCGATGGTCGAAAGCGGTCTCGGCGTTTCGATGCTCTCGGAGCTGGTCACAAAGCGCATGCCATTTAATATCTGCCTCAAGGAGTTTGACCCGCCGCAGTACCGTGATATCGGCGTTGCCGTCAAAAAGGGCCGCCGCCCGTCACCGGCAACAGAGAGGTTTATCGAGGTCGTGCTCGAATTTTTTGAGGATAATAAATACAAAATCCCGAATCAGTGAAGATTCGGGATTTTTTCTTATCATTTGCACACGAGTTCGCCGTTTTCGACATCGATCGTGATGACATGGCCGGCTTCCATCTCGCCGGACAGTATCGTCCTCGCGATAAGCGTCTCGACGCTTGCCTGCAAATATCTCTTGAGCGGTCTTGCGCCGAACACGGGGTCAAAGCCGCGCTCGATGATGAGCTGCTTTGCCGCATCGGTGATCTCAAGACCCAGGGTCTTGTCGGCAAGGCGCTTTTTGAGCGATGCAGTAAGAATGTCGATGATGCCGTCAAGCTCTGTCCTGGTGAGGGGCTTGAAGCAGATGATCTCGTCAAGACGGTTGAGAAACTCCGGTCTGAACTGTCTGCGCAGCTCGCCGAACACGCTGTTTTTCGCGTCCTCGGTGATGTTGCCGTTTTCATCGATTCCATCGAGCAGATACTGGCTGCCGAGATTCGAAGTCATAATGATTATCGTGTTTTTAAAGTCGACCGTTCTGCCCTGCGAGTCGGTTATCCTGCCGTCGTCGAGAATTTGCAGCAGGATGTTGAAAACATCGGGGTGCGCCTTTTCGATCTCGTCAAACAGGACGACGGAATACGGCTTTCTGCGCACGGCCTCGGTCAGCTGGCCGCCCTCGTCGTATCCGACATATCCGGGAGGCGCGCCGATAAGGCGCGAAACGGAGAACTTCTCCATGTACTCAGTCATATCGATACGCACGATGTTGTGCTCATCGTCAAACAGGCACTCGGCAAGCGCCTTTGCAAGCTCTGTCTTGCCGACACCGGTCGGGCCGAGGAACATGAAGCTGCCTATCGGGCGGTTAGGGTCTGCAATACCGGCTCTCGAGCGCCAGATGGCCTCGGTGACCTTCTGCACGGCCTCGTCCTGGCCTATCACCCTACGATGGAGAACGTCGTCAAGGTGCAATAGCTTTTCTCTTTCGCCCTCCATGAGCTTTGCCACGGGGATACCCGTCCACTTCGCAACGATGCCGGCTATCTCCTCTTCGGTCACGGTGTCGTGCACCATGCTATTGGACTTGCGCTCCTCGCTGAGCTTTTCGGCTTCTTGCAGTTTGCGCTCAAGTGCGGGGAGGTCTGAGTACTTGAGCTTTGCGGCGGTCTCATACTCGTACCTGAGCTGGGCGTTCTCGATATCGGCGTGCATTCTTTCAATTTCCGCCTTGAGGTTTTTGACCTCATCGACACTGCTCTTCTCGCTTTCCCAGCGGGACTTCTGCTCCTTGAACTTATCCTTGAGGTTTGCAAGCTCCTTGCTGAGCTTTTCAAGACGTTCCATTGAAAGACGGTCGGTCTCCTTCTTAAGTGCCATCTCCTCGATCTCAAGCTGCATTATCTTGCGGCGGACATCGTCAAGCTCTGCGGGCATGGAGTCAATCTCCGTGCGAATGAGTGCGCAGGCCTCATCGACAAGGTCAATCGCCTTATCAGGCAGGAAACGGTCGGTTATATAGCGGTCGGAAAGCGTTGCGGCGGCGACAAGGGCGTTATCGTGGATGCGAACGCCGTGGTACACCTCGTAGCGCTCCTTGAGGCCACGGAGAATGGATATCGTGTCCTCGACCGTGGGCTCGTCGACCATGACAGGCTGGAACCTGCGCTCAAGGGCTGCGTCCTTTTCAATGTACTTGCGGTACTCGTCAAGCGTGGTCGCACCGATGCAGTGCAGTTCGCCTCGTGCGAGCATAGGCTTTAAGAGGTTGCCTGCGTCCATGCTGCCCTCTGTCTTGCCTGCGCCCACTATGGTGTGCAGCTCATCGATAAAGAGGATTATCTTGCCCTCGGACTGCTTGATTTCCTCCAGAACGGCCTTCAGACGCTCCTCAAACTCGCCGCGGTACTTTGCACCGGCTATCAGTGCGCCCATATCCAGTGAGAATATCGTCTTATCCTTAAGTCCCTCGGGAACATCGCCGCGGACGATACGCTGGGCAAGGCCCTCGGCAATGGCGGTCTTGCCGACACCGGGTTCGCCTATGAGAACAGGGTTGTTCTTCGTCTTTCTCGACAGGATGCGGACGACATTCCGTATCTCGTTATCACGGCCGATGACCGGGTCAAGCTTCTGCTTTCTTGCTC
Source organism: Bacillota bacterium (assembly GCA_022784505.1). Lineage (GTDB taxonomy): Bacteria > Bacillota > Clostridia > Oscillospirales > Oscillospiraceae > F23-B02. The sequence goes on from JALFUQ010000081.1 coordinate 13,934, forward strand.
GCTCGACAAGGTCAGTGCCATACTTTTTAAGCGCGTCATAGGTGTTTTCGGGGTTATCGCTCGTGACAGGGCCGTTTTTGACCTTTGCAAGCTCGGCGGTAAAAGCAGACTTCGTGATGCCGTGGTCTGCCAAAATGCGCTTCACTGCCGGCGTTGCGGCGGAAAAAATACCTATCATCAAATGCTCGACGGAAAGGTACTCGTCGCCGAGGCTCTTTGCCGATTTCTCGGCCGCCTGCATCACCCTGTCGGCCTCACGGGACAGGTACACATCCGTATCGCCCGTGACCTTGGGCAGCGCCGCAATTGCGGTGTCGAGCTCTGCAAGCACGGTGTTGCAGTCAACGCCCATCTTGCCCAGCAGCGACGGGATAAGCCCGCCGTCCTGATCGACAAGCGCGTACAGGATATGCTCCGGCGTTATATATTGGTTCTGGTTTTCCTGCGCCATCGACTGCGCAGTCTGTATAGTCTCAATAGTTTTTTGTGTGAAGTTCTGTGCATTCATGGCACTGACCTCCTTATATCAAAATTTCCATTCTTCTGAGCAACGAGAAGTAGCATGCCTCGATATCCCTTGCGTCGAAGCGACCGGAGAGGTAGCCCTTCATCATTGAGTCGAAGAGCTTGATGTATTCCGATAGCACGCTTGCAAGCTCCTCGGAGCTGCAATCACGGCTCGGAATTGCGATGGAGCGGATAAACTTGCCGTCATACAGCGCATACTTCGGTGCGTTTGCGCCCAAAAGCGGCCGCAGGTGCGCATCCTCGATGCTCTTCCAAATGCGGAAAAACTCGGTCATCGAGCGGATGAGCGCCGCCGACTGCGTGCGGAAAATGACGGTCAGCTCGCCGAGACAGTCGCTGTCGCCGCGGTACAGCTCGACCTCGTACTTGACGGTGGGCCGGTATTTATACTCAAGCGAGGACTTGAGCGACATGGTCATCGCGTTGGGCGAGACAAACGGCACAAGCTCCCTTGACGGGGTCATAAGCTGCTCGATAGCAGAAAAAATGTCGTTTATCCTGCGCTCGGGGGTGACCAGATTCACATGCTCGGCAAGGATCTGATTGATGAGGTTCGAGCGATTTGTGCCCAAACGGTGTGCCAGCCTATCGACCTCGGCGACCACATCTTCACTGAGCATTAAACTGTATAATGTCTTTTTCATGTTCGTCTGCCTTTCTTTTTTCCCTTTGAGCTTATCATAGTCTCGTTTTTCTAATTTGTCAAGAGTTTTATATAAATATTTTTACGAATTATATAGAAAATAATAAAAACAGGGTTGTTAAGCCCTGTTTATTATTTGTAGATCTCTGCGGATATAAACTGTCTGCCCTTTTTGGACATGCCGCCCGCTGCGCCGACCGTGCCCTTGCCGCAGCCGCGCAGGGAGATGACATCGTCCTCGTGGACTATGCTGTCAGGCTTCATGCAGACAGAATAATTTAGGCTTGCGTCGCCCACTGCTATGCGCTCGGCCGCAGCGGTGCGGGAGAGGTTGAACATTCCGGCGCACACTGCGTCAAGGCGCGGGCTTTTGACCGAAAAGGTCACCTTCTTGACCTTGCGCTCGGGAGCTTTAAGCTCGCTGAGCTCCGTTTTTGCGGTCTTTACCCCGTATCTGCCGACCTTGTCGAGCCCGTCGAGCAAATGCCGCTCAACGCTCGGCAGGCAGAAAATTGTCGCCGTGCCACCCGTCACCCAGATATCGCCGAGCCACTCGCGCTTTATGCCAAGCCCCAGCGCAGCGCCGAGATAATCACGGTGCGCAGGCTCGCCGAAGCCCGCCTTTGCGGTGACGGCGCAGATGTAGTTTTCAATACACAACTCGTCCTCGTCCATATAAAACGGCAGAAAGAACGCAGCCTTGCGCTCGCAGTCGGGGTGCCCGCCGGTGAGCACCATTTTGCAGTCTGCGGTATTGGCCCACTTTGTGAGTGCAAACTGCTCGGCGGGCGTTAAAAACGCCGTGTGCGTAACGGATGAGGTGCGCTCGCACCTTTCGGCGAGATCTGCCGCTCTTTTTAAAAGTTCATCGTTTTCCATCAAGATACTCCGCAATTTGCTGCTTTGCAAATTTAAGCTCGTTTATAAACTCGCCCGACGACATGCGCAGAACGCCCGAGCGCAGCGCCGAAAGGCGGATAAGGCTGTCGTTCGTTATGACCCGCACGGCGTAGTTTTTGCCGATATCGTTTGCAAGCTTTTCTATATACATGTCGGCGGTCTCGTTCTGCTTGGTGTAGGCAATGTGAATGCCCTCGGTCTCGTGCTCTCCGGGGTTACCCTCGACCTTATAGCCGTCAAACACCAGCACAAGCTCGCAGTCCTTGAAGCCGCGGTAGCTTTTTAGTATATCGATAAGCCGTGTCCTTGCAAGGTCAAGGTCGTCCTTGGCAAGGGTGTTTAATTCATCCCACGCAAACAGCAGGTTATACCCGTCAACGATGAGATATTCCCGTTTCGTCGGCTCGATAACAACGCTTTGCGCGGCGGCCGACACGGGTCTGGTGTACTCGCGGCGGCGGATGGGGCCGAACTCCCGCTCCATTATCGCCTCAAGCTCCTTGTCGTCAAGGCTGAAGTTGCGCGGACGGTACACGGGCTCGGGGGTTTTTTCCCTGCCGTAGCCGGTGTCTATGTGCATATGTTCCTCGACCTTATCCCACTTGACCGCAACGCCCGCTCCGTGCGAGCAGAACACCGAGTCCGGTGTGTTTTCAAGGTCGGCCTCGGGGTCATAGTCGATGCTGCCCAGCAGCGCCTGCATATTGTGGCAGGGTCTGTACCCTGCGGGCATGGTCGTGAGCCTGCCCCTGCCGGAGGTGTAGGACGCAAGCTCGGCGGCGTAGCCGTTGAGCTCGGAAACGGGTGCAAGTCCGTGTATGACGCTGCTGCCTTCGGTCTCAAACTTGCCGCTCATGGCGCGTATATCGCTTATGGCTCTACCAATCTGCTCGGGCGGCACCTCGAGCGTGAACTCGTACCACGGCTCTAAAAGCACGCTTTCTGCTTTCATACGTCCCTGACGCACCGCACGGCAGGCTGCCTCTCTGAAATCGCCGCCTTCGGTGTGCTTGACATGCGCCCTGCCCGCAATGAGTCGGATGCGCATATCGGTTATGGGCGAGCCTGTGAGCACGCCCTTGTGTTCCTTTGATATGAGGCTCGTGAGGATGCTCTGCTGCCACTCGCGAGAGAGCATATCCTCGGGGCAGTCGCTGCAAATGCTTATACCGCTGCCCTGCTCGGTGGGCTCTAAAACCAAGTGTACCTCGGCGTAATGCCGCAGCGGCTCAAAATGTCCGACGCCCAAAACGGGCGTCTTTATCGTCTCACGGTACATGATGCCGCCGAGATCCATCGTGACATCCATGTCGAAGCGCTCCTTTATGAGCGCGCACAGCACCTCGGTCTGCACCCTGCCCATGAGCTGCACACGAATCTGCCTAAGCTGCTCGTTCCACATGATGCGCAGCATGGGATCCTCGTCCTCTAATTGCCGCAGCTTCGGAAGCGCCGTGCGCGCGTCAACGCCCTTGGGGAGGTTGATGCGGTAGGCCATCACGGGCTCCAAAAAAGGCGCAGCGCCCTCGCTTTCGCAGCCGAGCCCCTGCCCGGGGAAGCTTTCGGACAAGCCCTGAACGGTGCAGACGCTGCCCGCCGTGGCCTCGTCAACGGCTTCAAATTTTGCGCCCGAGTAAATGCGGATGCCCGTGACCTTTTCGCCGTTTATCTCGTCGCGGTTTTTAAGGCTGCCGCCGGTAATTTTCATGCAGGTAAGGCGAATGCCCTTCGTATCGCGCAGAATTTTGAACACCCTTGCGCCGAAGGCATCGCCGTACTGCGGCTGCACGGTGTACTCCTCAAGAAAGCGAATGAGCTCGCTCACGCCTTCGAGTTTAAGTCCCGAGCCGAACAGCACGGGAAAGAGCTTTCTCTCGGCGACCATGCGTGTGATATCGCCGTCGGGAACGCTGCCTGTCTCCATGTAACTTTCAAGCGTTTGCTCGTCGCACATTGCAGTGGCCTCGCACCAAGCCTCATCGCGCTCGGCGGAGAAATCGATACAGTTTTCGGATAAATGCTCCTTCAGATCGTCGAGTATGCGCACTTTATCCGCGCCCGTGAGATCCATCTTCGTTGCGAAAATTATTGTCGGGACGCTGTGCTTTTTTAATAGTCTCCAGAGCGTTTCCGTGTGCGCCTGAACGCCGTCGGTTCCGGAAATGACGAGCACGGCGTAGTCAAGCACCTGCAGGGTGCGCTCTGTTTCGGCAGAAAAATCCACATGTCCCGGCGTGTCAAGCAGGCACAGCTCGACCTTGTCGGTTCTAAGCTGCGCCTGCTTTGAAAATATCGTTATGCCCCTCGCCCGCTCCAGCTCGTGGCTGTCAAGCGAGGTGTTTTTGTGGTCTACCCTGCCTAACTTGTGGATGCTTCCGCAGGTGTAGAGCATGGCTTCCGACAAGGTCGTTTTTCCGGCATCCACATGTGCGAGTATGCCGAGTACAAGCTTTTTCATCTTACGTCCATGTCGATAAGTTCATATTCACGGCTGCCGACGCCGATCTCGGCCGCGGCCTCGATGGTGTGCACGCCGTGGCGGGACTCGATACGCTCAATGAGGTCGGCCTTGCCCTCGTCGTCGCTTGCGTACACAAGGTCGAGGCAGGCCTGGTCGAGAGCCACGGGGTCGAGGGAGGACAGGATGCCGATATCCTTAATCTTGGGGTCGGCGGCAACAGCGCAGCAGTCGCAGTCAACGGACATGTTGCACATGATATTGACATACGCCATCTTGCCGTGCATGTACTCAACAACGCTCTTTGCAGCATCCGCCATGCACTCAAGGAAGCTGTCGTGATCGGCAGTCCAAATTGCGTTTACATCCTTAACGCCGTGGATATACGCCTTGCCGTAGGACGAGGCAATGCCGATGGAGATATTCTTAAGTGCGCCGCCGTAGCCGCCCATGGGGTGGCCCTTGAAGTGGGACAAAACGAGCATGCTGTCATAATCGGCAAGATTCTTGCCGACGAAGTTAACATCAAGATGCTTGCCGCCGTGGACGGGCAGCTCCATTTCGCCCTCTGCGTCCATGATATCGACATCGGCGATCTCCGTCCAGCCGTGCAGGAGCATGGTCTTTTTGTGCGCCTCGGTGGTGTTGCGGCCGCCGTCGTATGCGGTGTTGCACTCGACGATAGTGCCGTTTACATGCTCGACTATATCCTTCATAAAGGCAGGGCGCAGGAAATTCTGATTGCCGGGCTCGCCGGAGTGCAGCTTCACGGCGACATTGCCCTCAAGCTTAATGCCAAGCATATCAAATGCTCTGATCGCACCCGCAGGGCTCAGATCTCTTGTGAAATATACTTTGGGCTTTTCCATATTGCTTCTCCTTTGCATTTAATTTACCTTCCCATTATATAATATCTTGCCCTTTCCTTCAAGATAAAGTATTATATATGTATGAAAGCATTTCTTATCGTTTGGGCAGCCGTGACCGTGCTGCTTTTAATATGCCTCGTCGTAGGCTATACATTCGTTTGCCTGCTGATAAAACGGCAGGACATTATTCGCTCGCCCGAAAACGGCGGCAAATCCTCAAGCCTTCTTGAGCCGACCGGTGAGGCGCTTTGGGCGTATAACATTCCGAAGTTCAAGCCCTTTCGTGCCCTTCCGTTTGAAACGGCGGAGATACGCTCGTTTGACGGGCTAAAACTCCGGGCTGACTTTCTGCGCGGTGAGCCGGATACGCATGTGACTGTGATATTCTGCCACGGCTACAAGTCCGAGCCTGCGTTTGACTTTGCCGCAATGTATGAGTTCTACCACAGTCTGGGGTACAACCTCATGTACCTGCACATGCGCGCCCACGGCAAGAGCGAGGGCAAATTCATAGGCTTCGGCGCGCTTGACAGGTTCGATGTGCAGCGCTGGACGAAAAAGGCTGCCGAGCTGTTCCCGGGAACCTCAATATTCCTGCACGGTATGTCCATGGGCGCTGCGAGCATTTTGCAGAGTGCAGACCTGGAGCTTGACCCCGCCGTGCGCGGAATTATCGCCGACTGTGGCTTTTCGAGCACCAACGAGGTGTTTCGAAATCTCGTCGGCGGCATGTACCACCTGCCCGCCACCCCGTTTGTGGACATTTTTGAGGCCGTCAACCGCATGATCGCGGGCTACGGCTTCACAGACGGCGACTCGGTGCGCAGCATGGCGCAGTCGAAGCTGCCGCTTGCTTACATCTGCGGCGACTGCGACAGGTACGTGCCCATAGACATGGCAATGCGCATTTATAACGCCTGCGTGCAGGATAAAATGCTCCTCATCGCAAAGGGTGCCGGTCACGCCGCGAGCTTCATGGTCGAGAACGAAAAATACAAGAGCTTAGTTACGGAATTTATAAATACTCATAGGAAAGAGGATGAATAATGGGAGAAAAAATACCCGCAAATAAAAAGGGCATAGGCGCCCTCAACTGGACGCTGCTGCTCGTCATCGGCTTCTCGGCGCAGATTGCCTGGGTCATCGAGAACAACTGGTTTGCTAACTTTTTGTACTCGGACTTCGGCGCTCAGTTAGGCGTTGTAACGGCCATGACCATCTGCTCGGCAACCGCAACCACTTTCTCGGCGCTGTTTTTCGGAACACTGTCCGACCGCATCGGCTCACGCAAAAAGCTCATCACATGGGGCTCAATTCTGTGGGGCATCTTCACGATCGCATTCGGCATGACCCACTACCTGCGTGACAGCATTTACAACAACGTCATGCTCATCGGCGTTACCATCGTTGCTGCCGACACCATCATGAGCTTCTTCGGCTCCATGGCAAACGACGCGGGCTACAACGCATGGTATGCCGACATGATGGACGACTCAAACTCCGGTCAGATAGGCGCAGTCGCCGCAACCTTGCCCGTTATCGGCACCCTTGTCGGCACGCTCGTCGGCGGTATGTTCGTTAACAGTGAGTATCTCACCCGCACGAACCCGCAGGGCGGCTACATCGCATTTTTCACCATCGCCGGTGCGGTGACCATTTTGGTGGGTATAGCGTCGTTCTTCCTCCTCAAGGACGACCCAAAACTGAAACCCGTCAAGGACGGCTCGTTCTGGCACCAGTTCGCCTCGACCTTTAACTTCAAGCGCTTTGTCGCAAACAAGGAGCTTGCGCTCGTATTCCTGACGCTGTGCATCTTCTTCATCGGCTACAACTGCTACTTCATCCACATTATGAACTGGATGAACTACACCCTCGGCTTTAATGACCCGAGCCTCATTTTAGGCATCCCGCTCGTTATCGCCGTGCTTATCTCCATCCCCTTTGTCGGCATTATCAACAACAAGAAAGTGCCGTCCGTTGCATTCCTCGCAACGGCGCTGAGCATACTCGGCTGCCTGTTCGTATTCTTCGTCGTCAGCAATATGGCCGATAGCTTCGACACGGAAAATGCGCTGAATATCGCGGCAAACTGGCCGTGCTTTGTCGGCATCATCCTCGTCGGCATCGGCTATGTCATCTTCATGCAGTCGATGACCGTGTGGATGAAGCGCCTGTACCCCGAGGAGCACCGCGGTCAGTTTGAGGGCATCCGCATCATGTTCTTCGTGTTCTTCCCGATGATCGCAGGCCCGCTGCTTGCAGACCCCATCTGCCGTGCGTTCGGCGAAAAGGTGTATCAGGTCGTCATCGACGGTAACCTCAAATTCGTCACCGGTCCCGAAGCTCAGGCTCTGGGCTACGATATCACACAGATCGCCGAGGGCTACCTGCCGGTAAACGAGCTGTTTATCGCCGCCGCCATCGTCACGCTGATATCGCTTATCCCCATGCACTTTGCGTCCAAGCTCTACAAGCAGCGCAACGGTTAAGCTTATAAGTATAAGCAAAAAACTGCTCGCATCAAATTGATGCGAGCAGTTTTTCTATCGTTATTGCAACGCCGTGTTCGTCGTTTGTCGGGCAGATGATATCCGCAGCGGCAAGGCAGCGCTCGCTTGCGTTTTTCACCGCAATGCCCAGGCCCGCGAAGGCGAGCATGTCCGCGTCATTATCGCCGTTTCCGAAGGCGGCGATGTGCTGCGGCGAGATGTTCAGAATTTGTGCAAGCCTTTGCAGTGCCGCACCCTTGCCCGCCTCGGCGGCGGATATCTCGATAAGTCTCGGCGAGGAGCTCGTGACATACACATCGGAAAGCTTTTGCGCCTTTTCCCACAGCTTCTGTTTGTGCTCCAATGTACCGCACATGACATCGACGCTGTCAAGCTCGGCGATGTGCCGCCGCATGAAGTCCGGCATGTCGTCAACGGGGATGCGGGTTGTTTTCACATAATCGACATACGCCGGAGAGCAGCCGAAGCGCAAGGGGCCTTCGTAATACTCGCCGTCGCAATACGGCTGACCGTCGATGAATGCCTCGAAGCGCTCGCCGCTAAAGGTCTCAAGCAGCTGCTCGACCACCTGCGGTCTGAGCGTGAAGCTCAAAAGCCGTGTGCGGCTGTGCATATCCTCGATGCATGCACCGTTTGAGCAGATGGCGTAGCGAATGCCATCAATGTCGAGCACCGACTGCGGCAAGGACTTAAACGCCCTGCCCGAGGCGATAACCACCTGCGTGCCCGATTTGACGGCGTTTGCTATCGCCTGTGCCGTCTCAGGCGCTAAGCTTGCATCGGAGCGCAGCGTGGTGTCATCAAGGTCGAGTGCAATGAGCTTTATCTTTTTATCAGTCATATTCATCACCGTGACCATCATAGCACGAACGGCACAAATCGTAAAGTTGACGGAAGCGGCAAATAAATGTATAATCGACATAAATCGAGCTAAGGAGTGAAAAAAATGTCCAAAAGCAAGAAAACCCTGATCGCCGTTATCGTGCTTATAGCCCTTTGTGCGGCAGCATTTTGTATA
>JALFUQ010000087.1 GCA_022784505.1 Bacillota bacterium
AAAGCTGTTTTCAGCTAAACACAAGCAAGGAGGTGCTTCAATAATGGCAAAATGTCAGTTTTGCGACAAGGGCGTAGCCTTTGGTATTCAGGTTTCCCATTCCCACAGACGCTCCAACCGTACTTGGAAGCCCAATGTGAAGCGCGTCAAGGCCATCGTGGACGGAAGTCCCAAGCATGTTTATGCATGCACTCGCTGCCTGCGCAGCGGTAAGGTCACCCGCGCTGTGTAATATTTTTATTACCCGAAACAAGCTCGCCAAAAGGCGAGCTTTTTTCGTTGTCAGCGTGCAAAAAGTCCTGTGACTTTTTGCACGCTAAACACGCCACATTTTTTGTGAAGCTTTGCTTCACGATAAATCTCGCTACGCTCGTCAAAAAGCCTTAACAGGCATTTTTGATGGCTACAATCAAACTTGAGGCGGGATCTTTCTCGCTGCGGCTCGGTCACGGTGCGGCTCTGACATGCCCCCGGCATGTCATTCACTACCGCACCGACACTTCGTTACCCCCTCACACTCCCCCTGCTGCGTATTGGATTTTACGCTCTTGCGTCTATTATGTAGTTCTTTGACAGTCTGCAATTACAGGCTGATTTTCACTCATGCTGCGTTGAAGCCCGTGGGAAATACGGTGTATGTCCCACGAACTTCGCCTTGCCTGACTGAAAATCATCTCTGTCATATCTTTGCGTACTTGCAACACAAGAAAAAATGGTATATAATCACCCTCGGTTGACAAGGGGATGCACGCCTGACAGTGTATCTCTTGTCTCAATTGGCAGCCTATCTTCACCAAGCAGGAACGAAAGTCGCATATGTGCAGTCCGCTGTCAGGTGCGAAGCAGTTTTGGGAGAGCTGATTTTCGTTCAGGCAAAGGCAAAGCCCGACGGGCATAATGGACATATATGGACTAGGGATTTGACGAAGCATGGGCGAAAAGCAGCCTGCCAAAACCGTGTATACCCTTATCAATCGAGGGTAAGAAAATCGCTTGAAAATTCAACAGATCGGAGTGTATTACCGATGAAACGCACTAAAATTATTCAGATCTATAACGAGCCGGAGGCTTTCGGCGGCAAGGAGATAACCGTCTGCGGCTGGGCACGCACCATCCGTGATATGAAAAACTTCGGCTTTATTGAGCTCAACGACGGCAGCGCATTCAAAAGTCTGCAGATAGTCCTTGAGCGTGAGAAGCTTCCTAACTACGATGAGCTTGCCCGTCAGAATGTCGGCGCAGCGTTCATCTGCAAGGGCGAACTGGTCCTCACCCCCGAGGCAAAGCAGCCTTTTGAGCTCAAGGCCACCGAGGTCACCGTTGAGGGTGCCTCCACCCCCGACTACCCCCTGCAGAAAAAGCGCCACAGCGTTGAGTTTCTGCGCACCATTCAGCACCTGCGTCCCCGCACGAACCTGTTTTCGGCAGTGTTCAGAGTGCGCAGCGTAGCGGCACAGGCAGTGCATGAGTTCTTCCAGGAGCGCGGCTTTGTCTATGTCCACACGCCCATCATCACGGGCTCGGACTGCGAGGGTGCAGGCGAGATGTTCAGGGTCACGACCCTCGACCTTGATAATCTCCCCCGCACCGAGGACGGCAAGGTCGATTTCTCCAAGGACTTCTTCGGCAAGAGCACGAACCTGACCGTTTCCGGTCAGCTCAACTGCGAAAACTTCGCCATGGCCTTCGGCGATGTGTACACCTTTGGACCCACCTTCCGCGCCGAGGTATCATACACCCAGCGCCACGCCGCCGAGTTCTGGATGATCGAGCCCGAGATGGCATTTGCAGACCTCAATGACTACATGGACACCGCCGAGGCGATGGTAAAATACATCATCAACCGCACGATAGAGCGTTGCCCGCAGGAGATGCAGTTCTTTAACTCCTTCGTGGACAAGGGTCTGCTCGACAGGCTGCACAACGTCGTGTCAAACGACTTTGCCCGTGTCAGCTACACCGAGGCGGTCGATATCCTCAAAAACTGCGGCGAAAAGTTTGACTACCCCGTCGAGTGGGGCATCGATCTTCAGACCGAGCACGAGCGTTATCTTACCGAGAAGGTCTTTAAAAAGCCCATTTTCGTCACCGATTATCCCAAGGAGATCAAGGCGTTTTACATGCGCCTGAACGACGACGGCAAGACCGTCGCCGCAGCAGACTGCCTTGTTCCGGGCATCGGCGAGATCATCGGCGGCTCGCAGCGTGAGGAAAGGCTCGACGTGCTGACAAGCCGCATGGCCGAGCTCGGCCTTAACCCCGAGGACTACTGGTGGTACCTCGATCTGCGCCGCTACGGCTCCTGCCGTCACGCCGGCTTCGGTCTCGGCTTCGAGCGCATGGTCATGTACCTCACGGGCGTGTCGAACATCCGCGACGTGGAGCTTCACCCCCGCACCACTGGCAACGCAGACTTCTAAGACAGCAAAAAGCACCCCGTGGGGTGCTTTTTTCATATGTTGTATTCTTCCTTCAGCTGCGCATAGAGTGCGTCGCGGTTGTCGGGGGTGATTATATACAGCTCGCAGTCGGGGTGACGGCGGACGGTGCGCAGAAAACCGGTGTTCGCCGCCTTTACTGCGGCAAGCACGGTGTAGTCGCCGGAGAGAATGCGCATGACCGCCTTTTGAAACTCGGGTGAGGCGGTCTCAAGAGAGCCTATCTCGTCAAGCACCACCACGCTTCCGGCAGGGATATCTGTGAGATACCGCACGCCGAGGGTATCCAAAAGCTCGGGGTGCTTTTCCGTGCCGGTGTCGCTTATCGCCATGATGACCGCCGCGTCCTCAACACGCTCGGGCGGATTTGCGATATCATACAGATACACCTTGCTAACGCCGCCAACCTCCGGCATGCGCACGGTTATATACCCCCTCGGGGCAGCGCCCATGTCCGCAACAAGCCTTCGTATCAGCGTCGTTTTGCCGGAATCAATATCGCCGCACAGCAAAATTTTCATGTTTTTCCGCTCCTGTGTCACCGGCACTTGATTAAACGCCGGAAATATTATAAAATAAACATAACAGAGAATACTATACTTGTCAATTTGACGCTGAAAGGAATTTTACCATGACAGAGAAGATAAACATTGCAGACCTCAAGATAGCATACTTTGGGGAGAAGACCGTCAAGCGCTACATAGAGACCATCTCCGACGCCGAGAGCACGCTCCGCCTCGGCAGCATCGCCGCCGTCACAGCCGGCGAGGCTGCGGCAATGGCGCTCAGAGCGATAAGGCTCACCGGCACGGAGGATGCAGCTCTCAAGAAAGCCGAGGCCGACTGTGAAACGCTGCGTGACTACTTCGTCAAAATAATCGATGAGGATACTAAGGCCAGAAAGCCACTTGAAAAGCGCTTGGCCGGAAATGCCTCCGAAAAGGAGATAGAAAGCGGCTACCTGACCGCCTGCATCATGATAGATGAGCTGCTGTACTCCTCAATTCAGATGATGGAGGTGCTCGACAGAGTCGCAGACAAGATTGCCCCCGACGCCGCAGTTTACGCTGCCGCAGCCGTGCGCTACGCAAGAACGGCCATGGACTCCGTGCGCTTGGTGCACGCAGTTTACGGTGCGCGCATCGTCGACCCCGTCTGCTCGCACACCGTGATCCGTGAGCCGGAGATCGCCATGGACGGCAATGCGGAGTTTGCCGACGCGCTCATGAAAAAGTTCGAGAGCGTCATAAAATAAGTCAAAACAGCATTAGGGTGCAGCTAAAGCTGCACCTTTTTATTATCACCTCTTGACTGCCGAACGATAGGTAGTTATAATAAAGGCGGCCATAAGGAGGTTTACCATGGAGAAGCAGAAAACTAAACAGAGAATTCTCGATACGGCGTTGGAGCTTTTCTCGACGCAGGGCTTCGAGGCAACGAGCATCGCACAGATAGCCGATGCCGTCGGCGTTCGCAAGGCCTCACTGTACAGTCATTTTGACAGCAAGCAGGATATTCTCGACCGCCTGATTGACAGCATCATGGAAGGCTACTCGAAGCACTCGGTGCGCTCGCTTGCCGACAGCATGGACGATGAGCTTGACCCCGACGGCGTTGTGCGGCTCGTGACAGAGCAGATACGCAACGCCATCCACGATGCGCATGTCAGCCGTGCGCGCAAAATGCTCACCATCGAGCAGTACCGCAACCCGCAGCTTGCCGAGCTCATGACCCGGCGCAGCTACACGGATGTGCTCGTCTTTGCCGAAACGCTCATGGAACGGCTCGTTTCCAAGGGCAGGCTCAAGCCGCTTGACACGAAGCTCATGGCGGCGCAGTTTGCCCTGCCGATATCGGTGTGGATGTCGCTGTGCGACCGTGAGCCGGAGCGTGAGGACGAGGCGTTTGACCTTATAGAGCGCCACATCCGGCAGTTTTTCGAGGTCTACGGTGCCGATGAGTAAGTATCATGCCTTGTGGGAATGGTTATCCGCAAACGGCAACGAAAATATAACGCTCAGCTATGATGAGATAGCCGAGCACGCCGGTGTGCCGCTCGACCATTCGTTTCTGACATACAAAAAAGAGCTCTTGGACTACGGTTACGAGGTCAAAAAGATATCTATGAAGGCACAGACTGTCGCATTTTGCAGAATTTCTCCGAAAAAGGACGATAAATGAAGAAATTACTCTTATCATGCCTTACAGCTATGATAACGCTCGCAGGCTGCTCAAACGACAGCTTTACCGGCGTTTTTACAAAGGCAGCCATCGGCTCGGTGAGCATAAAAGCATAACAATATATAAAGGGGATATTGAAATGGTAAAGGAACTTTTGGGCTGCTGCGGACTGGACTGTGAAAAGTGCGATGCAAGACTTGCGACATTAAATAACGATGACGAGCTTCGGCGCAAGACTGCCGAGCTGTGGAGCAAGCTAAACAGCGCCGATATAACGCCGGAGATGATAAACTGCACCGGCTGCCGCCTTGACGGTGTGAAAACCCCGTTCTGCGGGTTCATCTGCCCTATCCGCAAGTGCGTGATGGGCAAAGGACTTGCCACCTGCGCCGACTGCACGGATGTGTACGAGTGCGCAACGCTCGGCACGATAATGGAAAACAACCCCGATGTGATGAAGAATCTGACCGAGCAATAAAATGGGCGGTAAAGCTCATTGAACAAGATATGCTGCCGCATGAAAAATTCTTATCTTCAAAGCGGCAGAAGCATCGGACATAAATAAAAAACCCCCGAATTTTCGGAGGTTTTTTGCTTACCCGACTAAATGATCCACGGCAAGCATGAGGCAGAAGCCGCAGAGCAGGGCGTAGGTCGCAAGGCGGCCGCTGCCGCGCACATGGGTCTGCGGCACCATGTCGTCGACTATCACATATAACATCGTGCCCGCCGCAAAGGCCAGCGCATACGGCAGCAGCGCCGTCGACAAGGTGATGGCAAAGTAGCCGAAGAACACGCCGACGACCTCTACAAAGCCGCTTATGAACGCAATAACGGCGGCTCGGCGCTTGCCTGTGCCCGCCTTCAGAAGCGGCGGGATGATTATCATGGCCTCGGGAATGTTCTGAAACGCAATGCCCGAGCACACAGTGACCGCATCGCTCACATCGCCCGTGCCGAAGCTCACGCCCGCCGCAATACCCTCGGGAAAATGGTGGATGGCAATGGCCATGACGAACAAAAGAGCCCGGTCTCTGCTGTTTCGGTCGCCGCTTTTCATGCCGAGTTTTTCCGTAAGGCGTGGGCCTGCTAAATTTATCAGCGTCAGAAAGCCTGCACCGCAGAATATGCCGATGGCGGGCAGCCACGCGGCCTTGTCGCCGGAAAACTCCATTGACGGCATAACAAGCCCCAGCACGGCTGCGCACAGCATTATGCCCGCCGCCGCACCCGACACCGCATCCTCGACCTTGGACGGTATATTCTCGAAAAGAAAGCCGATCACCGCTCCGACGAGGCTGCAAAGTGCAATACCTCCGGCGGTTATAAGTACATAAGTCAAATTAATTCCCCCATCGATGCTACTGTCATCTTATGCATCGTGGGGGAATTTGGTCAGTCTTAAATTTTTAGCGATATCTCGCCCGAGTGGAGCGTTCTTGTCTCGCCGTCAACGGTCTCGACGACAAGGCCAAAGTCGGGGGTTATATCCCGCGCCAGTGCGTCATAATCGCCGTCAGGCGCTTTGACGGTGACGACCCTGCCAAGCATGGTGCAGCGGGACTTGTACTCATTCAGATACGCGCTTTTATCCTCGCACCAGGCGGCATACATGCTGTCAAGCTCACTTAGTATCGCCGAGATAAGCTTACCGCGCTCGATGATCAGGCCGGTCTGCGAATAGATGGAACCCGCCGTATGGCGAAGCTCCTCGGGGAAGTCCTCGGGGCGGGTAATGACATTGAGCCCGATGCCGATAACGGCGTAGTCTAATTTATCGGCACTGACGGCGCTTTCGCACAAAATGCCGCAGATCTTTTTGCCCTTGAGGTACAGGTCGTTGACCCACTTGATCTCGGGCTTCACTCCACTGACGGTCTCAACGGCCATGCACACGGCGGCGGCGGTGTTCGCCGTCAGGCTCTGGGCACAGGAGGCGGCGCAGTCCGGGCGCAGCAGCAGCGACATGTACACTCCCAAGCCCTGCGCCGAGGCAAAGCTCCTGCCCATGCGGCCCCGACCGGCGGTCTGCGCATTTGCAATAACCACCGTGCCCTCGCTCGCACCCTCGGCGGCGAGCTTTTTCAGATAGGTATTTGTCGAGTCAAGCGTCTCAAACGCATTAAGCTTTATCTGCAACTTTTTCATTTGCCTTACCTGCTTTTCTTACATTTATATAGTGCTCTATCATGAGGACAATGAACACGCTGCTGCAATAGCCGAATATCGGGTATATCACGCCGATGAGGTCGCCGAAGCCCACAAGGCTGCCGCATACGGTGGCGGCGGCGCACACGACTGTGAACAGCGTTTTATAGCTTTTTATGCGTTCGGACTTGCGGAAAATGATGCTTGTGAAGCCGACGAGATTAGAAAGCGCCGTGCCGAACATCGCAAGCAAAAGCAGCACGCCGTAGACTATGCCGACAGCCTTGCCCTTCGACTGCGCAAGGGCAAGCATGGGAAGCTCGGCATCCGATAACTGCGGCCGGGCGCTTATCGACAGCAGCACGCTTCCTGCAATTGCGAGCAGAACCGCAGCGCCGACGGCTATGCCGCAGACGGCGGCTTTTTTGCTTCTCATGAATTCACCGAGCGGCGATATCATGGCGATATTTCCAAAGGTATTATAGCAGGCAAACGACAGCGCCGCAACCACCCACGAGCCCATTAGCGGATTTGAACCCGCCGCCGCAGACTGCGCAAACTGCACGCCGTTTTGCGAAACGCTGATGATGCCGAAAACGAGCGTCACGACGGCGAGCACGGGAACCGTTGCCGAGAACGCCGCAACCATACCGCCGAGACCGGCGAGCGACACGAACGCCACCAGCGCCGCCAGAGCGGCCGAGCCGAGTGTCGTCGGGATACCGAAAAGCTGATTTAAAAGCGCGCCCGCACCTGCGGACATGATGGTGCACACGCCGAACAGAAACAGCAGCTCAAGCCCCGTCACGGCGGCACGCAGGACGGGAATGTCCCATCGCACGACGAGCTTATCAACATCGGCGATACCGCTTAGTCTGTTGAGGTCGAGCATCAGAACTCCGACTCCGAACAGCATCGCCATAGCAATGGCGAGGCCGACGGCGCCCTTTGCACCGAACGAGCCGAAAAACTGCCACAGCTCCTGGCCGGACACATAGCCTGCGCCGAGAAAGCAGCCGGCAAACGCAAGCCCTAAATTCAATGCACCGATCTTTTTCATCCGATCCCCTCCCTATCCAAGCACCATATTATCTTACCTTGAAAGCCGAAAATGTCAATAGAAAAAAGCCGCTAAGTCATCGGCAAGTGATTTACATAACATGTTGATAACCATGTTGAAACTGTTCAAAACCCTTGATAGCAGGCATTATGCAGTGCAGCATCGGTTACATAATAATGTCGAAACCGTGCGGATATTGTCGGATATATAAAAGTCTTTTTGCAAGCGAAAAAATCCACCGAACAAATGTTCGGTGGATTTTTAATTCCGTTTGTGGGAATCAAAGCTGCTTCTGAGCGTTGATCTTGATGCCGGGGCCCATGGTGGAAGCGGTGACGCAGGACTTGATGTACTGGCCCTTTGCCGCTGCGGGCTTTGCCTTGATGATGGCGCCGATGAGAGCTGCGTAGTTCTCATACAGCTTCTGATCGCCGAAGGAGACCTTGCCGATGGGGCAGTGGATGATGTTGGTCTTGTCCAGACGGTACTCAACCTTACCAGCCTTAGACTCCTTGACAGCCTGAGCGATGTTCGGGGTGACGGTGCCTGCCTTGGGGGAGGGCATCAGGCCCTTAGGTCCGAGGATCTTACCGAGACGGCCAACGGTGCCCATCATGTCGGGAGTGGCGATAACGGTATCGAACTCAAACCAGTTTTCCTTCTGGATCTTCTCGACGAGATCCATGCCGCCTGCGTAATCAGCGCCTGCTGCGAGAGCCTCTTCCTTGCGTTCTTCCTTGCAGAACACGAGGACGCGGACGGTCTTGCCGGTGCCGTTGGGAAGGACGATAGCGCCGCGGACCTGCTGGTCTGCGTGACGGCCGTCAACACCGAGCTTGACGTGCAGCTCGACGGTCTCATCGAACTTTGCCTTGCTTGCCTTAATTACCAGGCCGAATGCCTCCATGGGATCATAGAGGGCCTGCTTATCTATGAGCTTTGCGCTCTCTTTATAATTTTTACCTCTAAACAATTTCGTTTCCTCCTAATATTGTGGTTCGTCGGATGGATAAATCCTCCCACGGGGACGATCAGTCGCCTACGACTACGCCCATAGAACGGCAGGTGCCGGCGATCATGCTCATTGCAGACTCAATGTCGGTGCAGTTGAGGTCGGGCATCTTCTGCTCTGCTATCTTGCGAAGGTCTTCCTTGCTGATGGTCGCGACCTTGTCTCTCTGGGGGACGCCGGAAGCGGTCTCGATGCCGCAAGCCTTCTTTATCAGCAGTGCTGCGGGGGGAGTCTTGGTGATAAAGGTGAAGCTGCGGTCGGAGTAAACGGTGATGACGACAGGGATCATCATGCCCATATCGCCCTTGGTACGCTCGTTAAAATCCTTGGTGAACTGGCCGATATTTACGCCGTACTGACCAAGTGCGGGACCTACAGGGGGAGCCGGAGTTGCCTTTCCTGCGGGAACCTGGAATCTGACATAGCCAACTATTTTCTGTGCCATTATTCAGCACCTCTTTCTTTAATCATTAATTTCTTCGACCTGGTCGAGGTTAAGGTCAACGGGGGTCTCCCTGCCGAACATGGAGACAACGACACGGACCCTGTCCTTCTCGGGTTCAAGCTCTTCGACAACGCCGTTAAAGCCCGCAAGAGGACCGTCGATGACCTTGACATTATCACCGACACCGTAGCCTGTGACGATCTCATGACGCTCAACGCCCAGATCATAAATTTCCTGCTCCGTGAGGGGAACGGCCTTTCCGCCTGCTCCTACGAAGCCTGTTGCACCGCGGACATTGTGGATAAGATGCCAGCTGTCATCGGTAAGCACCATCTTGCACAGCACATAGCCGGGGAACACCTTGCGCTCGACGGTTTTCTCGCCGGCGTCAGTGAACTCGGTGACTGTCTCGAGAGGGATGTTTACCTCGTGGATCAGATCCGTCATATTGCGGTTTTCCGCTGCCTTCATAATGGCGGCAGCAACTGCGTTCTCATACCCGGAATAGGTATGGATCACATACCATTTTGCATCTTCTGCCATAATCGTCAACCTGCAAGCTCGAAGATAGCATTCACGGCCGCGCCTGCACCCTTATCAAAGGCGAACAGGATGACGGCGGCGATTGCCATAACGACAAGCGCTATACCGGTGTTCTGCACGAGCTGCTTCGGCGTGGGCCATACGACCTTTCTTAGTTCGCTCTTCATATCGCGGAACCATTTGCCGATGCGCTGGAAGAAACCAAGCTTCTTATCCTCTTTCTTGACGGCGTTCGTGTTTTTGGCGGTAGCTGCGGGTTTCGCATTCTTCTTTTCTTCAGCCATTTTTGCACTCATCCTTTCAGAAAGTTACTTGGTCTCGACATGCTTGGTGTGCTTTCTGCAGAACGGGCAATACTTACTGCGTTCAAGACGATCGGAAGTATTCTTCTTATTCTTGA
>JALFUQ010000042.1 GCA_022784505.1 Bacillota bacterium
TCTGTTAGCCCTTTCTCATGGCCTCGGCCTTGGCCTTGGCCTCGTCGATGTCGCCCACCATGAAGAACGCCGCCTCGGGCAGGTCGTCCACCTCGCCGTCGACGATGGCACGGAAGCCCTCGATGGTCTTTTCCACGGGCACATAGCGGCCCGGGTTGTTGGTGAACACCTCGGCCACGAACATGGGCTGCGACAGGAAGCGCTGGATGCGGCGTGCGCGGTTGACGACCGCCTTATCCTCAACGCTCAGCTCGTCCATACCGAGGACGGCGATGATATCCTGCAGATCCTTGTACTTCTGCAAAACGGCCTGAACGGCACGGGCGGTATCGTAATGCTCCTTGCCGAGGACATTCGGGTCAAGTATCCTTGAGGTCGACTCCAGAGGATCAACGGCGGGATAAATACCGAGCTCGGATATCGAGCGGGACAGAACGGTCGTTGCGTCAAGGTGAGCAAACGCCGTTGCGGGTGCGGGGTCTGTAAGGTCGTCGGCGGGAACATAGATGGCCTGAACGGAGGTTACAGAGCCGTTTCTCGTCGAGGTGATACGCTCCTGCAGTGCGCCCATCTCGGTTGCCAGCGTGGGCTGGTAGCCGACGGCGGACGGCATACGGCCGAGCAGTGCGGAGACCTCCGAGCCTGCCTGCGTAAATCTGAAGATATTATCGATAAACAGCAGAACATCCTGACCGGACTGGTCACGGAAGTTCTCTGCGATGGTAAGGCCGGACAGAGGCACACGAAGTCTTGCTCCGGGCGGCTCGTTCATCTGGCCAAACACGAGTGCGGTCTTATTGATAACGCCCGACTCGGTCATCTCGTGCCAAAGGTCGTTGCCCTCACGGCTGCGCTCGCCGACACCGGCGAAAACGGAGTAGCCGCCGTGCTCGTAAGCGACATTGCGGATAAGCTCCTGGATAAGAACGGTCTTGCCGACACCTGCGCCGCCGAAAAGGCCGATCTTGCCGCCCTTGGAGTAAGGCGCAAGCAGATCGATGACCTTGATGCCCGTTTCGAGTATCTCGGTCGAGGGAGTGACCTCGGTAAACTCGGGAGCGAGACGGTGGATGGGCATATAGTCCTCTGCATCGACGGGTCCCTTACCGTCGATAGGCTCGCCGACAACATTGAACATGCGGCCTAGCGTGCCTTCACCAACGGGCATCTTGATGGGCGAGCCGGTGTCAACGGCACGGCAGCCACGGGAGATACCGTCGGTGGAAAACAGTGAGATGCAGCGGGCGCTGTTGTCGCCAATAAGCTGGACGGCCTCCATAACGACCTTGCGGTCTTCAAGCTGTATCTCTATTGCGTTATATATTTCCGGCATTCTGCCGGAGGGAAACTGTACATCAACGACAGGGCCAATGACCCTTCTGACGATACCATTTTCCATTGAATTACCTCCTGTATAGGGGTGTGGGTTTAGGTTTTCTTGCGCTTGAGCGCAGATGCGCCGCCGACGATCTCGGAGATCTCGGTGGTGATAGCCGCCTGGCGGGCACGGTTGAGCGAAAGGCCAAGCTGATCGATAAGGGTCCTGGTGCTGTCGGTCGCAGAGGTCATGGCCGTCATACGGGCCGAGTGCTCACCGCACTTGGCTTCAAGCATTATCGAAAGCACACGGTTATTGATATAAAGCTGCATGACGCTCTCGAGCACGCTTTGTGCGTCGGGTTCGAAGATAAACTGCTTCTTGTCCCCCGCTTCGCTCTCACTGTCCGGTGCTGCGGGCAGAAGTCTGTGCGCAACAGGCTCCTGACTCAGCGCCGAATGATAATGCTGATAGACGATGTGTATCTCGTCGGCTTCGCCGTTAAGGTACTTTTGCTTTAAAAATTCTGCCAGCTCCAGCGCCTCGTTTGCCGTGGGCGTATCGCTCAGGCCGGTAAAGCTCTTAACCACGGGAAGTCCGCTTTTTGCAATGACATCCTTGCCCCACCTACCGCAGACAACGACCTCGAACGGGCGCTGCTCTGCATTGGCTATCTCCTCCATGAAGCGGAGGACGGCGTTGTTATACATTCCGCAAAGGCCACGGTTGCCGACAAACAGGACGTAGCACACCTTATTGACCGTTTTTCTCGGTGCGATAAAGCGGTTTTCGTTTCCCGAGCCGCTGGCAAGCAGCGTGTCGAGCACCTCTTGGCTCTTTTCTGCGAAGGGGCGCATAGCCTGCATACCAGCCTGCGTCCTGCGCAGCTTCGACACGGCGACCATTTTCATGGCCTTGGTTATCTGCTGCGTATTCTTGACACTTTTTATGCGTGTCCTTATCGCTCGCATATTAGCCATTGGAGCCCCTCCTTTCGCTATACTTCATCAAAATGTTTTCTTAAACTCCTCGATGCACTCACGCAGCTTCTTCTGCTGCTCGGCACTCAGCTTCTTGCCGCCGAGTATCTCGTCGTGCAGCTCTGGGTAGTTGCGGTTTACATAATCTATTACCTCGGTCTCGAAGCGGGCAATGTCGTCAAGCTCGATATCGTCGGTATAGCCTTCGGAACCGGCAAAGATGATGATGACCTGATCTGCTGCGGACATGGGCTTATACTGTCCCTGCTTAAGTATCTCGGTCATGCGGGCGCCGCGGTGCAGCGTGTCACGGGTGGCCTTGTCAAGGTCAGAGCCGAACTGGGCAAACGATGCCAGCTCTCTGTACTGGGCAAGATCCATACGCAGACGGCCTGCGACCTGCTTCATTGCGCCGATCTGGGCCGCGCCGCCGACACGGGATACCGACAGGCCGACATTGATAGCCGGACGGACGCCCGAATGGAACAGATCCGTTTCGAGGAATATCTGACCGTCGGTGATGGAGATGACATTGGTCGGGATGTAAGCGGAGATATCTCCCGCCTGCGTCTCGATAATGGGCAGTGCGGTCATGCTACCGCCGCCTGCCTCGTCGCTGAGGCGTGCTGCACGCTCAAGAAGTCTGGAGTGCAGGTAGAATACATCGCCGGGGTATGCTTCTCTTCCGGGCGGTCTCTGGAGCAGCAGAGAAAGCTCACGGTAAGCGGCGGCCTGCTTGCTGAGGTCGTCGTATATAACGAGGACATCTCTGCCCTTGTACATGAAGTATTCGCCCATTGCCGCACCGGCGTAGGGTGCGATATACAGCATGGGTGCAGGCTCGGATGCGTTTGCGGCAACGACGATGGTGTAATCCATTGCGCCGAAGCTGCGCAGCTTCTCCACAACGCCTGCGATGGTGGACTCCTTCTGACCTATGGCAACATAGATGCAGATGACATCCTTGCCCTTCTGATTGATGATAGCATCAAGGGCGATTGCGGTCTTACCGGTCTGACGGTCGCCTATAATAAGCTCACGCTGACCGCGGCCGATGGGAACAAGTGCGTCGATAGCCTTAATACCCGTCTGCATAGGTACGGAAACGGGCTTTCTGTCAAGCACACTGGGTGCGGGGCTTTCCACGGGGCGGAACTGCTCTGCCTTGATGGGGCCCTTGCCGTCGACGGGCTTGCCCATTGCGTCAACGACACGGCCGATCATGCATTCGCCGACGGGCACTTCGATTATACGGCCGGTACGGCGGACAGTGTCGCCCTCCTGAATGTGGCTGAACGGTCCGAGCAGGACGACGCCGACATTCTCCTTATCCAGATCCTGAACCATGCCCTTTAGGCCGCCCGGGAACTCGAGCATCTCGCCTGCCATGCAGTCTGCAAGGCCGGACACACGGCAGATACCGTCGCCGACGGAGATGACCTCGCCGGTCTGGAACACATCGATGCCGTCATTGACCTTGGCAAGCTGCTCCTTGATGCCCTCGGCGATATCCTGCATCTGCTTATCGCTGGTGCGGCTGCTGTTCTCAACATCCTGGCTGAGGCGGTCAAGCTGATGGGCGAGCGTACCGTCATAAACGGTGTCGCCGACCTTCATCTGAACGCCGCCGATAAGCTCGGAATCGACCTCATTGTGGCAGGATATGAAGGTCTCGCAGATGATCTGCGTGAGCTTCTTCATCTCCTCGTCGCTCAAAGGCTCTGCGCTCTTTATTGAAATGTCAAGTTTCTTCAGTTCGTTCATATTCAATATGTCACTCGGCATTGCCGATACCAATTCTTTTATTTGTTCTATAAATCTGTCGTTAAGAGCCTGCTTGGACTGCGAAAAGTCGCCCTTGCGCAGCACCTGTGCCGTTATCGCCGCAACCTTTTGCATAGTCTCGGCGCTTACACGGCTTTGCATCTCCTCACGCAGATGCTCCTCGCTTTTTGAAGCGTTTTCGACAAGCGTCTTTGCCTCCGCCTCACCGGCGGCCGCAATGGCCTTGCTGTTTATCTCCGCCTGCTCGGCCGCGCCCTGCATTATCTGTGCCTTGCGCTGCTCATTGAGCTGCTTTTCGCGCTCAATATCGGCATCCAGTGATTTTGCCTGCTCACGAGCCTTATCTGCCTCGTCAAGCTCCTTGCTCACCTGCCGCCTGCGGCTGACAAACATCTTGTCTATTAAATTCATCTTCTTTGCGACAAACACGAGCGCTGCCGCAAGAATCAGAAAGTTTATTATTCTAAATAGCATATCCACCTGAGAACTATCCCTCCTTTCCCGTTAGTCCTGTCAGTTTGGAAAGCGTTATTTTGACGCTTCGATGCAGTCCTTTATGAGTGCTGCGCCTTTATCCATCTCGTCGCTGTGCAAAAGCTTGTTCGACAAAATAGCGACCAGCTCAGGCATATTGCTCTCGACGGAGCTCACCGCCGCCGCTTCCTCTGCCTTCACCTTCTCACGCACCTGCTTGTGAAGCTGTTCGGCTTCGGAGTGTGCGGTAGTGAGGACCTCGCCCTTGGCCTTCTCGGCCTCGGTGCGTGCGTCGGAAACGAGCTGCCGTGCCTCACCGCTTTTCTCGGTGAGCTCATCGGCGAGCTTGGCTTTGCTCTCCTCAAGCGCCTTTTGGGCATTCCTGCCCTCCTCAAGGCCTGCCTTGATGTGCTCTGCACGAGCGTCCATTACCTTTAATATCGGCTCGTAAAGCACTTTTTTCAACAGGAACATAAACAGGAAGAAGCTGATGATAGTCCACAGAAATTCTGCTGTGCTGATTTGCAATCCGGCTAAATCGAGCAATCAGATCTCCTCCCTTCAGAGACTAATTTAAATCTTTGCTATGAGCATGAATGCGATGACCAGACCGTAGATAGCAAGTGCTTCCATAAAGCCCATTGCAAGAATCATAACGCCCTGAAGCTGGCTCTTCATCTCGGGCTGGCGAGCCATACCCTCAAGTGCTTTTGCAGCTGCAAGACCCTGGCCGATACCGACGCCGATGGTGCTCAGACCGATTGCAAGTGCAACGCCGATAGCTATAAGACCCTGTGCTATACTCATTTATTTTTCCTCCTAAATTTGTGTATACAGTATTATTCTTCGTCCTCTGTCGCCTCGTTGAGGAACACCGCAAGCAGCATGGTGAACACCATTGCCTGTATAAAGCAGAATAGAAGGCTCAGGACATTCATTACCAGCGGCAGGCCTATCGGGAACAGGCCGAACAGCGTGTCCGTTGCAAGCTCCTCGCCGTAGATGTTGCCGTAAAGTCGCAGTGCCATGGATACAGGCCTTGTTATCTGCTCAAGTATCATAATCGGGAACAGTACCGCAACAGGCTTAAAGAAGGTCAAAAGATAACCGCCCAAACCGTGATGCTTTATTCCCTGCGACTGGATAAGCACAAACGAGATGACCGCAAGTGCCGCCGTTATTGCAAGCACCGAGGTAGGCACGGTGAAAATGTGTCCCGCTCCGGGCAGCAGTCCGCAGTAGTTGCAGACGATGATGAGGATAAAGAAAGTCGCAAGTATGGGAAAATACTGCCTCGTCTTTTTCTCACCCAAAACGCCGCCGAAGAAGCCGAGCAGCGAGCTGACCGCAAGCTCAGCAATATTTTGCAGGGGGCCGGGCCGCTCCTTAACATTTCGTGTGCAGATAAACGCAAACAGCACTATTACCGCCATGATTATCCACATGCTGTATATTGTCTTTGTCGGTGCCAGATATTCGCTCCAAATCTCTGACAAGCTCACTCACCTCCGTCCGATTCGGATTCATTGTTTTCGCTCAGTTTTTTTACGATGCTCTTAAGAAACAGCATTCCGAACACCGTAAGGCCGAGTGCGACCGATATCAGGGTGACGATGAGCGGCAGCTTGAAGCTTCTGCACACCAAAAATGTACAGGCTAAAAACGCCACATCTATAAGCATTCTCAGCATATTCGTTCCCATGACGGAGACCATACTGTCCGATTTAGTTTTCAGGCTGCGGCGGCTGACGGTCGCCGTGAGAAGCGCTCCCAAAGCGCCGAAGGCAAGTCCTCCGACGGCGCACAGCACATAAATATACTTATCCATAGTATATCTCCGATATCGGTTTTGCATTGCGATAGATATATCCGTCACAATAGTACTATTTAACACCAAATTAACACAAAAATCAACGGCTTTTTCGGGCAAATAGAGCATTTCCATCAAATCGCACAAAAATAGTGCAATTTTTATGCATTGTTCTACGAAGCAGCAAATAATTACCCGCTTTTATATAATAATTAACAAAACCGGCCTAAAACAGCCGGTATTGTTAATTATTATTTATCGAATTTGTCCTGTGCGAGATAGTCGGTGTAGTCGCGGTCAAACTTCTTCTCCTCGGGCAGCAGGTCAAGCCCTATCGTGCCGCCGGGGTTCATGTTGTACTTGGGATCAAAGTAGTTTTTCAGCACCTTGAACACGCCGTATTCCTTCTCGCCGATGTAGCCCTCGAGCCACGGAGCAAACATCTTGCCGATGCCGTGGTGGTGGCTTATCGATGCGCCCGAGCGCTGGATAGCATCGAGTATGGTGGTGTGATATGCCTTGAACGCTTTCTCGTCCTGCATCTTGGTAAGGAAGATGAAATACAGGTTTGCGCCCTGCGGGTAGCAGTGGGACATGTGGGTCGTGACGACGGTGTTCGGCAGCGCATGGCAGACCTTGCGCACATCAAGATGTACCTGCTCCATGTTGGACCAGTTGACGGTGCACTCGAGGGTATCTGTGGTGATGCCGAAGTCCATGAGCGTATCACGCAGGTACGGGTCATTAAAGCGTCCCTTTTCCCAGCTTTTTGTTACATAGCCGGTCAGCGGCAGGCCGCCGTGCTTGAGGGCGATCTTGCGGATATTCTTTGCGACATTCTTTGAATAGCCCTTTTCGCCGTCGGTGAAGCCTAGGAACAGGCAGCGCTCCATATCCTTATAGCCGAGCTTGTCAAGGATGGGGTACAGCGGCGTGTCATCGACATTGTAGAGTCTGAGCATCATGCTCGTTTCCTCCTGGTCGGACAGGCGGAAAACGGATGAGTAGCCGCACTCGTGCTGCATCATCTCGCGAGCAGCCTTCATGGCCTCGTCCCATGTTTTAAATATGTATGAGAAGCGCTTGCGGTTTTCGGGCATCCAGCGGAATACCTTGAGTGTGACCTCGGTCAGCACACCGAAGGTGCCCTCCGAGCCCATCATTATCTGATTGAGGTCGGGGCCGCAAGCCTCACGGCTGTAGTGGCTGGTCTGAATGGTGCCGATGGGGGTCGCGTACTTCTGCGACAGCACGATATCGGCGATGCAGCCGTAGTAGGTGCTGTTCTGACCTGCGCCGCGGGTGACAGTCCAGCCGCCGACGGAGGAGTACTCAAACGACTGCGGAAAATGGCCGCAGGTGTACTGACGCTTTGCACCGAAAAGCTCGGGTGCGTTTTGCAGGGTCTTTTCAAGATCAGGGCCGGACATGCCCGCCTGAACGGTGATGGTCTGGTCTATCTCATTAAAGGAAATGACCTTGTTGAATCTCCTGCGCATGTCCAGCGAAATGCCGCCCTTGACGGGCTCAACGCCGCGGGTGACGGAGCTGCCGCCGCCATAGACATACAGGGGAATGTCGTGCTCTGTTGAGTATGCAACTATCTTCTCAACCTGCTCGGTGGTATCGGGGTAAAGCACGACATCGGGCACCGAGTCGATGATCTTGTGGCGCAGACGCAGAATGTCATAGGCTGTGAAGCCGTATGCAACGGACAGTCTGTCGTAATCGGAGGTGGAAATGCCCTCGTCGCCGACTATCTCTCGCAGAGCATCAAGATGCTCCTGTGCAAGCTTCACGGGGTGGTCGGAAAGATCGACCTTATCAAAGCCGATATCGTCGGTGTACTCCTTGAAGTCGTCGTCGGTGAGCTTGAAGACTTCCTTCATCATCTTGTACAGCGATTCCTTGGGGTATTTGAAAAACTCGGGGTCGCCCCAGCGGAATATCGAGCGGTAGCTGTCAGCCGGTGCAGGGGTATCTACCCACTTGGGCTCAAAGCCCTTATAAGGTTTGTGACTCATTAAAGCATATTCCTTTCCTTGAGGTTGTTCATAGTCGCATACAGCGGCCTTACATTCTTGTATATCTTGCGGTATACCTTATTATAAATGTTCATGTATACCTCGTGGTGCTCGGTGATGGGCGTGAACACATCTTTTTCGTGCACCATGCTCTTTATCGCCTCGTCGTAGCTTGCAAACTCACCCTTCGCGACAAATGCGACCATGGCAGCGCCAATGGAGCACGCTTCGTGCGTATGAATGCGCTTAACGGGCAGGCCGAAGGTGTCGGCAAGTATCTGGCAGGCAAGGTCGCTCTTCGAGCCGCCGCCGCCAACGAATATCTCCTCGATGTGCTTTTTGCCGCGGCGCTCCATGGCCTTCATGGACATGTAAAGCTCAAGGCAGATGCCCTCGATGATGGCGCGGTACATGTGATACTTCGTGTGGTAATCGGAAAAGCCGATGATAGCGCCGTAGGAGTCGGGCTTTAAGACATCGGGTGTCCAGTACGGCTGGAGCATAAGGCCGTTGCAGCCTGCGGGGACCTCGGATGCGCGGCGGTTTAAAAGCTCCTCGGGCGATATGCCCATTTCCTGCGCCTCAGCCTTGTCCTTGTCGGCAAACTCCTTAATAAACCAGCTGAGCATCCAGAAGCCGCGGAACACCTGGATCTCGGGGTTCCATGCCTTGTTGATGACCGAGGGATAGGCTGGCAGGAACTGCTGCGGCTCGAAGTAATTTTCCGAGTACATCTCTATAGTCGAGCTCGTGCCGAAGGATATAGAAGCCTTTTCGGGGCTTGCAACGGAAAGGCCGAGCGTCTCGCATGCCTTATCTGCACCCGTTGCGATGAGGGGCAGTCCCTCCGGTGCGCCGGAAAGCTCGGCGGCTTCCTTGGTGATATAACCGATGACATCTCCCGATGGCACAAGCTCATACAGCTTCTCCTGCGGAACATCGTACAGGCAGCGGGTGAGATCGTTTTCCTTCATCCATGTTTTCTTTTTATAATCCATGGGGATGTGCGCAATGGTATTTGCAGGACTGTCAGCAAGGCGGCCGGTCATTCTGAAGTTGAGATATGCGGGCAGGCAGACTATCTTCTTTGTCTTGTTCCATATCTCGGGCTGGTTAAGGCGCACCCAGTTGACCTTTGAGGTGCGGTAGCCGATCTTCGTGCCCTTGTCCATGCCGATGAGCTTGAAGGCGACCTTCTTCCACCAGGGGAACGGATCGTCAAACTCGCACTTTCTTGCGTCCAGCCAGTGGATTATATCACGGGTGGGACGGTTGTTCTCGTCAAGGAACACCAGCGTGTCACGGATGACGGTTACGGCAACGGCGATTATATCCCCGACCTTGTCCTGATTGCGCTCCATGAGCACCCTGCTTGCGGCACACATGTGAGCAAAGTAAAAATCGGTCTTCTGCTCTGCCCAGCCGGGCTGGGGTCTGATATAAGGCTCCCCGTATTTCATCTGGACCTTATCTACGATGCTCCCCTGTTTGTCAACGAGAATGGCTCTTGCGCTCTGGGTTCCGACATCGTATGTAAGTATCAGCGGCCTATCCATTGGTTCTCTCCTCCGTTTTTATATGTATATTTTCGTTTAATACATTACTCGTTGATATTACATCGACACCCAGACCGAGAACATTCTCAATCACCGCATCGCCGCCGGATATGCGCTGCGTGAGCACAACGGAGTTTATCTCACGCATGACATCGAATATCCTGTCCTTCGGGATATCCGCCGACACCTTGACCGGCAGCACCGGTGCATCCGCGAACACGGTCCTGACCGTGGAGCAGATGGTGCGCTTGGGTTCGGTCATTTCCGAAATCGCAAACTTTCTGCCGTTATCGCAGCTGTTGCCGGTAACGGTAAACTCCCCGTTTTTCTCCTCAACATGCAGAAGACAGCCGCGGGGACAGCCTATACAATTAAATTCTTTCATTGCACGACCTCTATCTCGAAACGGACATCAGCGGTATTCGACAGTCCGAACTTATTCATATCCAACACAATCTGCTGCATCTCGGGCGGTCTGAGGAAGGGATAACGCCTCTTCCAGACCTCAACGCCGTTTATCTTAAGGCGGAGCTCGCTCTTGCCCATGACCTTTTTCGAGCGGAAGTAGAAGGTCACCTTTGAGTTATCCGCGTCAAGGTCGAGCTGCTGCGGCACAAGATACAAAAACTCGTTTCCGATACGGATATCCACCCTGTACTGCGCCTTTTTGGCAAACAAAGCCGCATTTTTACCCGCTTCCTCACCGGAGGCCGAGACAAAGTCGACAAGGTCGTTTACATGCAAGGCATTGCCGCAGGAGAACACGCCCGGGACATTGGTCATGAGCTGACCGTCGCAGACGGGTCCCTTCGTGTGCCAATCGAGCGCAACACCGATGCTCTCGGCAAGCTCATTTTCGGGGATAAGGCCGACCGAGACTATGAGTGCATCGCACTCGACACGCTGCTCGGTGCCCTTAATGGGCTTGAGGTTTTCGTCAACTTCGGTTATCTCGACCGCTTCCAGTCTGTCAGCACCGAACACTCTTGTGACGGTGTGGCTTAAGTACAAGGGAATGTCGTAATCATGCAAGCATTGGTGGATGTTGCGGGTAAGGCCCGAGGGCGTAGGGTTAATTTCATAAACGCCCAGAACCTGTGCCCCCTCAAGCGTTAGTCTGCGAGCCATGATAAGCCCGATATCGCCCGAGCCTAAAATGACACAGCGCTTTGTAGGCAGAACGCCGAGCCTGTTTGTAAAATGCTGCGCCGTTCCGGCGGTGAACACACCGGCAGGTCGAGTGCCGTGGATGAACACCTGCTTTGCGCTGCGCTCACGGCAGCCGGTGGCGAGTACCATGGTTTTTGTATGTATCTTTTTAAGCCCCTCGCTGCTGACAACGACGACGCAAAAGCCCTCGTCGAGCTTCTCGACCCTCGTCACAAAGGTGCGCAGGGAGACATCTATATTCTTTTCGTAAAGCGTTTTCATGAAGCGCTCGACATACTCGGGGCCGGCTAATCTTTCGCCGAAGCGGCTCAGGCCGAAGCCGTCGTGTATGCACTGCTTTAGCATGCCGCCGAGGCGCTCCTCACGCTCGATGATAAGCGTTTTTGCGCCGTTATCGCAAGCCGATATCGCAGCGGCAAGTCCCGCAGGGCCTCCGCCGATAACGGTAACATCATAATCAAACATCTGCCGTCTCCCCCTTTCTGCTTCCGAAAACTATCGGGGAGCTTGCGGAGCTCTTTCTGACCTCGGTAAGCGGAACGCCTAAATATTCGGCAATTATTTTCGTCACCAACGGCGAGCAGAAACCGCCCTGGCAGCGGCCCATGCCGGGGCGCAGGCGCTTTTTGATGCCGTCAACGGTCGGCACGCAGATAGGCGAATTGAGAGCGTCGAGTATCTCGCCGCGGCTTACCTCCTCGCAGCGGCAGACGATGATGCCGTAATCGGGGTTTTGCGCGATAAGCTCTGCCCGCTCGGCATCGCTCATTGCAGCCAAGTGCGGCGGGGCGTGGCGAATGGGGTCAAATGCTTCGTTTTCCTCGGCCTCCAGCCAAGCAGCAGCCTCTTGCGCCACATCCTCGGCAACGGCAGGAGCGGTGGTCAGTCCCGGGGACTGGATACCGGCGACGTGGTAGATATTCTTTGTTTTTCTGCCCCACTCGATGATGAAATCCTCCTCGTATGTGGGTGCACGAACGCCGGTGAAGTATGTGATTATATCCCGCTCGGAAAGCTCGGGCATGGTTATCTTCTGCTTTGCAAACACACGCTCAATGCTGTCGGGGTTCGTTGCGGTGTTTTCCCGCTCATAGGTCTCGACAGCGTCCGGGCCGACGAGCAGATTATCATGCACCGTGTGCAGGATGCCGCCACCCTTTGTGTGGGTCTTGCCGGGTGTGCTGGCACCCACAACGGAGGCAATTGCGTTAAAGCGCTTGCCGGTTTTCTTATCCAAAATGGAGTTTGTCCCTCTCCTCGGATGAATGGAGAAGAACCTGTCGCCTGCCATGCGTGCAACCTCGTCGGAGAACACACCTGCGCAGTTTATGACGAGCTTGGGATATACCGTTCCCCTGTTGGTCTCAACGGACACTATCTTGCCGTTTTTGACCTGCATGCCGGTGACGGCGGTATTGAGCGACACTCTTGCGCCGTTGTGCACCGCATTCTCGGCATAGGCGATGACGAGATTATACGGGCTGACGCTGCCGGACGAGGGGTTTGACAGTGCAAAGGCGATATTCTCGTTTATCTCCGGCTCTTTTTCACGCAGCTTGTCGCCCATGATTATGCGGGTATCCTCAATACCGTCGTAGAACCTGCGCCACATGGCGTACAGCCACACGGGAACAAGCCAGCTTTTTTTGCCGAAGCAGGCGTACTGCCCCGTGCGCTTGAAGGGAACATCAAGCTCGGAGCAAACCCTGTCGTACATTCTGTTTGCGCGGCGGATGTATTTATGCTTTAAGGATCCTCGGGACAGGTCAACGCCCGGGTGCACCTCGCCGTCATTGCGGCCGGAGGCTCCGAGTGCAAGGTCTGCTTCCTTCTCAAGCAGCAGCACATCGAGCTTATATCTCGTAAGCTCCCTTGCGATAGAGCAGCCGGAAATACCGCCGCCGATTATCAGCACATCAGGTCTATCGCCGTCAAGTGCCGTGTCCTTCAGCTCGGGCATGCGCATAGGTATCTCCTCAGCGCCGGTAAAGACGATGTCGTTCACGACATGGCACTTCGAGTGTGGCTTTGCGCACATAAGTCCTGCCGCCACGACATCCTCCCACTTATCCAGGCATCCGCGCAGCACGATGCAGTTATCCTCAAGCGAGGCCGTCACCCTGCCGCCGTACTCCTTATAGAGCTTTCTGTTCAATGCCTTTATACCCATGAGCTGTCCCTCGGTTTTCGCATAGTATACAATTAGTTCAAGTTTATACAACTTGTCAAATCATTTGACTTATTATATACCAAAATCAGCTTTTTCGTCAATCGCAAACTTGTGCAATTTCACATACTTTTAATACTAATATGTATAGAAAGCCCCACAACGCTGGTTGTGGGGCAAATTTCAGTCAACTCTGAGGTTGCTCGACGAGGTTCTTCTCGGCGGGGTAGGCGTGTTTTCAGGCACGACTATCTCGGGAGTCGTCGGAGTGGGAGTATTGGTATTCGTATTACTGCCGGTGCTGCCGCTGTTGTTCTTGCCGGAATTATCGGTGCTCGGCTTCGTGGTCGTGCCGGAATTGTTGTTCGGCTGTGAGGGAGCCGGAGTCTCGGTCGGCTCGGCAGTGGGCTCGACCGCTGCCGTCGCCGTCGGGATGGGATCCTTTATGGGGTCGTCGGCTTCCTGATTCGTGCAGCTGCATGCCGAAAGGAACACGCAGAACATTGCCGCCAGCGATACGATGAGTATCTTACCTGTTTTCATTGTATGTACCTCTTTCCGTTTTATTTGGAAATATCTATTTTTCTGATTCCGTTACACCGCATTCTAACATATGTACGCGGAAAGTGCAAGCTATTGGAGCTCGCCCGAGCGGAAAGCATCCAGCAGCGCCTCAAGCGCCTCGATGCGCTTGCGCAGACGCACACCGTCGTCGCAATCGGCGATATACCGGCGTCGGGGGAAACTCTCGACCTGCTCGGCCTCGGACTCGATATCGGCATTTTCGTCAATTGCCTTGGCGATGCCCTCAAAGGGTCTGTGCGCCTTTATCTTTAGGCCGTGGGAGTTATACACGAGCGTGTAGCCGGCTATGCCGGTCGTTTTCTGATACGCCTCGCAGAAGCCTCCGTCGATGATAAACAGCTTGCCGCCTGCCTTGACGGGGCTTTCGCCCTTGCTCGCCTTGACCGGCGTGTGGCCGTTTATGATATGCCCCCTGTCGGGATCAAGTCCGAACTCGGTGAGTATCATGCGCACCGCGCGCTCGTCCTCCCAAAAGCTGAAGTATGCGTTTTTCGGCTCTGTCCACGTGCTTTTATCGTCGATGACCGCGCGCTCAAAGGTGTGGAAAACCCTGCCGGAAAACGGGCTGTCGTTGCCGCACCAGAGGTACCACATCATGTCGAGCGCCGACTCGTCGTGCCGCGCCCACGCACTTTTGACAATCGTGTCGGCATAGTCCAAAAGCTCCCTGCCGGAGTACCACTTGCCGCCGTGCCGCACCCGGGCAAACTCGCCGTCGGAGGTCATGGGTATGCAGCCGTGGTACAGAAGATTGCCATTGCAGCAAAGATATGTACTGCCGGCCCTGTAGACAAAGTCCATGTGGCGGCGAAGCGGGCGGCTTTCGCGAAATGCGCCGACATAATCGTCGATAAGCGCCAGCTCATCGTCGTTGAGGCTGTATGGGTCTTCTCTGTCGATCGTCGGCCACCTGTCGGTATTCATTGGATAAACTCCGTCATCCAGAACAACGGTGTTGCTGCCGAAATCGACCCTGTCGAGCATGAGCCTCGAGTTCATGCCGTAGCCCGGGTGGCGCTTTATGATCCTGCCTTCGAGCTTGAAACTCAAAGTGTGCAGCGCAAGTTTGAGCGTTTCCTTGTCCGATGCGCCGTAATATTTCTGTGCAAAGGCCATGAGCGGTCGAAGCGATATGCCGTAGCGGCGGCCGATGAGATCCATATTGTCGTATGTAACGGCGATACGCAGGACGGTGAATATGCAGGCAGGGCTGCCCGCCGCCGCGCCGAGCCAGAGTATATCGTGGTTGCCCCACTGGATGTCGATGTTCGGGTGCTCCATCAGAGCGTCCAAAAGCCGCGCAGGCTCGGAGCCGCGGTCGAAGATATCGCCGACTATGTGCAGCTTGTCGACGGCAAGCCGCTTTATGATATCCGACAGCGCCACGATGACTTCGTCGGCAGCGCCGGTCGAGACGATAGACTCCAGCAGCACCTCATGATAGCGCACCTGGTTTGAATACTCGTCGCGCTGCATGTGCAGCAACTCGTCAAGCACCATGCTCCACTTTCCCGGCATCTGCCTGCGCACATAGTTGCGGGTGTATTTGCTTGACAGCGTCTCGGCTAGCGTGCGCAGCATTTTGAGGTAGTCGCGCAGCTTCGTGTCGGTAAGCTCGCCTTTTTCACGCATGGCTCTGAGCTTTTCCTGCGGGTAGTATATCAGTGTGCACAGACTGCGGCAGGCCTCTTCGCCTATTTCGGCTTCAAACAGCCTGCGCACCTTTTCGAGGATAACGCCGGAGCAGTTGTTGAGGATGTGCCGCACTGCGCCATACTCGCCGTGCAGGTCGCTGATAAAATGCTCGGTGCCCATCGGCAGCGCCATTATCGCCCGAAGCTTGATTATCTCCGAGCACACGGACGCCTCATCGGGGTACTTTTCCGCCAGCAATTCAAGGTATTCACGATCAAATCTGCTCATATCGCACCTTCTTTATGTTTCTGCCTTGATATTACCATCTTACGAGCGTTTTTACAACCTTAGTTGAGCAGATAAATCCCGAAATTGAGGTATCCGGCGAAGCCCACCCAAAGGATATACGGTAGCATGAGCCACCCCGCCGACTTGCGTATGCCGAAAAACTGCACCGTCACGATGACGATGAAAATCCACAGTGCGCACAGCCACACGAAGGCGAGCAGATAATTGTCGAGGTTAAAGAAAATGATGCTCCACAGGAAGTTGAACACAAGTGAAACTGCGTAGACGATTAGCGACGAACGTTTCTTGCCCGACGGCGCATCGGCGGTATACACAAGGCAGGACGCAATGCCCATGAGCACATACAGCACCGTCCATGCCGCCGGAAACAGCCACTTCGGCGGGGATAGCGGCGGCTTTTTGACAGCGTCGAACATTATCATGTTGTCCATCGTCAAAACAGCCGACAGTCCGCCCACCGCAAGCGGTATCGCCACAGCCAGCGCAAGCTTTTTCCAATCGCATTTCATATTGTGCCCTCCGTATCGTTTTGGTGCTAATATATGCCAGCCTGTACAAATTTATACGCGTTTATACGCGCGAAAAAGAAAAGCGCCCCGGCGGGTGTTTCAGGATGGTTTGTATTGTTTGATAATATCTCTGCCGGTCTCGAAGGTATAGTCTATGCCCTTAACAGTGTCGGTCGTTCGGCTGCTGCCGGTCCAATCAATATAGCCATAGGAAGCGCTGACCTTGTTTTCTACGTCCAAGATGGTATAAGTATGGATCTTTGGGCGGGTCAAGTCATTGTAATCACAATGCCATTATCGTCCGATTTTGTCAACAGCTTAGAAAAATAGAGGCTCGCCACGGTGGCGTTGTCTTAATTTTTTGACATTGTGCACAATTTTTTGCCAAATTTATCATATAAATAGCCGAATTATTTCATTTTTGTGGAATTTTATTGATGGTGGTGCTAAAATTTTCATTGCCTGTTTCTGTATATAAAAATTCTAAGCTGGAGATGGTTTTATGAATGAATATAATTCGGAGTTAGGCGAAACGCTTGTTCGTCTACGGGATGAGCACAAATGGAACTGGGGACTTATTCGCGGATTTGTCAATCGTCAGTTTCACGTAAGTCTTGACCAGCCCACCCTGAAAGAGCTCTACCGACAGGCAAAGTGCAAATAGGAGTCACTGCGCAAGCAGTCATGGTGAAAAAGCATAAAACCCCCGACCAAGGCGGAGGTTTTATACTTTTCTATTCATCTTGATTTTTAGCGTCGCTTCGTGGTCAATAACGGACTTAATGAAATGTCGCTGTGCGAAGTGAAATGAATTTTATTGAAAAAGCACTTGCTGTAGGCAAGTGCTTTTTCTGGCACCCCCGGCGAGACTCGAACTCACTACCTTGCGCTTAGGAGGCGCACGCTCTATCCGGGTGAGCTACGGAGGCGTATTGCCTTATGATTTTAACCCATCATTCACAAATTGTCAATCTCAGCTTGTTAACTTTCTGCGAACTCTATTGACTTTGCGGGATTCATGGAAGATAATACTTTATTATACTTTTTATCTGAGGACGGAATACTACATGCTGAAGCTTAAGGGCATTACCAAGGATTACGCCGTCGGAGAGGAGGCCGTTCATGCGCTCAAGGGCATCGACCTTGAGTTTCGTGAAAGCGAGTTCGTCGCCATTTTGGGTCACTCCGGCTGCGGCAAGACCACTCTGCTTAATATCATCGGCGGTCTTGACACCTATACCGCAGGCGACCTTATCATAAACGGCCGCTCCACCAAGGACTACAAAGACCCCGACTGGGACAGCTACCGCAATCACTCGATAGGTTTTGTCTTTCAGTCGTACAACCTTATTCCGCACCAGACGGTGCTGTCGAATGTCGAGCTTGCGCTGACGCTCTCGGGCGTTTCAAAGGCCGAGCGCCGCGAACGGGCGGTGCATGCACTCGAGCAGGTCGGACTGGGCGATCAGCTCACGAAGAAGCCTAACCAAATGTCCGGTGGCCAGATGCAGCGAGTTGCCATCGCCAGAGCGCTGGTAAACGACCCCGACATTCTGCTCGCCGACGAGCCGACGGGTGCGCTCGACTCGGATACGAGCGTGCAGATAATGGAGATACTCAAGGAGATATCCAAGGATAAGCTCATTATCATGGTCACGCACAACCCCGACCTTGCCGAGAGCTACGCCTCGCGCATAATCCGGCTCAAGGACGGCCTTATCACCGACGACTCGCAGCCGTATGACACCGAGGTCACGGTGCAGTCCGCTCCGGCGAAGAAAATGACCGCGATGAGCTATATCACCGCCCTTTCCCTGTCGCTGAATAACCTCATGACCAAGAAGGGGCGCACGATACTGACCTCATTTGCGGGCAGCATCGGCATTATAGGCATTGCGCTTATACTGTCTATATCTACGGGTGTGAACAACTACATCGACAAGGTGCAGGAGGACACACTGTCGTCGTATCCGCTGTCGATCATGGCTGAGTCTGTCGACATGACCGAGCTCATGACTACGATGATGGGGCTTAATAACGCCGACGGTGAGAATGCGCACGACAATGATGCGGTCTACTCGAACACAATCATGTACGACATGATGAACAGCATGTCCTCGGCTGAGGTGCAGAGGAACAACCTCAAGGCGTTCAAGGAATACCTGGACGAGCAGATGAGCAGCGATACACCGCTGCATCAGCATGTGTCGAACATCCAGTACAGCTACAATCTGCCGATGAACCTGTACACCAAGGATACCGACGGCAAGATAATCCGGTCGGATGTTATGACGCTCATGAGCAAGATGCGCAGCGCCGTAATCGGCGAGGAGGCTGAGGCCTCCGTGAGCTCATCGATGGACAATATGATGAGCTCCAGCGGCATGAGCTCAACGCAAAGCAGCTTCGTCGTCTGGCAGGAGATGCTGCCCGGCGAGGGCGACGAGCTTATAAGCCCGCTTCTTAAGCAGCAGTACGATGTGCTCTACGGCTCGTGGCCGAAAAGCTATGACGAGGCGGTTTTGATAGTCGACGAGAATAATGAGGTCTCCGACCTTGTGCTGTATGCGCTTGGCCTTAAATCGGCAAACGACATGATGAGCGCTATGACGCAGTACATGACCGGCAAGCAGCCCGAGCAGGAGAAGGTCGAAAGCTGGAGCTATGCCGACATCTGCAAGCAGTCGTTCCGCCTCATCCTCCCTGCCGACTGCTATCAGCTTGACCCCGTGACAAAGCAGTATAAGGATATAAGCACCGATGAGCTCGGTCTCAAGACGCTGTACAACAATGCCATGAAGCTCAAGATTGTCGGCGTTGTGCGCCAGAGCGACGACGCTGTGTCCGGTATGATGACCGGCGCTATTGGCTATACCAATGCGCTCACGCAGAAGGTTGTTGAGGAAACGCAGGCTAAGGATTTTGTCAAGAAGCAGCTTGACAACAAGACCACCGATGTGTTCACCGGGCTGCCGTTTAAGCAGAGCAATGAAGCGCTCACCGATGACCAGATCAAAAAGGCCGTCACCGATTACTGCAAGGATCTCAGCCAGGCCAAAAAGGCTGATATCTATGTATCGTACATGTCGGTCGCCCCGCAGAAGTACATAGACTCGACCATTGATAAGCAGCTTAAAAATGTAAGCCGCAAGGATATTGAGGCCAAGGTCGTTGAAAACTACCCCGAGTATAAGGAAATGCTCGCCTCGATGGATGATGAAACGCTGTTTGCGTACATGCGTGAGATGATGTCGGAGCAGATATCCAAAAGGTACGCCGAAGAGGTCAAGAGCAACATGAGCAAGCTCTCGGACAAGGCTCTTGCCGAGGCATTTGACGAGTGCTATTTCACTGCCGAGGGCTACAAGCTCATTTACGAAAACTTCATGCCCGAGACTTTCTCGGACTCGACCTATGAACAGAACCTGCGCAAGCTCGGCTATGTTGACCTCGACTCACCCTCCGCAGTTAATATCTATGTCTCCACTTTCGCAGACAAGGATGCAGTCGCCGAGATAATCGAGGACTACAACAACGGTGTCGAGAAGGACGACAAGATAAATTACACCGACTATGTCGGGCTTATCATGAGCTCCGTCACGACCATAATCGATGTTATTTCCTATGTCCTCATCGCATTTGTGGCCATCAGCCTTGTCGTTTCGAGCATCATGATCGGCATCATAACCTACATCAGCGTGCTTGAACGCACAAAGGAGATTGGCATACTGCGAGCCATCGGCGCATCCAAGCGCGATATCTCCCGCGTGTTCAATGCCGAGACTATCATCGTCGGCTTCGGTGCGGGCATAATCGGCATCATGGTCACCATTTTGCTGTGCGTCCCGATAAACGCCATAGTCCACAGCCTGACGGGCATCTATTCCATTAACGCCGTGCTGCCTGCATCGGCCGCCGTTATCCTCGTGCTCATAAGCATGGGACTTACCGTCATCGCAGGACTTATCCCCTCCAAGGTCGCAGCAAACAAAGACCCGGTTGTTGCACTGAGGACCGAATAAAACTTTTTAACGCCCCATCATCTGATGGGGCGTTACCTTTCGCTGCATTCACTTTTCCATAGCCTGAAGCTTTGTATTGATGTCGCACAGTGCACGGCGGATGGCCGCAAGCTCCTCGGCAACAGGGTCTGCGACATTGACCTGATCGACCTCGCTTGCGTAGTCGACCTTGACTCCGGCGCGCTTAACTACCCTTGCCGGAACACCAACCGCGGTGCAGTCGGGAGGTATCTCGCTCAAAACGACGGAGTTTGCCGCGATTCGGCTGTTATCGCCAACCTTAAAGGGTCCGAGCACCTTTGCGCCGGTGCCGATGAGCACATTGTTGCCTATCGTCGGGTGGCGCTTTCCGCTGTCCTTGCCGGTGCCGCCGAGGGTCACGCCGTGGTAGATGAGGCAATCGTCGCCAATTTCGGCGGTCTCGCCGATGACGATGCCCATGCCGTGGTCGATAACGAGGCGCTTGCCTATCTTTGCGCCGGGGTGTATCTCAATGCCGGTGCGGTGGCGGCTTATCTGCGATATTGCCCTCGCCAGCAGCTTGAGGTCGTGCTCATAGCACCAGTGCGCCTTGCGGTGGTAGCTTACCGCCTTTACGCCGGGGTAAAGGAGCAAAACCTCCAGCGGGCCACGGGCGGCGGGGTCTCTTGCCAGATATGCGTTTACGGTTTCAAATAGATCACGGAACATATTATCAGTTCTCCTTGAACATTGCTGAGCTGAGGTATCTCTCGCCGGTGTCCGGCAGAAGGGCGACGATGGTCTTGCCGTAGTTTTCGCGGCGCTTTGCAAGCTCTATGGCGGCGTGCAGCGCAGCGCCCGAGCTTATGCCGACAAGTAAGCCCTCTCTGCGGGCGATCTTGCGGCCGGCTGCGAACGCGTCCTCGTCTGTTACGGTGAATATCTCGTCCACGACCGCGCGATTGAAGTTCTCGGGAACGAAGTTTGCGCCGATGCCCTGAATTTTGTGCGAGCCTGCTTTCCCCTCGGAAAGCAGCGGGGAGCTTGCAGGCTCAACAGCCACGATCTTTATATCCTTGTTGCGGCTCTTGAGATATTCGCCGACACCGCTGACCGTTCCGCCGGTGCCTACACCTGCGATGAACACATCGACCTTGCCGTCGGTGTCCTCCCATATCTCCGGGCCTGTGTAGGTGCGGTGCGCTGCGGGGTTTGCGGGATTTTCAAACTGACCGGCGATGATGCTGTCGGGTATCTGGGCGTGAAGCTCCTCGGCCTTATCGACCGCGCCCTTCATGCCGAGCTTGCCGTCGGTGAGCACGAGCTCAGCGCCGTAGGCTGTCATGAGCAGCCTGCGCTCAACAGACATGGTGTCGGGCATGACGATGATGACACGGTAGCCTCTTGCAGCGCCTATGGCCGCAATGCCGATGCCGGTGTTGCCGCTGGTCGGCTCAATGACCGTGCCGCCCTTTTTAAGCTTTCCTTTTGCCTCGGCATCGTCGAGCATCGTCTTTGCAACTCTGTCCTTTACTGAGCCTGCGGGGTTACCCTTTTCTATCTTGACAAGCAGCCTTGCTGCGAGGTTTTCTTCCTGCTCGATGTTTCTGAGCTCTACCATCGGCGTTGCGCCGATGAGGTCTTCCATGGACTTATATATCTTCATTTCAAATATCCTTTCAAATTAAATAATAGCATAAAAAAAGACGGCCAAAAGCCGTCGCATTAATAGAAGGTATACTCCTAAATCAAGGCATGCGACGACAGCAACATCGACAGGTACAGATGCTGCAACAGATACACTTGGCGGACATATTCTTCATCGTCATCGCTCCTTAGTTAATTCCTATTATTTAACTGGGGTTTTCCCTTGTCATCATAATACGCCATTTTGCCGGGTTTGTCAACAATTCCTATGAAATTTATGTGAATTAATTATCGAAAAAAATTTCCCCTCGCGTGAGGGGAAACTTTTTTAAATCTTTATCAGGTGTTCGAGCGTGAGCTCTTGAGGATGACATCGTGGCTGCCGCCCTCGACGATGCTGACCGACGACACGAGTGTGAGCTTTGCGTCACGCTTTAAGTCAGCAAGGTTCGTCACACCGCAGTTGCACATGGTGGACTTTATCTTATAAACGCTCTTTTCGAGATTATCGTGCAGCGGGCCTGCGTAGGTGACATACGAGTCAACGCCCTCCTCGAAGCTGAGCTTCGACTGGCCTCCGAGATCGTATCTCTGCCAGTTGCGGGCGCGGTTCGAGCCCTCGCCCCAATACTCTTTGACATAGCTGCCGTTGACAACGAGCTTTGCCGTGGGGCTTTCGTCAAAGCGTGCAAAGTAGCGGCCCATCATGAGGAAGTCTGCGCCCATTGCAAGAGCGAGCGTCATGTGGTAATCGTGGACAAGGCCGCCGTCGGAACACACGGGGATGTAAATGCCGGTCTTTTCGTAGTATTCATCTCTTGCGGCTGCGACCTCGATGAGAGCGCTGGCCTGACCTCTGCCGATTCCCTTGGTCTCACGGGTGATGCAGATAGAGCCGCCGCCGATGCCGACTTTGACGAAGTCTGCGCCCGCCTCGGCCAGAAACAGGAAGCCTTCACGGTCAACGACGTTGCCTGCGCCGACCTTGACGCTGTCGCCGTAGCGCTGCCTTATAAAATCGATGGTCTTTTTCTGCCAGCAGGAGTAGCCCTCGGACGAGTCGATGCACAGAACGTCTGCGCCTGCCTCGACGAGTGCGGGGACGCGGGTCTCGTAGTCGCGGCTGTTTATGCCTGCACCGACTATGTAGCGCTTCTGACTGTCAAGTATCTCGTTGGGATTTGCCTTGTGCTCGGAGTAGTCCTTGCGGAAAACAAAGTACATGAGCTTGCCCTCATCGTCGATGATGGGCAGAGAGTTGAGCTTATGATCCCAAATGATATCGTTTGCTTCCTTCAGGGAGGTGTCCTTGTGAGCAGTGACGAGCTTGGCAAGCGGAGTCATAAACTGGCTGACCTTGGTCTCAACATCCATGCGGCTGACACGGTAGTCACGGCTGGAGACGATGCCGAGGAGCTTGCCGTTTGCCGTGCCGTCCTCGGTGACGGCGACGGTGGAAAAGCCGTTGCGCTCTTTAAGGTTGAGAATGTCCGCCAGCGTCTGGTCGGGCATAACGTTCGATGCGGAGGTAACAAAGCCTGCCTTATAATTTTTAACTCTTGCGACCATTGCTGCCTCGTCCTCAACAGACTGTGAGCCGTAGATAAAGGAAATGCCGCCCTCCTTGGCCAGTGCGATAGCCATGGTGTCGTTGGAGACTGACTGCATGATAGCAGACGCAAAGGGGACGTTCAGCGTGATGGCCGACTCCTCGCCCTTTTTAAACTTGACCAAAGGCGTTTTAAGGCTGACATTTGCCGGGATGCAATCCTCGCTTGTGTAGCCGGGGATAAGAAGATACTCGCTGAATGTTCTGGACGGTTCGTTAAAATAAATAGCCATGCTGTTCCTCCCTAAAGTTGATTAAAAGTGATTGTCTCACAAAAGCTCTCACAAGTCAACACAAAATTCGACGTTTTTCAAAAAATAAATCCGCCGCCGAGCACACGATCGCCGTCATACAAAACGGCCGACTGCCCTCTTGCCGGTGCTCTGACCGGCTCGTCGCATATAATGCGCACATTGTTGCCCTCTACATAGGCCGTGCAGGGCGGGTTTTCCCACTTTGTGTGGCGCACCCTGACGGTCGCGCGCACGGGCCGGGTGGGCTTATCGCACAGCCAGTTGAAGCTGCGGGCGTTGACCTCGGTCTTAAAAAGCTCTTCCCAAAGGGCAAGCTCTATCTCATTTTTCTCGGCGTTTATTCTGGATATATAGAGCTTTCTGCCGTCAAAGAGCCCGGGTCTGCGCTGGCCGACGGTGTAGCGGTAAATGCCATCGTGGTGACCGACGACCTCGCCGTGGAAAACGAAATCTCCGGGAGGCGGAAGCTCGGTGCGCGCTTTCAGCCAGCCGATGTAGTCCTTGTCGGGCACAAAGCATATCTCCATGCTGTCCGGCTTCTTGGCAACGGGCAGGTTAAAGTCCTCGGCGAGCGCGCGCGTGGCGGTCTTTTCATATTTGCCGAGCGGCAGGATAAGTCGGTCCAGCTGCTCGCGCTTTATGCGGCAGAGCATGTAGCTCTGGTCGTTTGAGGGCATGCCCTTGTACAACACGCCGTTTTCGCTGCGGGCATAGTGGCCGGTCGCGATGTGCTCTGCGCCGATCTCGTTTGCGTACTCGAGCAGCGACTTGAACTTCAACGTCGGGTTACAGATGATGCAGGGGTTTGGTGTTTCGCCGTTGAGATACGCCTCGGTAAAGCTTTTGCACACGCCGCTGTCGAGCTCGGCATGCACATCCTTTATCCTAAGCGGAATGCCGACAAACTCCGCCGTTTTCACGGCATCGAGTCTTGCTGCCTCGCCTGCGTTATCAAGATACAGGCCGTATACCTCGTGTCCTGCGTCCTTTAAAAGCTTTGAGCACACGGCGGAATCCACGCCGCCGGAAAATCCTAGTACTACCTTACTCATCGTCTGCCCTCCATCCATACCATCAGAACAGAGATATCCGCAGGCGAAACGCCGGATATGCGGCTTGCCTGCCCGAAGCTGTGGGGCCTGATCTTTTTCAGCTTTTCACGAGCCTCGAGTCTGAGGCCGGCGACATCATCGTAATTTATATCCTCGGGCAGCACCCGCTCCTCCATTCGGGAAAATTCCTCGATCTGCTTGAGCTGGCGCTTTATATAGCCCTCGTATTTTAAGCTTATCTCCGCCTGATACCACACCGCACGTGGAAGCTCAGGGCGTTTGGGGTCAAAGGGTGCAAGCATTTTATAGTCAAGCTGCGGGCGGCGGATAAGATCTGCCAGCGACACGCCGCTTGAAACGGGTGCAGTATCGTGCAAAGCCAACAGGTTGTTAAGCTGCGTCGTCGGCCCTATGTGCGTGCGCTCAAGGCGCTCTACCTCGCGCTCAACGGCGGCGTATTTATCGAGCACCGCCTGATACCGCTCGGGCGGCACGAGGCCTACGCGCATGCCGATGCCGCTAAGGCGCAGGTCGGCGTTATCCTGACGGTGCAGGAGCCTATACTCGCTGCGTGAGGTCATCATGCGGTACGGCTCGTTCGTGCCCTTGGTGACGAGATCGTCAATGAGCGTGCCAATATAGCCGTCGCTGCGTTTTAGGACCATTGGTGCCTCACCTTTTAACTTGAGCGCCGCGTTCACACCCGCAACAAAGCCTTGCACCGCTGCCTCCTCATAGCCGGACGAACCGTTAAACTGCCCAGCCCCGTAGAGTCCCAAGACTTTCTTGGTTTCCAGCGTTGGGTAGAGCTCGGTGGGGTCAATGCAGTCATACTCGATTGCATAAGCGCAGCGGGTCATCTCGGCATGCTCAAGCCCCGCGATCGTGTGCAGCAGCTCAAGCTGCACCTCCTCGGGCAGGGACGAGGAAAGACCTTGTATATAGAGTTCCTCGGTGTTAAGCCCCATCGGCTCGAT
This sequence comes from Bacillota bacterium, assembly GCA_022784505.1. GTDB lineage: Bacteria > Bacillota > Clostridia > Oscillospirales > Oscillospiraceae > F23-B02. The sequence continues at coordinate 25,845 of JALFUQ010000042.1, forward strand.
GAAAAGCTGGTGGCGAGGCTTATCCTTAAAGGTCATTATCTTTGTCTCGATGCTCGGGCAGTAGCGGGGGCCGATGCCCTCGATAACGCCGGAGTATATCGGGCTGCGGTCGATGTTATCAAGAATGATCTTATGCGTTTTTTCGTTCGTGTAGGTAAGATAGCAAACCGCCTTGTTCTCCGGCGGCGTTGCGGTCTCGAACGAAAAGCCCTCAGGCTCGGGGTCGCCCTCCTGAAGCTCCATTTTTGAAAAATCGACACTGCGTGCGTTGACCCTCGGAGGCGTGCCGGTCTTGAAGCGGCGGATGCTTAGTCCCATGTCGACAAGGCACTTTGTAAGTGAGGTCGCAGCCGCAAGGCCGTCGGGTCCCGACGAACGGATGACTTCGCCGACTATCGTCCTGCCGTCAAGGTATGTGCCGCTTGCAATTATCGCAGCACGGCATTTGAAAACTGCGCCCGTGTGTGTCGTGACAGAGCAGACATGGCCGTCACGGGTGCCTATCTCGACTATCTCGGCCTGCTTGGTACGCAGGTTTTCCTGCCGCTCGAGCGTCAGCTTCATTATCTCCTGATAGCGTCTGCGGTCGGCCTGCGCCCTGAGTGAGTGCACGGCGGGGCCTTTACCCCTATTCAGCATGCGGTACTGAATGCAGGCTTTGTCGGCTGCCTTTGCCATCTCGCCGCCGAGAGCGTCAAGCTCTCGCACGAGGTGCCCCTTGCCCGTACCGCCGATGGCGGGATTGCAGGGCATATTGCCCACACTGTCGAGGTTCACGGTAAAGCATATCGTGTCAAGCCCCAAGCGAGCCGCCGCAAGCGCCGCTTCGATGCCTGCGTGGCCTGCGCCGATGACCGCTATATCACATTTTCCTGCGTCGTATTTTATCAATTTTCTTCACCTATACCTATATCGTACATCACCAGAAGCGCACCGTCGGTCACCTCGATGGTCGCTTCCTCCGCCGTCATGGAGTTTGAAACGCCGATGGGAAAATCGGAGCTTATCTCAGCGTTATTTAGTTCATATTTTAGTCCCTTTAGCGTCACGCCGCGGGCAATTCCGTCAAAGCAGAAAACTGCCACGCTGCCCTCGCCTTTTAGGCTGATCGAGCTGTTTTTTATCGCCGTCCACACGCAGTTTTCGCCGAACAGCCAACCGCGCGCCTTGCGGTTTGCAATGTATAAAAGCGATTGCAGGTTTGCTATAGTGTGGTCGCTGCGTTTACCGCCGAGGCCGCCGTAAATGTAAAAGTGGCGATAGCCCTTCTCGAGCCCCGTTTTGATGGCAAACACCGTGTCGGTGTCGTCCTTCTCGACGGGAAGCTGCATCACATTCGGATGCTTCGGCGCAGCGCCCAATGAGTCAAAGTCGCCGAGGACGAGGTCGGGGATAATGTTGTTTTTCCGGCAATATTCATAGCCGGCGTCGGCGGCTATGACATAATCGCTGTCGTCGGGTATCTCGCGCAGTCCGAAAAAATCACCCGCGCCGATTATATAGCACTCATGTCCGTTCATCCTTGACCTCCGAAATCAATTCTGACTTTAAATATTATCACATCTTGTCTTAAAATAAAAGAGATATTCGCATTTGACTTGTTCTTTACATCGTGGTATTATGTTAACATTAAATACTGGAGGTAAAAGCATGGCTAACAACCCTGTATTTGACCCCGAAAAAGCCCTTGGCAGCGCTCTGGGCAAGCTTACCCGTGACGAGCTGCTGAGCTTAGTTAAGAGCCTGTGCGAGATTGCCGTGGCTCAGAGCGACGAAAACCGCTTTCGCGGCGGCTTCCGTCCGGGCAATATAAATTTCTCTGCCGACGGTGTTACGGTCGGCCCTGCCGACAAGGCCGGCGAGGACGGCTGGACGAAGGACGAGCTTGAGTTCATGGCTCCCGAGGTTTTCTGGAACGGCAGGAAAAGCGAGAGCGCCGATGTTTATTCGATTGGCCTTATCCTCTTTGTCGGACTCAACTGCGGCAATGTTCCGTTTGTTCCGATGGCTGACTACAAGCCCACGCCCGAGGTCAGAGCCAACGCCCTGCGCGCCCGCATGAACGGCAAAAAGGTCGTGCTGCCCAAGCCCGAGGATAAGGAGCTTGCCGCCATCGCCGAAAAGGCCGTGTGCTTTGCCGAGGAGGACAGATATGCTGACCCCCTGGAGCTTTTAAACGTCCTGCGCGCCTACTGCGGCGAGGAGCCCGTGACAAAAATAGACAGGCTGCCGCCCACGGTCGTTAAGGCCGCCGAGCCGGTTATCGAGGATAAAAAGCCCGAGCCTCCCAAGAAGTCCGAGCCGAAGCCCGCTCCCGAGTCGGAAAAGCCGAAGGAGAAGGCTCCCGAGGAGCCGCCCAAGCGCAGAAAGCGGCATAAGTATGTCAAGGTCACAGACTATATGCGCCATTCACGCAAGGTGCGCGACCGCACTTTGCTCATAATCGCGATCATCCTCTGCATTTCCGCCGTCATCGGAGAGAATCCCGAAACTTCTGCCAAGCTGTTTAACAGTGCAAAGGATGCGGTCGTGTCGCTTGCCGAGCGCATAACGGCAAAGCCCGAGCCCACACCCACGCCCGAGCCGACTGTCGAGGTCACGCCTACCGTGCAGCCCACGCCCGAGCCCACGCCTACGCCCACCGCAGCCCCGACGCTTGAGTTCTTCATTGAGGATGTCAGCTGGGATACAGCCGAGGCCAAGTGCCGAGAGATGGGCGGCCACCTTGTGACCATCAAGGATGAGGCAGATTATCAGTATGTGTGCAACATGCTCAGTGACACATCGGCCAAGTACGTCTGGATAGGCTGCTACCGCAACAGCGAGGGCGAGCTTACATGGACAAGCGGCGAGACGGTCGATTACTACAACTGGGCAGGCGGTGAGCCTTCTAAGTACGATGCCTACGACGGCGCTCACGAGGACTATGTAATGCTTGTTCGCCAGTATGACGGCACATGGAAGTACAATGACAGCCGCATGGATCCCCTCGCCGACTACGCGCTGTACTACAGCGGTAATATTGCCTACATATGCCAGCACGGATAATTGATCAAAAAACTCCACTGTTCAAATGTGAAGTGAACCCCAAAAGTTAGACAAAATATTTATTAAGCGACCAGAAGGGTCTGGTATCTGTGTTGAGCAGGTGTCAGGCCCTTTAGCTTTAGCTTGATCCTTCGGTTGTTATAG
>JALFUQ010000043.1 GCA_022784505.1 Bacillota bacterium
GTCAGAAGCTTTGCCAGAGGCTTGAGGACGGTCATAAAAAACCACAGTGAACCGGCGACGGAAAGCGACAGCCGCTCGCTGTATTTTTTCGCAATGCTCTTGGGCAGCATTTCGCCCGCGAAGAACACGACCAGCGTCATCACAAAGGTGCTGATCGTAACTGCGCCGCTCACGCCCGGGAACATACGCGTCACGGCAAGTGTGACTATGCTCGCCGCGGAAAGATGCACGATGTTCGTGCATATGAGTATGCTTGTTATCGCAAGATCAAAATTATCGAGCACCTTAAGCGCCCGTATCGCCTTTGCCTCGCCGCGCTCGGCGCGGATCTTGATCCTGACACGGGAGACCGAGGCAAATGAGGTCTCCGCGACCGCAAAGTACGCGGCGCACAGGATCAGTAGAATTACGACTATCAGTGACAATCGACTGGCATCGTCCATTTCGGATCTAACACTCTCCATTCGCAAGGCTTTTGGCCTGTAAATTAAAAATCAGTATATCATAGCAGAAACTTGCAGTCAATATTTCATCAGCGCTTTAGCGCTGATGAAATACATTTATTGCGGTGGCCCGGTTCGGAACATTGGTGTAAACCGCAGCGAGTAGATAGCGGACAGCCGATGGCTGATAGCTATAGGTGTGCGCTGCAAATCTGCACCGCACAAACGGAATGCGAAACAATATGGGGTGTTCCGCTGTTTAGATACCGGGCACCGGTAATTACCGTATCCGTAAGTGCGGCAGTTCGCCACTGAAAACACAACCCCACCGGCTCGGCTAAAGCCGACCCGCCTCCCCTTACACAGGGGAGGCTTTTTCGGAGGCGCACGAACACCATACCGATACGTTCGTTGTGTCAGCCCGGTATCGAAAATGCGGAGGAAACCGTGAGCTTGCCGCACCCCATTGGCTCCCCTGCGTAAGGGGAGCTGGCAGCGAAGCTGCCTGAGGGGTCGTTTTTTAGTTGCGTATCAAAATTGTGCCGATACATTTCTTGCAGCAGCCCGACCGATGACTGCGCAGAAAGCCATAAAAAAGGGCGGGCAATGCCCGCCCCTACGATATGGATTTTAGTGCAGATAAAGCTTTTAGAAGCGGAATGGGCAAGCCCATTCCCTACACGGATACGGCGGAGCACCGTATTGCACTCGCAAGATCTGCACCTCACTTGCGGGAAGCGGCAGTTTTACGGTTTTATCAGAAGTCTCGACACCGGGCTACCGCAATTAACGTATCCGTAGGTGCGTTAATGCGCCTCTAAAAATTCGCCTCGTTATAAGCTTCGATGCCCTTTTTGAGGAGTTCCATGCAGCGGGTGATGTCGGCCTCGTTTATGACGTAGGCCATGCGGATCTCGTTTACGCCCGTGTGCGGAGTTTTGTAAAAGCTCTCGGCGGGGGTGAACATCAGGGTGTCGCCGTTATCGTCAAATTCCTCGAGCATCCAGATCTGGAACTTCTCCGCGTCGTCGACGGGCAGCGCGGCCATTACGTAGAACGCGCCCTTGGGCTCGGAGTACACAACGCCGGGGATCTTCTTGAGACCCTCGACAAGGGTATCCTTGCGTGCGCAGTATTCCTTGCGCACCGCGTCGAAGTACTCGGGACCTACGGTGTAGAGCGCTGCCGATGCTACCTGGTCGATGGTCGATGCGCACAGACGGCCCTGGCACCACTTCATGGCGTTGTTGTAAAGCTCTGCGTTGCGGGTGATCATGCAGCCGATTCTTGCACCGCAGGCGGAGAAGCGCTTGGAGACGGAGTCTATGACAACGACATTGTCTTCGTAGCCCTCGAGCTGCAGAAGGCTCATGAGCTTTTCGCCGCCGTAAACAAACTCACGGTAGACCTCGTCGCCGATGATGAACAGGTCATGCTCCTTGGCGATATCGGCCATGAGCTTGAGCTCCTCATCGGTGAGGACGGTGCCGGTCGGGTTGCCGGGGTTTGTGAACATTATTGCACGGGTGTGCTCATTGATGCAGGCCTCGATGCGCTCACGAATGGCGAACTTGTAGCCCTCCTCGGGCTTGGTGGTGACAGGACGGATAGTCGCACCCGTGAGGGTGACGAAGGTCGAATAGTTGGGGTAGAACGGCTCGGGGATGATTATCTCGTCGCCCTCGTCGAGAATGCTCGACAGAGCCATCTGCAGAGCCTCGGAGCCGCCGGTGGAGACGAGCACCTGCTTATTGGTGATGGGAGCGCCGATCTTGCCGTAGTAGTCGACGATAGCGTCGATCATCACGGGCACGCCGTCGGACGGAGCGTAAGCCAGAACGGGCTGGGAGAAGTTCTTGACCGCCTCAAAATAAGCAGCCGGAGTGGCGATGTCGGGCTGGCCGATGTTCAGATGATACAGCTTCTTGCCGTTTTTGACGGCCTCGTTTGCATAGGGAGCAAACTTGCGCATGGGGGAAAGACCGCATTTTTCGATCTTGCTGGAAAACTTCATTTTGTTCATCCTTTCACTATATTTGGAATTCATTTCTTCTATAAATTGCAAGGCCATTCTATCACTGCGCATGTGTATATTCAACCGAAAACGCCGAAAAACATTGACAACATTCAGTCAAGACGGCATATGAATATGCCTTGCGCTTGCCCTGCGGCGGATAGTTTGGTAAAATGCGAGTGAAGGCGGTGAAAAAATGCTTCAGATAGTTTTAGGCAAGGCCGGCACGGGCAAAACTGCGGCGGTCATGGCGAGGATAAAGGACGCTGTGGATAGAGGGCTCGGCGGCAGACTGCTCATCGTTCCCGAGCAGTACAGCCATGAGGCCGAGCGCGAGCTGTGCCGCATTTGCGGGGACAGCCTTTCGCTGTATGCAGAGGTCCTGAGCTTCACGGGTTTGGCCCGAAAGCTCAATGCCGAGCTTGGCGGCGGCGCTGCGCCCTATCTTGACAAGGGCGGCAGGCTTTTGTGCATGGCGCTTGCAAGCGACGGGCTGTATTCGAGACTGCGTGTCTATTCCTCGGCGCGCAGAAAGGCAGAGCTGCAAACGATGCTGCTCTCGGCGGTGGACGAGCTTAAAACGGCGTGCATTTCCTCCGAGCAGCTCATGGAAGCGTCACAAAGCTGTGCCGGCGCGCTCGGCGATAAGCTGTATGACCTGGCGCTCATTTTGGAAGCGTTTGATGCCGTGGTCGCAAACGGCCACGCAGACCCGACCGACCGGCTCACCCTGCTTGCCGAGCAGATCGGGCAGAGCTCCATGGGCGAGAACAACGAGATATTCATCGACGGCTTTACCGATTTCACCGCACAGGAAAGGCGCATAATTGAAGCGCTGCTGTTAAAGGGTACAGCGGTCACGGTGTGCCTCGGCTGCGATGATCTTGGCGGCGGCAGCGAGATATTCGAGCTCAGCCGCATGACCGCAAGGGGGCTTCTTGCCTTTGCAAAGGAAAACGGCATTCCGCACGAGGTCAAAGAGTTTACGCAGACCAAAAACGGCAATGTCTCGCTCGGATTTTTCGCCGACAATATGTTTTCCTACTCATCGAAAAAGTTCGAGGGGGACACCCCCTGTGTTTATATAAAGACCGCACCGAATATGCAGGCTGAATGCGAGCTTGCCGCCTCCCGTGCGATAGCTCTCGTGCGTGACACGGGCTGCCGCTGGCGCGATATCGCCGTTGCGGTGCGCGGCTTTGACGATTACCGTCTCTCACTCGAAAGCGCGTTTTCACGCTACGGAGTGCCGCTTTACACGGCGAGGAAGACAGACCTTTTCGCAAAGCCCCTGCCTGCGCTCATCGCCTCGGCGTATGAGATCATAGGCGGCGGCTGGGAGGTAAGCGATGTGCTCGCGTACCTGCGCACAGACCTCACGGGGCTGACGATCGACGAGTGCGACGAACTTGAAAATTATATTTTAATGTGGCAGCTTCGCGGCAGCGCATGGACGCAGGACGCAGACTGGCGGCTGCATCCCGACGGCTTCGGCGGCGAGTATGACGACGAGGTGAACGAGCGTCTGCGCAGGATAAACGCCCTGCGCCGTGCAGCATCCGCGCCGCTTTTGGCCTTTGCCGAAAAAACCGAGACTGCCGAGACTGCCGGCGCGCAGGCAAAGGCACTGGCCGAGCTTTTGCAGGACCTGAACCTTGCCGTGAAATTAGAGGAAAAATCGCAGGCGCTTGCCGCCGGCGGCAGGCAAGCGGCAGCGCAGGAATATGCGCAGCTGTGGGATATAATCGTGTCGGCGCTCGAGCAGTGCGACGCCATTCTGGGCGACACGCAGACCGACCGCGACAGCTTTGCGCGCCTGTTCACGCTCATGCTGTCAGAATACGATATCGGCACGATACCGACGGCGCTCGACCGTGTCACGGCGGGCGACTTTGATCGCATGCGCCGCAGAAACATAAAGCACCTGATCGTGCTGGGCGCATCCGACGCCCGGCTTCCGCAGGGAGAGAGCGAGACGGGCATGTTCTCGCCCGACGAGCGACGCAGACTGCTTGAAATGGATATCGACCTCGGCGGCGCGGGCGACAGCGAGCTGTGGCGCGAGTTTTCGCTTATCTACAACTGCCTGACCCTGCCGTCGGAGACCCTATGCCTGTGCTATCCGGCGTTTGACTCCGCCGGTGAGCCGCAGCGTCCGGCGTTCGTCGTCAATCGTGCCTGCGCGATTTTTGATACTCAGCCCGAGCGGGCGGACATGGCGCAGGTGCGTATGAACGCCAAAACACCGGCGCTTGAGCTTGCGGCCAACGCCCTGCACGGCGGCGGCGTTGCCGAGGCATCGGCGGCGCAGCTTTTTAACGAGCTTGAGCCCGAGCGTATGCAGGCGCTGCACAGAGCGTCGGAAATGACGAGGGGCAGTCTGTCGCGCCGCTCGGTCAGCGCACTTTACGGCGATAACCTGCGGCTTTCCGCATCGAGGATAGACAAGTTTGCCTCCTGCCGTTTTGCGTATTTCATGCAGTACGGCCTCAAGGCCAAGACCCGCGAGCCTGCCGGCTTCACCCCACCCGAGATGGGCGTTTTCATGCACTATATCTTAGAAAAAACCGCACACGAGGTCATGACCCTCGGCGGATTTAAGAAGGTAGACGATGAAGCTCTTGAGCGCATCACGGATAAGTACATCGCCGAGTATGTGCACGAGAAATTAAACGACTTTAAGGAAAAATCCAAGCGCTTTGAATATCTTTTCCGCCGCCTTACGAAGAATGTCCGGCAGGTGGTGCAGGACATGGCAAACGAGCTTCGCTCGTCAGACTTCGTGCCGCTGTCTTTTGAGCTGGACTTCGGCAAGGCAAGCGAGCTTCCGCCCGTGCGCCTTGGCGAGGGCGAGGACAGCCTGGTCCTCACCGGCATCGCCGACCGTGTTGACGGCTGGCTGCACGACGGCAAGCTGTACCTGCGCGTCGTTGACTACAAGACCGGCAAAAAGAGCTTTTCGCTCAGCGATGTGTGGTACGGCATGGGGCTTCAGATGCTTTTGTACCTGTTCACCCTAGGCGAAAACGGCAAAATACTGTACGGCCACGATATCGAGCCCGCGGGCGTTTTGTATATCCCGGCTCGCGATGTCATGCTCTCATCGAGCGCCGACATGACCGACGAGGAGATAGCCGCCGAGCGCGCAAAGCAGATAAAGCGCAGCGGACTTATCTTAAACGACCCCGCGGTCATAAACGCGATGGAGCACTCGGACACCCCGAGGTATATCCCCGTGAAATTCAAAGATGGCACGGCTCAGGGCGATGCGCTTGCATCGGCTGAGCGCCTCGGCCTTCTTGCACGGCATATAGACAAAACTCTGCGCGGCATGGCGGCCGAGCTCAAGCACGGCAGCATAGCGGCAGACCCCTATTACCGCACCCAGCAGGAAAACGCCTGCTTAAACTGCGACTACTTCGACGCCTGCCACTTCGCCGACGGCGAAAACGGCGAGGCGGTGCGCAAAATGCCGAAGCTTGCCGCCACAAAGGTGTGGAGCATCCTTGAGGGAGGTGAGGGCAATGGCTGAGTTTAAGGCTACGCGCTCGCAGCAGGCGGCAATCGAGACCCGCGGCCGCGCGGTGCTGGTGTCTGCGGCGGCGGGCAGCGGCAAAACGAAGGTTTTGACCGAGAGACTTTTAAACCGTATAAGCGATGATGCGGATATTGACAGCTTTCTTATAATAACCTTCACCAAGGCGGCGGCGGCAGAGCTCAAAAGCCGCATAGTCGATGAGATCGCAAAGCGCCTTGCAGCCGAGCCGGATAACCGCCGACTGCGCCGCCAGAGTGCACTGTGCCAAAAGGCACAGATAGGCACGATACACAGCTTCTGCGCGACATTTCTGCGCGAAAATTGCCATGCGGCGGGGCTGTCGCCTGAGTTCAAGGTCATCGAGGAGGAGCGCTCCGAGGCAATACGGCGAAGGGTCATCGAGCGCGTCATGAACAAAGCCTACGAGGAGCCGACGCGGGATTTCCTGCTGCTTGCCGACTCCGTGGGCTCAGGGCGGGATGACAGCCGCCTTTCCGAGATAGTCCTGAGCCTGCACAAGAAAATGCAGAGCCACGCCCGCCCCGACCTGTGGGCGAAAGAGCAGATAGAGCTGATGAGTGCGGGCACTGACGATATCGCCGCAACGCCGTGGGCACAGGAGATACTGAGCTCTGTCAGGGCGAGCGCCGGATTCTGGGCGCAGGCGATGGAGAATGCAGCCCAAAAGGCATATACAAACGAAAAGATAGGCGCAGCCTACGGCGAGAGCCTGAGTGCGACCGCCCTTTGCCTGCGCGACCTTGCGCGCTCATGCGCCGAGGGCTGGGACAGGGCACGGCAGTTTCTGCCCATAGAGTTCCCGAAGCTTAAATCGCTGCGAAATTCGCCCGACCCGGAGCTTTCCGAGCATATAAAGGCGCTGCGCGAGGGCTGTAAGGCAGCCTGCAAAAAGCTCACCGTCATGCTGAATGCCTCCGAGGAAAAGCTTGCAGGCGACATGCAAAAGACCGCACCTGCGATGCGTGCGCTCCTGGAGCTGACGCTCGATTTCGACAAAGCCTACGCCGCCGAGAAAAAGCGCCGTGCCGAGGTCGACTTTGCAGACCTTGAGCACTTCACCGCACGGCTTCTGACCGATGAGACCGGCGCGCCGACGGCGCTTGCGCGCGAGCTTTCCCGGCGCTACACGGAGATAATGGTCGACGAGTATCAGGATGTAAACCGTGTGCAGGACGCAATTTTCCGTGCCGTGTCCAAGGACGGGACAAACCTGTTCATGGTCGGCGACGTTAAGCAGTCTATATACCGCTTCCGCCTTGCAGACCCCACGATATTCACCGAAAAATATCTGTCATATGCAGACCTTGACGCAGTGCAGGGCTTAGATCCCGTGCGCATAATGCTTCAGGAAAACTTCCGCTCCAGAAGCGAGGTCATAGAGGGCGCAAACCATGTGTTCCGCACCTGCATGTCGGCAAAATTAGGCGAGATAGACTACGACGAAAACGCCGAGCTCAAGTGCGGTGCAAGCTATGACGGCGCTGTTCCGAAGCCCGAGCTTGTGCTCGTGGATGTCACCGCCGACGGTGAGGATGACTCGCCCGACAAAACGGCGCTCGAAGCGCAGGCGGTCGCCGGGAAGATACATGCGCTCATGCGCTCGGGAACTTTAGTTTCCGACAAGGGCGTGCAGCGTCCGCTGCGCTACAGCGACATTGCGGTCTTAATGCGCTCCATGGCGTCCGCCGGCGAGGTGTTCCGCCGTGAGCTTTTAAATGCCGACATTCCCGTTTTAGGCGGCGGCAGCGGCAGCTATTTTGAGAGTGTCGAGGTCTCGGCACTCGTGTGCCTGCTCGCCGTTATCGACAATCCCCATCAGGATGTGCCGCTCATCGCCGTTTTGCGCTCGCCGTTTTTCGGCTTTAGCGCCGACGAGCTTTCGGAGATACGAGCTGCCGACAAAAAAAGCGACTTTTACACCGCACTTACAAAAAACGCAGAGCACAGCGCCCGCTGCGCCGAGTTTGCGGACACGCTCACGGACTTCCGCCAATGTGCGCCCGACATGGAGCTTGGCGAGCTGCTGCGGTATATTTTCGACAGGCTCGACCTTGCCGCCGTGTGCTCTGCAATGACCGACGGGGCGACCCGCCGGGACAATGTGATGCTGCTAAGTGACTACGCAAAGCGCTTTGAGGCCACGGGATTTAAGGGCTTGCACCGCTTTGTCGAGTGGCTAAATTCCCTTGCCGAGCGCGGCGATGAGCCGGGGCGCGGCGCTGTGGGTAATGCGGTGCAGCTGATGACTGTGCACAAGTCCAAGGGCCTGGAGTTTCCCGTCGTGTTCCTGTGCGGCACGAGCAAGAGGTTCAACAGAAGCGACCTGCGTGAGGCGGTGCTTATCCACCCCGAGCTCGGGCTGGGACCCAAGGTGACGGACACGAAGCGCGGTATCGAGTACGCATCGCTGCAGCGCAACGCCGTCAGCCTGCGGGCGGACCGCGAGATGCTCTCCGAGGAGATGCGCCTGCTATATGTTGCGCTGACCCGAGCCAAGGAGCGGCTCATCATGACGGCAACAATGTCCGAGCCCGAGACAAAGCTTCAAAAGCTCATGATGGGCACAGCCTTCCCCGTGTCGCCCGAGATGCTTATGACGGCGCAGAATACGGCGACCTGGCTCATGTATGCCGCGCTTTCAGATAAGGACGAACGGCTCAGCCTGAGTATTTACAGACCCGAGCGGGCGCAAATCGATGAGAAGTCAACTAACGAGCAGACCGAGGCTGCGGCTGACCCGGAGCTTGTCGAAAGGCTGCGGCGCAATCTCGATTTCAGCTATCCATATCCCGCTGCCGAGGCGCTGCCGTCAAAGGTCACGGCGACCGAGCTTAAAAGCTATGATGAGCCCGACCCCGAGAGTGTCAGCCTTGCGCCGGGCATGCAGCGCACGTTCCGCAGCCCCAGCTTCCTGCGGGAGGATAAGCCCCTCACAGCGACCGAACGCGGCACGGCAACACACATGGTGCTGCAATTTATCGATTATGCAAAGGCCGGAACGCTCGACGGCATCCGCTCCGAGATAGCGCGCCTCACCGCATCACGCCACATTTCCGAGCGGCAGGCGCAGGCGGTGAATGCCGAGGCGATAGAGAGACTGTTTGCCTCCGATTTGGGACAGCGGATAATGAACGCCGACAGGCTTATGCGTGAGTTCAAGTTCTCTATTCTCTGTCCCGCCGAGGATTTCTTTGACGGCGGAGATGGCGAGAGCGTGCTTTTGCAGGGCGTTATCGACTGCTGTATCGAGGAAAACGGTGCGCTCACCATAATCGACTACAAGACCGACCGCGTTCACGGGCAGGCACTTTACGAGCGTGCCAAAAGCTACGCCGGTCAGCTGCGCGCATATGCTATTGCCATCGGGAAAATGACCGGCAAGCCCGTAGCGGGCTGCGCGCTGTACTTTTTAGATGACGGGCAAACGGTTTTTGTGCCGGAAAAATAAAAAAAGCTTGCAAACACGGTAACGGTGTGTTACAATCCAATTTGCGTCTTGTAACCATGTTTCATGCTCAAGACAGCCTATGACGAGGAGATTACGAACAATGAAGGCAGGAATCCATCCTAATTATCAGCCCACCGTTATCAAGTGCGCTTGCGGCGCAACTATCGAGACCGGCTCTACCCGTCCCGGCATCACCGTTGAGATCTGCTCCAAGTGCCATCCTTTCTACACCGGCAAGCAGAAGCTCGTTGATACCAGCGGCCGTGTTGATAAGTTCAATAAGAAGTACGGCATCAAGTAATTTCAGTTTACTTAAAGAGCACATCAAATTGATGTGCTCTTTTGCCATCTTTATGGTATAATACCCTTGGGTGGCAAGGGGATGCATGCCTGACAGCGCCCCTTGTCACCCGAGGGTAACCATTGAGGTATATTGATATGGAAAACAACGAAGTTAAAACCGAACGAGCCGTGCTGTGCGGATTAGCCGCAAGCAGCATGGATGTCTCCGAGCGCTCCACGGATATCTCCATGGAGGAGCTTGCCGCTTTGGTCGAGACAGCCGGCGGCGAGACCATCGGCATGATGATGCAAAACCGCCCGACCCCTGACCCGAGAAGCTTTATAGGCGACGGCAAGGTAGCCGAGCTCAAGGAGTTTATAGACGCAAACGACATTGACCTTGCAGTTTTCGACAACGAGCTTTCACCCTCGCAGATGCGGGTCCTGTCCGAGGAGCTTGGGGTCAAGGTGCTCGACCGCTCGGGGCTTATATTAGATATCTTCGCCCAGCGGGCGCAGACCCGCGAGGGTCAGCTTCAGGTCGAGCTTGCGCAGTATAAATACCTGCTGCCGAGACTGACGGGCATGTGGACGCATCTTGTGCGCCAGACTGCCTCCGGCGGCTCGTCGCCTATCGGCACACGCGGGCCGGGCGAAACGCAGCTTGAGACCGACCGCCGCCACATCCGCCGCAAGATACAAAAGCTTGAGGAGGAGCTTGCCGCCGTGCGCAAGGTGCGCAGCACCCAGCGCCGCAAGCGTGAGAAAAACGACATGCCCATTGTGGCGCTCGTGGGCTACACCAATGCCGGAAAGTCCACGCTTTTAAACTGCCTTACAAACTCCGACATTCCGGCAAACGACCGCCTTTTCGACACGCTCGACACCACGACCCGCAAGCTGCGCATCGATGAGCTCACGGAGGTTTTGATATCCGACACCGTCGGCTTTATCCGCAAGCTGCCGCACCATCTCATAGAGGCGTTCAAGGCAACGCTCGAGGAGCTTGCCTATGCCGATGTGCTGCTGCATGTTATAGATATAAGTAACCCCGATTGGGAGGAGCAGGCGAGGGTCGTAGACTCACTCATAAACCAGCTCGGTGCAGAGCAGACCCCGTGCATTCGCGTGTTCAACAAGTGCGACGCTTACATGGGCATCCTGCCCCACGGCGAGAACATCGTGTGTCTGTCGGCCAAAAGCGGCGAGGGTGTGCAGGAGCTTGTTCAGAAGCTTTCTGAGCTATTAGACCGCGGAAGCCACCATGTGATGCTCAGGATCCCGTACTCCGATGCGGGCATCATGGATCTATTAAACCGCGAAGCCTCGGTCAAAAAGACCGAGTACACCGACGAGGGCATCGAGGCCGAGGTCATCGTGCCGCCGGAAATCTTCGGGCGTGTAAAGCGCTACATTCCGGGCTATGTCGAGCCGAAGGAGGACTGGGAGGATTGAGCGAATACTTCATCCCCGCAGGCGCAGGCGAGGCGGAATTTGTTGAAAAGCGCTCGAGCTTTTTAGGCCATGTGCGTTATGTCGAAACGGAGGACGAGGCCAAAGCCTTTGTCGCCGAGATGAAAAAGAAATTTTACGATGCTCGCCACAACTGCTGGTGCTACATTATTAAAGACGGTGCCGTGCGCTACTCCGACGACGGCGAGCCGCAGGGCACGGCGGGCATCCCCATGCTCGAGGTCTTAAAGCGCGAGGGCGTTACCAATGTCGTGTGCGTCGTGACCCGCTACTTTGGCGGCGTGCTGCTCGGCACGGGCGGACTTCTGCGGGCGTACACCAAGAGCGCCAAGGACGCTCTCGACGCTGCGGGCATCTGTGTTGTGCGCCGCTGGGTAAAGGCGGAGATCATGTGTTCATATTCGCTGCTCGAACGCCTCAAGACCGAGTGCGCAGCCGCAGGCGGCATCGTCGCGGACATTGAGTATTCCGCCGACGTGTGCTTAAAGCTCCTGCTTCCCGAGGACAAGGTGGAGGCGTTTTCGCAGCGCACGGCGGATGTTACGGCGGGCTCAAGCGAGCTGAAGATCACCGGAGAAGAGTTCAAGCCCGTAAAAATCAGATAAATTTTTAAAAAATCAAAAAAATTTTCAAAAAAATAAAGGGAAAAACAAATTTGCGTCGTATAAAGGTATTAGAAGCTTTTTTCTGATACCTTTTTCTAATTCCGATTATCATGAGAAAGGAGAAACACTATGAGCTGTCCGAGAGAGAAAAGACAGGCTGCCGAGCACGGGTTTATAGGCCCCTACGGCGTGCTTTCGGAAAATTCAAAGGGTCGGCTTGAGCCGGAAACGGAATGCGATATACGCACCTGCTTTCAGCGCGATGTCGACAGGATAACACATTCAAAGGCGTTCCGCAGGCTAAAGCACAAAACGCAGGTGTATCTCCAGCCCGAGGGCGACCATTACCGCACGAGGCTCACGCATACCCTGGAGGTCTCGCGCCTTGCCCGCACGATAGCGAGAGCGCTTGACTTAAACGAGGATCTGACCGAGGCCATGGCGCTGGGGCACGATTTGGGACACACGCCCTTCGGCCACGCAGGAGAAAGGGCACTCAACCGTTTGTACGAGGGTGGGTTCAAGCACTATGAGCAGTCGCTGCGAGTGGTCGATGTCCTTGAGCGGGACGGAAGGGGACTCAACCTCTGCTATGAGACCCGCATGGGCATCCTGCACCACACCCACGGCGACCCGAGCGATACGCTTGAGGCAACCACCGTGCGCCTTGCAGACCGCATTGCGTATATAAACCACGATCTTGACGACACCATAAGAGCCGGTATCCTCAGTGCCGAGCAGGTGCCGGAGATCATTCGTGTGCGCTGCGGCGAGCGCAACAGCGAAAGGATAAATTCGATAATAACCGACCTTATTGAAAACAGTAAGGACGGGGTAATAAAAATGTCCGACTATATGCAGGAGGCGGTGGATTTTTTCCACAACTTCATGTATTCGGATGTGTACACAAACCCCATCGCAAAGGGCGAGGAGAGCAAGGTCGACGGCATACTTGCCGGTATCTACGACTACTACCGCAAGCACCCCGAGAAGCTGCCCGCTGAGCTTCAGACGATAGCCGAGCGGGAGGGCGCCGACCGTGCCGCCTGCGACTTCGTCTCGGGCATGACCGACGGCTATGCGATGGAGAAATACAGCGAGCTTTTTATACCAATGTCTTGGACGGTAAAGTAAAAAGGCGTGGCAGAGGCGGAGTTCGGATGATCCCCTTATGCTTCGCTATCCGGAAAGGAGGGTGAGGACGCATGGCGTTTCCGGAAGCATTTTTGCAGGAGCTTGTTGAGAGAAACGATATAGTTGATGTCGTGAGCGGCTATGTGCGGCTCACCAAGCGCTCGGGTGCAAACCAGTTCGGCCTGTGCCCGTTCCACAGCGAAAAAACCCCGTCGTTTTCCGTGTCGCCGGACAGGCAGATGTACCACTGCTTCGGCTGCGGCAAGGGCGGCGGCGTGATAAATTTCATAATGGAGATCGAAAACCTCAGCTTTCCCGAAGCGGTCGAGTTTCTGGCAAAACGGGTCGGAATGCCCATCCCCGAGGAGGAAAACAGCGCCGAGAGCAAACGTCGGCGCAGGATGCTCGACCTAAACCGCGATGCGGCGAGGTTTTTCCACAGCTGCCTGAAAGCCCCCGAGGGCAAGGCGGCGCAGGCGTACATGGACGCAAGGCAGATAACGCCGCAGACGGCTACGCGCTTTGGCTTAGGCTCAGCGCCCGACACCTGGGATAGCCTTAAAAACGCGATGCGCGAGCTGGGCTATCACGATCAGGAGCTTTTTGAAGCGGGGCTCGTGCGCAAGGGCAAGTCCGGCGGGTTTTACGACACCTTCCGAGGCAGGCTCATGTTCCCCGTTATCGATGTAAGGGGCGATGTTATCGGTTTTTCCGGCAGAATACTCGGCGACGGTGAACCAAAATACATGAACAGCCCCGAAACGCTTGTGTTCAACAAGAGCCGCAATCTTTTTGCATTGAATTTGGCTAAAAAGTCGAAGAGCGGATACATAATACTTGCCGAGGGCAATATAGATGTAGTCATGATGCATCAGGCGGGCTTTGATTCTGCCGTTGCGTCGCTGGGCACCTCGCTCACCGCAGAGCAGGCGAGACTCATTTCGAGGTTCACGAATGAGGTCGTCATCGCCTATGACAGCGATGGCGCGGGCAGGACTGCCTCGCAGCGCGCCATCGGGCTTTTGGAAAAGCTTGATGTCAAGGTCAAGGTGTTGAGCATGACGGGCGCAAAGGACCCCGACGAGTTTATAAAGCTCAAGGGCGCGGACGCGTTCCGAAATCTTTTGGAGAAATCGGAAAATCACATCGACTACCGCTTGCAGACGGTGACGAATAAATACGACCTCACGGTCGACGAGCAAAAGGTCGAGTTTTTAAAGGAAGCGTCGGAGCTGGTCGCACGTCTGCCCGGCTCTGTCGAGCGGCAGGTGTACGCAATGCGGGTCGCCTCGCTTGCGAACGTTCCGAACGATGTCGTCGCGCAGGAGGTCGAGCGCAGGCACAAAAAGGCCGTGCGCACAGCCTACCGCGAAAACGCAAATAAGCTCAGCCACCCCGAGCGGCAGTTCCAGCCCGGACAAAAGGAGTTTCACTACGAAAACCCCGAGTCCGCGGCGGCCGAGGAGGGCATCATCAGACTGCTGTTTTTAGACCAGGGGATATTTAAGGGCAAGGACTTGCCCGCGCCCGAGGAGTTTTCCTCACCGGCGCTGGCGCAGATATACTCGGCGCTCAAGACCAAATATGAAAACGGCGATATAATAAGCACCGCGTCCATGTCAGCCACGCTCTCGCCCGAGCTTGCGTCGCTGCTGGCGGGTATTCTGCAAAAGCCCGAGGCGCTGCGCAACGGCGAGATGGCGCTTAAAGATTACATAGCAAGAATACGAAGGCAGCGCGAGCTGGCGGCTGATTCCGCCGACTTAAGGCGGCTTGCCGAGAGACTTAAAGAAACAAAAGGATACGAGGGATAAGACAATGGAAAACAACATGGAGAAAAACGAAACAATGACAGATACCGAAGAGCTTGAAAAGGCAGCCGACGCACTGCTTGAGAAGGCAGAGGAAAAGCCCGCACCCAAAAAGAGAACACGCAAAAAGGCAAAGACCGAGGAGACCGCTCCCGCAGAGACCGCCGAGAAGTCGCCCGAGGAAAAGCTCAGTGAGCTTTTAGAGCGCGGCAAGAAGAACGGCAAGCTCAGCACGAAGGAGCTTGCCTGCCTCGAGGAGATAGGCGCAGACGCAGACGCAATAAGCAAGTTCTACGACGCGCTTGAGACTGCCGGTGTCGATATCGACATCGCAGGCGAGGACGCAGTCCCCACGCTCGACGATATCGATGTCCCCGAGCTTACCGAGCTCCAGGAGATAGAGGAGGTCACCGAGGAGGAGATAGTCGAGACCGAAGCCGAGATAATTGCCGACTCCAACTACTCTACGGACGACCCCGTGCGCATGTATCTCAAGGAAATAGGCAAGGTGCCGCTGCTCACCGCCGAGGAGGAGATAGAGCTCGCAACGAGGATGAGCGAGGGCGACGAGGAGGCCAAGCGCCGCATGGCCGAGGCTAACCTGCGTCTGGTCGTTTCGATCGCAAAGCGCTATGTCGGCAGAGGCATGCTGTTTCTCGATCTTATTCAGGAGGGCAATCTCGGCCTTATAAAGGCAGTCGAGAAGTTTGACTACACTAAAGGATACAAGTTCTCGACCTATGCAACATGGTGGATCCGTCAGGCCATCACCCGCGCCATCGCCGATCAGGCCCGCACTATCCGCATCCCCGTACACATGGTAGAGACCATAAATAAGGTCATCCGCGTGTCCCGTCAGCTTCTGCAGGAGCTCGGCCACGACCCGAGTGCCGAGGAGATCGCCAAGGAGATGGGCATGCCCGTCGACAAGGTCCGTGATATCCTCAAGATCGCGCAGGAGCCCGTTTCCCTTGAGACCCCCATCGGCGAGGAGGAGGACTCCCACCTGGGCGACTTCATCCCCGACGAGGACGCATCCGAGCCGAGCGAGGCTGCAAGCTTCTCGCTTCTTAAAGAGCAGCTCATGGAGGTGCTCGACACCCTCACTCCCCGTGAAAAGAAGGTTCTCGAGCTGCGCTTCGGCATCGTCGACGGCCGCACCCGCACCCTCGAGGAGGTCGGCAAGGAGTTTAACGTCACCCGTGAACGCATCCGCCAGATCGAGGCCAAAGCTCTCCGTAAGCTCCGCCATCCGTCCCGTAGCCGTAAACTTAAAGATTTCTTAAACTAACAGCGCAAGAACGGCACAAGACGGTGAGAAGCCGGTTTTGAACGGCTCTTTTCCGCCCATACTGCGTAAAAAATTCCGGTAATACACAAAGTATTGCCGGAATTTTTTGCTTGTCTGAACGAA
>JALFUQ010000061.1 GCA_022784505.1 Bacillota bacterium
ATCGCAAAGGAGCTCGGCATCGCAGAGCTTCTAAAGAAGTACCCCTATGAGATATCCGGCGGTCAGAAGCAGCGTGCCGCCGTTGCAAGGGCGCTTATCACCAATCCCCGCCTCATCCTGGCCGATGAGCCGACCGGTGCGCTCGACTCCAAGGCGACAGACGAGCTGCTGAGAATGTTCGGCAAGATAAACCGCTCCGGTCAGACCATCCTCATGGTCACGCACTCGGTAAAGGCCGCAAGCCACGCCTCCCGTGTGCTGTTCATAAAGGACGGCGAGGTGTTCCACCAGATCTACCGCGGTGAAAGCAGCGATGAGCAGCTTTATCAGAAGATATCCGACACCCTTACTATGCTGGCGACAGGCGGTGAGCAGGCATGAAGGCACTGTTCTACCCCCGTCTTGCGTGGACGGGCATAAAAAATAACCGCCGCCTTTACCTGCCGTATATCCTGACGTGCATCGGCATGGTGGCAATGTTCTACATCATGCTTTCGCTGTCCACCGGAGAATTTCTGGATAAAATGCGCGGCGGCACGACCCTCGGCAGCGTGCTCGGTCTCGGTGCGGGTGTCATCGGTTTTTTCGCCGTGCTGTTTCTGTTTTATACAAACTCTTTCCTCATCCGCAGGAGGAAAAAGGAGTTCGGCCTGTATAACATCCTCGGCATGGGCAAGCGCAATATCGCAAGAGTGCTTTTTAGCGAAACGCTCATCCTTGCGGCCGTGTCGCTCGTGTTCGGCCTTATCCTCGGTGTTGCGCTGTCGAAGCTTGCCGAGCTCGGTCTTGCGTTCTTTGTCGAGTCGGACGCAGGCTACAACTTCACCGTCTATCCGACGGCGATGGGCTACACCGTGCTGCTGTTTGTCTGCATTTTCCTTCTGCTGTTTTTTAAATCGGTAGGGCAGGTCGGCCTGTCCAACCCCGTCGAGCTTCTGCGCAGCGAAAGCGTCGGCGAAAAGCCGCCCAAGGCAAACTGGGTATTCGGCGTTCTCGGCATAGTCATCCTCGCCGCAGCCTACTACATTTCCGTCACCATCGAGCAGCCCGTTGCTGCCCTCGGCTGGTTCTTTATTGCGGTGCTCATGGTCATTGCGGCGACCTACCTGCTTTTTATCGCAGGCTCTGTTCTGTTGTGCCGCATTTTGCAGAAAAACAAGCGCTATTACTATAAGCCCGACCACTTCGTCTCCGTGTCCTCGATGGTCTACCGCATGAAGCGCAACGGAGCGGGTCTTGCCTCTATCTGCATCCTCATTACCATGGTGCTCGTCATGATAGCCAGCACCTCCTGCCTGTACTTCGGCAAGGAGGATGTCCTCAGATCGCGGTATCCGCACGACTTCAATTTCACAGTGGACTTCGATACTCTTGATGAAGTGACGCAGGAGAATATCGACAAAACGAAGGCGGGGATAGATGCTTTCATGGATAAAAACGGCGGTATCAGCTTCGGCATCTGCGGCAAATCCGACAGAGTGACGGGCGAGCTCAGGGACGGCGTTTTCTACATGATGGGCGACGATGTCTATGACCCCGAACACTCAACATTTTTGTACATCATCGACCTTGCCGACTACAACAGGAACACCGGCAGCAGCTACCGCCTTAATGACGGCGAGGCACTGGTGTTTGCAAGCAGCCGGACATACGATCATGACACCATCCGCATTGAAGGCGGCAGGGAGTACAAGGTCGTAAAGTCCGACGGCAGCATTGATTTTGTCCGTGACACGGAGATGCTGGGCTTCAGCGCCGTTTACATCGTCGTACCGGACTTTTACTCGTCGGCAGAGGATCTTTTGCAGGCTACCGAAAAGCAGGGTGTGTCCCATTGGCTTCAGTGGCGTTATCAGTTCGACAGCCCCGCAGATCACGACAAGCAGGTGAAAATCACGAGCGAATTATTCAGCGCCGCTGCCGAAATTACCGCCGAGACGGCCTCCGGCGGCTTCGGGCTCGGCAGCATGGCCTCGGCAAGGGACGATTTTTACGGCTCGTTCGGCGGCCTGTTCTTCCTCGGCATCATGCTCAGCATCGTGTTTATCCTTGCCGCTGTCCTTATTATCTACTACAAGCAGATCTCCGAGGGCTACGAGGACCAATCGAGATTTGAGATAATGCAGAAGGTCGGCATGACCAAAAAGGACATCCGCAAAAGCATAAATTCGCAGATGCTCACGGTGTTTTTCCTGCCGCTGCTGTTTGCGATAGTCCACCTCGGCTTTGCCTTCCCGATGATAAACAAGCTTCTGTTGCTCTTCGGGCTTGATAACCTCGGCCTGCTGCTTCTGACGGCGGCTATAAGCGCACTGGTTTTCGCCCTGTTTTACATCATCGTTTACCGAGTTACTTCCAACGCATACTATTCCATCGTCAGCGGCGCAAAAGAGTAATTTATACACATTCGCACCCGGTGTCAATTTTTTGACACCGGGTCTGTTTAGCAACATGGAAATTTAGCCCAATATAATTACAAAAAACGAGTAATTATCAAAAAATGATTAAAATTAGCACCTATAAAATAATTGATTTTACCCAAAATGTGTGCTATACTCTTAGCGGTGTTGTGTAAACAGCTACTTTTCATCTCGTAAACGTTGGGGGCGCCGGTCGAGGAGGACCGGGGCGTCATCGTGAAATAAAGAATTACATTTTTAGAAAGGATGTATTAAATGAACGAAAAGTATGCACCTCTATTTACCCCGTTCAAGATCGGCAATGTAGAGATCAAGAACCGCATTGTCCAGTGCTCCATGGGCGGCACTTCCCTGTTTGGCTGGCTCGAGCCCTGCCACTTCGATAAGGAAGCTGCTTACTTCCTGCTCCAGAGAGCCAAGAAGGGCGTTGGCCTTATCCTCCCCGGCATGCAGTGTGTCCGTGACACCATGGGTATGCCCGGCCGTCATTGGCTGTACCAGAACAAGAGAATGTTCAAGCAGCTCAAGGAGTACATGGTCGAGTTCCATAAGACCGGCGCAAAGCTCTTCATCCAGCTGGCCGGCGGCTTTGGCCGTTCCATGGCAGTTACCCCCTGGATGGTAGTTCTGGCAAAGAACGACCTCCTGAACAAGCTCGCAAGCCCCGTAGTCGATGTTCAGTACGCCTGCGCATCCGCTTCCGAGACTCCTAACCGTTGGGCAGAGGAGCTCACCTCCCGTCCCATGACCGTTAAGGAGATCCACGAGATGGTCGAAGCTTTCGGTAAGACCGCAAAGCTCCTCCGTGATGCCGGTGTTGACGGTGTTGAGATCCACGCCGTTCACGAAGGCTACCTGCTTGACCAGTTCACCATGAAGAATTGGAACCATCGTACCGACGAGTACGGCGGCTCTTTCGAAAACAGATATCGCTTCCCCGTTGAAGTCGTTCAGTGCATCAAGAGATACGCCGGCGAAGACTTCCCCGTATCCCTGCGTTACTCCGCAGTTTCCTACTGCGCAGGCTGGGGCAAGGGCATTGTTCCCGCAGCTATCGGCAAGATCCCCGAGTTCGGCCGTGACATGGAAGAGTCCGAGAAGGCCATCAAGTACCTCGGCGACATGGGCTACGACTTCTTCAACACCGATAACGGTACTTACGACTCCTGGTACTGGGCACATCCGCCTCAGTACATGCCCGACAACTGCAACCTCGAAGATGTTGAGCATGTCAAGAAGTTCACCGATAAGCCCGTTGCATGCGCCGGCCGTATGACTCCGGAGAAGGCTGCAGAAGAGATCGCTGCCGGCCGTCTGGACGCAGTTGCTATCGCTCGTCAGAACCTCTGCGACCCCGACTGGATCCTCAAGATCCTCGACGGCAGGGAAGACGAGATTCGTCCCTGCATCCGTTGCCACAACGGCTGCTTCAACTTTGCTAAGTACAGAGGCACCGCAAACATCCAGGCTCTCGAGGACTCCCTCCACCTGGGCCGCTGCGCACTGTATCCCCCCACAATGCAGCACAACCGTTACAAGATCATCCCCACCAAGAACCCCAAGAAGGTTGCTATCATCGGCGCCGGCATCGGCGGCTGCGAGGCAGCTCTGGTTCTGAAGCAGCGCGGACATCATCCTGTTGTCTTCGAGAAGACCGACCGCATCGGCGGCCTGTTCCTCACCGCTTCCGCAATGACCTTCAAAGAGAACGACAAGAAGCTCCTTGAGTGGTACGAGAGAGAAGTCAAGAAGGCCGGCATCGAGTTCCGCTTCAACACCGAGATCAACGACCTGGGCGTCATCGCTCGCCAGTTTGACGAGATCATCGTCGCTACCGGCGCTGTCCCCAGAAAGATGGCTATCCCCGGCTTCGAGAAGTGCATGACCTTCACGGAGCTGCTCCGCGACAAGAAGCCCACCGGCGACAAGATCGTATTCTTCGGCGGCGGCCAGTCCGCTTGCGAGGCTGCATACGACATGGTTCTTGCCGGCAAGCACCCCATCATCGTAGAGTTCGCAAGGGACCTCGTTCCTGCACAGAACGTCTGCCTGTCCAACGCTTCCTTCCTGCGTGATGTTCTCGAGTTCCATCAGGTTCCCACTTACCTCGAGCACACCATCCGTGAGATCAAGGACAAGACCGTCGTTATCGCTTCCAAGGACGGCAAGAATGTATTCGAGGTCGAGTACGACAACATCGTAAACGGCATCGGCTTCGTTCCCGCTCCCGTAGGCGGCAAGGGTGCAAACATCCACCGCGTCGGCGACTGTGTCACCATCGGCAACCTGCGTACCGCTATCTGGCGTGCATGGGATGTCTGCATGAAGATCTAATCTTTTGCAAGGCACAGCGTACTGAAAAATTGAACAGGTGCAGAGAAATCTGCACCTGTTTTTCTATGTCTGAATATAAAAAACGAGAGCGTCTGTTGACGCTCTCGTTTTTCTTAACTTGATCAGTAAGTCCAGGGCTGCGCGCCGGTAACGAAAATGAACGGCCACTGCAGGAAGTCAACGAGAAGGTTGATCTTCTTCTTGACTGCAAAACGGACATCCTCATCACGAAGGTCAAACTTCTTGAGGAGAGCCTTGGGGTCAGCCTCAAGAACGCCGCCTGCTACAGCAAGCATCTTGCCCATATCGAGATCACGGACTGTGTCCTTAAGCAGCTCGAGGGAAGCCTCAACGCCGATGGACTTAACGGTTTTAATGCACATTCTAAAATAATCCTCCCTATTGTATTGTTAAATGTTTAAAAATTCGTTATGTCATAACTATACCACACACATGGGCATTTTGTAAACATCTAATTACACACCAAGGGCATTTTAACACAAATATGCACAACTGTCAAAAAGAAAAATCTGAAAAATCGGCGCATTGTAATACACCGACCGCAATTTGTCAGGTTTTCGGAATAAATCGGACGGCACAGCTTTGCTCTGCCTGCTTAACAAGGCAGACCGCCTGATCATGGGAAGCGATGCTCTGCATCGGTGGAGCGTCCGGCTCACGGTGCTCGGTGACCCGCTG
The DNA here is from genome assembly GCA_022784505.1 of Bacillota bacterium. Lineage (GTDB taxonomy): Bacteria > Bacillota > Clostridia > Oscillospirales > Oscillospiraceae > F23-B02. The sequence continues at coordinate 5,454 of JALFUQ010000061.1, forward strand.
CCACACCGCATCAAAGCCCTCAAGACTCAATTTTTCATCCATAGCATTCACCCGCTGCATTATATGCCCGCACTTGAAAATGGGTGCGGAATGTGCGATAATAATTAAAAATTCGTGGAGGTGTCGATATGCCCAGATTTTTTGTAAACGATACCGAGGAGTTCGGCAAGACGGCGGTCATCCGTGGCCGGGATGCCGAGCATATCCGTGTTCTGCGCCTGCGCCCGGGCGAAGCTATGACGATTTGCGACGGCAGGGGAACGGACTATCGGTGCAGGCTCGTGCGTTCCGACAAGGACGAAGCCGAGGCCGAGATACTCGAGGTCGTGCCGTGTCCCGGCGAGCCGAGCGTCAAGGTGCGCATTTTCTGCGGCCTGCCTAAGGGCGACAAGACCGATTACATCATTCAAAAATGCGTCGAGGCCGGAGCGTCGGAGATAGTTTTCTTCGATTCGGAACGGGTCATCCAGCGCACCGACGGCGTGTCAAAGAAATTGGAGCGCTGGAACAGGATATCCGAGGAAGCGGCAAAGCAGTCGGGCAGGGGAATTATCCCCACTGTTTCGTGGATGCCGGGCTTCGGGCAGATGCTCAAGGAAGCGACCGAGTGCGACAGTGCCCTGTTCATGTACGAGACCGGCAAGCGTAAAGCGCTCTCGGAGGCGCTCAAGGACGCAAAGGAGCTCAACACCGCCGCAATAATAACCGGCCCCGAGGGGGGCTTTGAGCCGTCCGAGGCGGAAGCAGCACGGCAGACGGGCGCACACATCTGCTCGATGGGCGCAAGGATATTGCGCTGCGAGACCGCCCCGGTCGTCGCCCTGACTTCCCTCATGTTCGCCAGCGGTAATTTAGAGTAAACGCTCATCAAATAAAAAAATCTCGCTCATGGAGCGAGATTTTTTGTTCTTAAATTACCATTCGGTCTTGCCGTTGAGCTTTTTCTGCTCGGTGAGGATGTTGTGTGTGTCAAGAAGCTTCAGAGCCTTCATGAGGTTGCCCTTGAGCTTTATCTTGCCGGTGGTCAGAGCCTTGGCGGTGCTCATCTCGCCGGTCATGGTCTTGATAAAGAAGTCGTAGTCTGCGTCCGAGGTGTAGTCCGCTGCGGGAGCGTTTGCACGCCCCATGCCGCGCTCGACGCTCTCAAGAACGCCGTTATTGAACTTGTACATGTACCACACGGTGTCGCCGCCGAGGTGGGGCACCTTGTTGTAGCACTCGCACAGCGTAAGCGTGACCTTTGAGGGAGTCTTGCCGGGGGCAAAGGTGTCTTTCGCCTGAGCGATGAACTCAGTTGTCCATTCTTCGGTTAAAAATTTCATGTTATTCTCCGATCACCATTTATTTTCGACCTTTTCGGCAAAGCCGGGGAAGTCTTTGATCTCAATTACCTTTCCATCGTCGAGTACAGCCTTGCCGGTGAACAGGCCGAACACCTGATGCTGGTCGCTCTTGATAAGCAGCGCATCGGTGCAGGAGGCACGGTCGAGTACGGGCTTAAAGTCCATTTCAAAGCGGCCGTCGTCGGAAGTGAATGTCCAAGGCTCAAGAAACGCCTTTTCGTCGCCGGGGATGTTGAATTTGACCTGGCTGAGCTTGTGCGCCTTGCCGTTATAAAACAGCATATTCTCGCTTGCCGCCGAGGTATCGCCGAAGCCGTAGCCGATGTTCCAGCCGAACGGCACGCCGTCAACTGCGCCGGAGGCCGAACCCCAGTACCATGTGTTGTGGTAAGTCCAAACGCCTCTGCCCCAGTCGAGAACGGCGAAGCTGTCGGCGGGGTCAAACACATAGGTGCGCCCGTCATATGTGACCTCGCCCCTGGCACGCAGGCAATTTATTTTCTGGTTGTAGTAGAAGTGCCCGGGCTTATTGAACGGCGTTGCGATGACCATGCTCTCCTCCGGCTCATCAAAAAGCTCCACCTTTGCGTACAGCGAGCCGGCTGGGCCGAACTTTTTCATCTGGGCAATGAGCGTGCGCACACCGCTGCCGTCGTTTTTAAAATAAATGCTGTAGTTTTTGCCCTCGCCGAGGGTATCGCCCACGGCACTGGTCTCGGGAAGCTTGCGCTTGCCGAGCGGCATGAAGCACATTGGGCTCGTGGTTATCTCCCAGCCCTCCTCGAAGTTGAGAAGGCTTATAGAGTCAAGACCCATATAGCCGTTGTCGTCAACGGTCAGAGCCAGAGCGAAGCGGCCGTTATTTATCAGGTAGTAGTCCCATTCCTTGATCCGCAGGGGGCTTGCCTTGATGTCGGCACGCCGGTAGACGGGCAGGAGCTTTTTTGCAAAGCCTGCCTCTGTGAGATCACCGTTTTTGTCGAGCAGGGGAATTTCACTTAAAATTTCGTGCTGCATGGTCATATCTCCTTTTTAAGTAGGCGGATATCGCTGCCGAAGAAGGGGAGCTTCGTGAACTCGCCCTCAAGTCGGGAGCATATCTGCGCATTATACCGTTTCAAAAGCTCAGCATCGGTAAGATTTGTGCTGATAACGGTTTTTCGCCCGTTGACGAGCCTTGTGTTTATAAGCGTGTACAGCGCCGAGACCGCCATGGGCGTGGGCATCTCCGTGCCGAGATCGTCGAGTATCATAAGCTCGCAGTCGAGCATACGCTCGACCTTGACGGCGGCGTTTTCGGCGGTCTGGATATCGCGGGAGAACTTCTTCGTCTCGAACGCTTCAAGTGCGCTCGACGCCGTGTCGTAGCACACCGAGTGGCCGTTTTCGGCGACAACCCGGGCAATGCATGCCGAAAGAAAGGTCTTGCCCAGTCCCGTGCCGCCTTGGAACATGAGGTTCATTGAGCGGTCGGAAAAGCTCTGAGCGTACTCACGGCAGGTGTCGAACACTATCTCCATGCTCTCACGGGCGCTGCCGTAGAGCGAAAGGTCAAATTTTTCAAAGCACTCGTCGCTGTTTTTGAGCAGTGTGCCCAGCTCACGGGTGACCTCGGCGTTATAAAGTGCCTTGAGGCAGGAGCACATTTTGCCGTTTACATACCCTGTATCACGGCACTTGGGGCAGGAATAGATATCGTCAAGATAATCCATTGCGTAGCCGTGCTCGACGAGTAGCTCAGCCTTTTTCGCCTGAAGCTCCATGGATTCGTCCTCGAGCTTCTTGATCGCGTCGTTAAGCTCGGCACCGCCTCTTATCGTGAGGCCGACGAGCTCCGTCATCTGCGTGCGCAGGCGGGTGTCTATGCGCTCAACCTCCGGTATACGGGAGTATATTTTCTCCTGCCGCAGAAAATGCTCAGCAACATTGTCTGCATGTCTGTTTTCAAGTTCCTCTCTGGCCTTTGCCAGCAGCTTTCCGTCCAATGCCATGTTTTTTAACCGTTTTTAACCTTCTTGTAAATTGAGCGCAGCCGCTCGAGATCGTCGCTCGATACCTGACTTTTATGCTCGTTCGCGGGCTTGACCGAAGCCGGGCGCTTATCGTGCTTTGCGATCTCGTCCAACGTGTGCAGCCCCTTTTCGTGCCAGCTCGTGACTATCTTATTCATGTAGCTCCATTTTAAAGAGCCCGTATTCGTAACGGTGCGGTCATAGGCATCCATGAGCGTTTCACAGTCAAAGCCCATGTCGAGCCACGAGTTTATATACCGCGTCTCCGTTGGGGTCAGCTGCCTGCCCGTGATGCCGAGGGCGGTCTTAATTTCGCCCTGCTTTGTGCGCCGTTCTGCGGCACTTTTTATATACTCCTCGGCCTGTTCGAGCGTGAGTATCTCCTTATTTGCCCACGAATACGCTTCCTTTTCGATGCTGCGCATCGAGGGCAGCCTGCCGCTGCCGTATTTTGCGGCGAAGGTGTCGATGCAGTATGTCAGCAGCATGAAAATGACATCCGGCGGCAGAGCGAGAAAATCATAAATACCAAACAGCGTTTTTATATCCGATGTCGAGAGCACTCGGCCTAATTTGCGCTGCGCCTCGTTTAAAACTGCCTTGAAGCCCGGGTCTGCGTCCGTGCGCCTTACGATATCCTCCGTCGTGTACTGCGGAAGCTCCTCGGCGGGCAGGGGGATAGGCTTTTGCGGCGCATCTGCGGCAAAAAGCTCCATTCGACAGAGCTTTTCGTAGGCGCTGTTCACCTCCGCAAGCGTCAGACACAGCTCACGGGCAGCCCGCTCGGCATTGAACGCACCGCAGCGGCCGAGCCAGATGTACACAAGCGCAACATTGCCGTCATGTGCGGCGATAAGCTTGTCCGCAGCGGCTGTGGGTATTAAGTTTTGCCCTCTTTCCGGCATAGTCCGACTCCTGAAACAACAATTCATGCAAAGTTTACATGCATCACACATTATAACATTAAATTTGACTTGTAGCAATAGCCATGTATGTGGTATAATACTTTAATCTAAAATGGTAGAGGTATGAGTATGCTCGAATTGCTTTCCCCCGCCGGATCGCCGGAAGCGGTGATCGCAGCGGTGCAAAACGGCGCAGATGCTGTATATATGGGCCTGGGCATCTTCAACGCCCGTCGCGGTGCGAAGAATTTTGACGAGGAGGAATTTGCAAAGGCCGTCAGATACTGCCGCGTGCGCGACTGCAAGGTCTATGTCACGATGAACACCCTCGTCGGCGACAGGGAGATGGAAAACGCAGTCGAGCTTGCCCGCCGTGTTTCCGACCTCGGTGCCTCGGCGATACTCGTGCAGGATCTTGGACTTTTATCGGTGCTCAGAAGCGCCGTGCCGGATATCCCGCTGCACGCCAGCACCCAGATGAGCATACACAATCTTGCAGGCGTCGAGGCCGCGGCCGAGATGGGGCTGACCCGCGCTGTGCTCGCGCGTGAGCTGTCGCTTGAGCAGATAAAGTTTATCACAAAGCATGCGAGCATCGAGACGGAGATATTCGTCCACGGCGCGCTGTGCTTCTGCCACTCGGGACAGTGCTACATGTCCTCGCTCATCGGCCGCCGCAGCGGCAACCGCGGCATGTGCGCCCAGCCCTGCCGCATGGAGTACACCATGCCCGGCAGAATGGCCGACAGCCACCCGCTCTCGCTCAAGGATAACTGCCTTGTGGAGAGAATAAAGGAAATTGAGGACGCAGGTGTCGCCTGCGTGAAGATAGAAGGCCGCATGAAGCGCCCCGAGTATTCGGGCCTCGTGACGGGCATTTATTCGAAGATCATAAAGGAAAAGCGTGAGCCGACATCGGACGAGCTTACCATGCTCACCGATGCATTTTCCCGCGACGGCTTCACGCAGGGCTACTTTGACGGCGACAAAAAGGACATGTTCGGCGTGAAGACCGACAATGACAGGGTCGCTGAGAAGCTTTTTGCCGGTGTGCGCAAGGAGTATATCGACCGTGAGGAGCGCCGCGTGCCGGTGAAATTTATCATGGACGCAAAGATAGGCCAGCCTGTGCAGGCCATCGCCGAGGATAACGACGGTCACAAGGTCTATGCCACGGCAAAGGCCGCTGAAAAAGGAATTAGTCAGACAACGCTTGCCGACACGGCCAATAAGCAGTTTTACAAAACCGGCGGAACACCGTATATCTGCACTGACGCAATGAGCAGAATAGAGCAGGGTGCATTTTTGCCGCTAGCGACGGTCAATGAGCTCAGGAGAAAGCTCTTGCAAAGCCTTACGGAGGCTCGCGCCGTGCCGCCCGTGCGCCGCTCGCTCCCAATGCCCGAAAAGCCCAGAGGCATTTCGCCGATAGAAGATCCCGTGACCATCTATCAGGTGCGCACGGCTTCGCAGCTCTCGCCCGAGCTTGCGGAATTAAAGCCGGAGTTTATCTATGTCCCCGTCGAGGAGCTGCATGAAAGCCTTGAGCCGGTAAAGCCCTTTGTCGAGAACGGCACGACCGTTGTTGCCGTGCTGCCGAGGGTCATAACCGATGATCAGGTGATGACGGTGTTCAATATGCTCCGAGACCTCAAGGCACAGGGCATCGAGCAGGCACTCGTGGGCAATATCGGCCATGTGAAGCTTGCGCGCAAGGCGAACATGAAGATAAGAGCCGACTTTGGCATGAACGTGTTTAATTCCTACACGCTGGACATGGTGCGGCAGATGAATTTCATGTCCGCCACGGCATCATTCGAGCTGCGCATGGCGCAGGTGCGCGACATGGCAAAGAGCATCGATACAGAGCTCATCGTCTACGGCAGACTGCCGCTCATGGTGTCCGATCAGTGCATAATAAGCCGCAGTGAGGGCAGATGTACCTGCCAGAACCCCTCGCAGCTGTCCGACCGCATGGGCTCGGTGTTCCCTGTGGTGCGCGAGTTTGAGCACCGCAATGTCATTTATAATTCAAAGAAGCTCTACCTTGCCGATAAGCGTGACGATATATACGGCGCAGGGCTTTGGGGCGTTCGCCTGATGTTCACGACCGAGGGCGCAAAGGAATGCGTCGAGGTTGCAAAGAGCTTTAAGGGCGAGGGCGATTACAGACCGAATGACCTCACAAGAGGCCTGTACTACAGAGGCGTTGACTGATATGAAAATTGTTTTGGCATCCGGCTCGCCGAGACGAAGAGAACTGCTCTCCGTTGTCGGCATCAAGGATTTTGAGGTTTGCCCGGCCGAGGGCGAGGAAAAGGCCGGGGAGGGACTTGCGCCGAGTGAGATAGTTAAGAGCCTTTCCGGCGCGAAGGCACGTGAGGTCGCCGCAAAATTTGACGGCGAGACAGTCATCATCGCTGCCGACACCATCGTGTGGGCAGAAGGGCGAGTGCTCGGAAAGCCGCACAGCAAGGCCGAGGCGTTTAAAATGCTCAAAGCGCTCTCCGGCAAAACCCACGAGGTCTACACCGGTATAACGCTTATAAAGGACGGTAAGACCGTAAGCCGGGCCGAGTGTACGAAGGTGGAGTTTCGTGAGCTTTGCGATGATGAGATAAACGCCTATATCGCCACGGGCGAGCCTATGGATAAGGCCGGAGCCTACGGCATACAGGGCATGGCCTCGCTCATGGTGAAAAAGATCGACGGTGACTATTTCAATGTTGTCGGGCTGCCGCTGTGCCTGCTCGGTCAAATGCTTAAACAAATTGGAGTGCGTCTGTTGTGAATGTAAAACGGTATCTTAAGAAAAACGGAATAAAGCTCGGCGCGATAGTTCTTGTCATCGCACTCATCGCCGGACTCAGCGCATACCTCTTGAAGGGCAACGCGGGGCTTGTTCAGAACGTGACGGGTGCGGTGAAGGCGCCTGTGCAGAGGATAGTCAGTTCCATGGCCGAATGGCTCGAGGGACTTTACGGCTATATCTATGAGTACGACCAGCTCCAGGCCGAGAACGAGCGTCTGCGTGAGGCTCTGACCGAAGCTCAGGAGGAGGCGCGCAACGGCAAGGCGGCGGTCGAGGAGAACGCCCGCCTGCGCAAGCTGCTGGATTTCAAGGAAAAGCACAGCGACATGACACTTGAGCCTGCAAAGGTCATCTCATGGACAAGCTCAAACTGGTCAAACTCGTTTAACATCAGCAAGGGCTCGAGCAGTGATATCGCCGTCGGCGACAGCGTTATAACCGAGTACGGCGTTTTAGTCGGGCAGGTCATCGAGGTCGGAACGACCTGGGCGACCGTGAGGACGGTCATAGACATAAACTCCAACATCGGTGCATTCGTGTCTGAAAACGGCTCTGCCGGTATGATGGTCGGCGACTTTGCCCTCATGCAGGAGGGCAGCGCAAAAATGACCTATCTTGCTGACGGCGCTCAGATATTCACCGGCGACACAGTCATGACCTCAGGCGCAGGCGGCGCATTCCCGCAGGGGCTCGTCATCGGCACAATAAGCTCCGTTCAGGCCGAAGCCGGAGGCCAGGTCGAGTACGGCATCATAAAGCCCGGCTGCGACCTCAACGCACTTGTTCAGGTCTACGTCGTAAAAGAATTTGAAGTGGTGGAGTAATTGTTAAACAGACTGATAGACTTTAAAAAAATGCGTGTATTTCTCGTATACGCGGTATATCTTCTGATAGCAATGCTGCTGCAGGGGCTGCTGTTCTCCCGACTCAGCATCCTGGGTGTCAAGGGCTTCGTTCTGCCCGCGGCCGCCGTTGCTGCCGGAATGTTCCTCGGCGGTGTGCGCGGTGCGGTGTTCGGCATATGCCTCGGCCTTATAACCGATATGAGCTACACCGAGAGCACCTTCATGTACACGATAGTTTTTGCACTTATAGGCTTCGGAGCGGGCTTTGCATCGGAGTTTTATATAAACCGAAGCTTCATGGTGTTCATGGTGCTTGGCACTATAGCGGTCGCGCTGACCGGAATTGTGCAGCTTCTGAGCGCCATCATCTTCGGCGGGGCAGAGCTCATGCAGGGACTTTTGACGGTGCTTTTGCAGACGGCGCTTTCCATACCGCCGATCGCGCTTTTGTACCTTCCTTTCAGAAATTATAAAGAGATCAGACAAAGATAAGCCTTATGAATGCTATTAAAAAAAACAGATTGATAATTCTTGCGGCGGTGTTTGCGATACTGCTCGTGGTTTACTTCGTTTTTCTGTATAAATTGCAGATAATCGAGGGCGAGGCGTATTACAAGGAAAGCCGCAATCAGCAGGTCACGACCTCTACCGTCGTTGCAGCAAGAGGCAATATCCTTGACCGCTACGGCCGAGTAATCGTGTCCAATAAATCCAGCTACGATCTTACGATAAACGAAAGCGAGCTGTTCCCGTCCGACGAAAGCGTTGACTCCAATGCAATGATACTAAAGCTCGTTAAGCTCATTCGCGAGTACGGCGAGGACTATATAGACGAGCTGCCGATAACCACCGAGCCGCCATTTGAATTCACCGATATTTCCGACACCGATAAGGCACGTCTTCAGGCGTATATGAAGACGAACAAGGTCGACGAGAACGCAACGGCCGTTGAGGTCTTGTCGAGCATGCGCAGCCGCTATAAGATAGACAGCAATTACACCGCCGAGGAGGCGAGGATAATTGCAGGCATACGCTATGCGGTCAATGTCCGTTACCTCATAAACACCTCGGACTATGTACTCGTGCAGGACGCGGATATGAAGCTTATAAGCATAATCCGTGAAAACAATATGCTTGGTGTCGATGTCAAGGAATCGTTCATGCGAGGCTATAACACCGCCTACGCTGCGCACATTCTCGGCTACGTCGGCCTTATGAACGACTCTGAGTATGAAAAATACTCCGAGCTCGGCTACTCGGGCGATGCCAAGGTCGGCAAGTCCGGCGTTGAGTACGCCTTTGAAAAGTATCTGCACGGCACGAACGGCACGGTGCAGGTGACAAGTGCCGCTGACGGCACGATAATCTCCAAGACCTATACCACCGAGCCCGAGCCGGGCAACAATGTGTATCTTACCATAGATATAGCCCTCCAGGAGGCGACAGAGCGCGCTTTGGCGACCACCGTAAATGCCCTTCGGGAGAAGCGCGGATATGATACGAGCGAGGATCTTCTCGGCGACGACGATGACGACGATGTTACGCCGACACCGACACCTACACCTACACCAACGCCGTCGCAGACTCCCGATGGGGAGGACGAAGAGGATAAGGTCGACGACGAGATCACCGGTGCAGGCGCAGTTGTCGTCGATGTAAAAACCGGCGAGCCGCTTGCGATCGCCAGCTGGCCGACCTACAACGCCTCTACCATGCTTGAAAACTATTCAAAGCTTCTGACGGCGAAATATTCGCCGCTGTTTAACCGTGCGCTCCAGGGCACCTATGCCCCGGGCTCGACCTTCAAGCCATGCACGGCAATCGCGGGACTTACCGAGAAGGTCATCAGCACCAGCACCCGCATCCAGTGTACCGGCGTTTACACCAAGTACGCTGCCCAGGGCTACACGCCCCAGTGCTGGATATACGCCTCGCACCTGACACACGGCTTTGATAATGTCACCGAGGCGCTGCGCGACTCGTGCAACATTTTCTTTTACACCGTCGGCAACAATCTCGGCATCGATAAGCTTGAAAAGTACGCAAGGCTGTTCGGCCTCGGCGAGAGCACCGGCATCGAGATATACGAGGAGACCGGTAATATGTCAAGCCGCGCTAACCACTATGACTATGCAGGTACCGAATGGGTCGTCGGCGATACGCTTCAGGCGGCTATCGGCCAGGCCGACAGCATTTTTACACCGCTGCAGCTTGCTGAATACTGCGCCGCCGTTGCGAATAACGGCCAGCGCCACTCGGCATCCATTCTCAAGGAGGTCCGCAGCTACGACTACTCCGAGAAGGTCATGCAGCGCACAAGCGAGGTGCTCAGCACCGTCGACACCAAGCAGTATAACTGGGATGCCGTGCATGAGGGTATGCAGCTTGTTGCAAAGCACCCCCAGGGCTCAGCATATGCGACCTTCTATGATTACAGCGCTTCTACCGTCGCCTGTAAGACCGGCACTGCACAGAAGGGCGAAAACATCACAAACGACGGTATCTTCATCTGCTTTGCACCTGTGGATGATCCGGAGATAGCTATCGCCGTCGTCATCGAGCGCGGCGGCTCGGGCGCAAACTGCGCACCCGTTGCCCGCAGCATTCTTGAGACCTACTTCAGCATCAAGGGCGCAAGCGATGTGACCGAGACAGAGGGCTCGCTTTTGAAATGATTTTTTGTCGAAAGGCATTGAAACGCAGCAAATAATTGTTTATAATGTATCAATGAAGCAATAAAATCGGGATGGAGGACGAGTATGAATATTGCACTGATGGCACACGACAGAAAAAAGGAGCTGATGGTTCAGTTCTGTATAGCCTATTGCGGTATTTTAGCCGAGCATTCCGTTTGTGCAACAAATACTACCGGCAAGCTCGTGTCGGAGGCGACGGGGCTGCCTGTGACGCTGTATATGCACGCCGATCAGGGCGGCGCACAGCAGATAGGCGCGAGGATCGCGTACAACGAGATAGACCTCGTTTTGTTCTTCTGCGACCCGTCCAATCCCTCGGGCTTTGACGATATCAATAAGATCGAGCGCCTGTGCGACCAGTATCAGATACCCTTTGCCACTAATGCCGCAACGGCGGAGGTGCTTGTGCAGGGACTGCGCCGCGGCGACCTCGACTGGCGAAATATCGTTAACCCCAAGCGTAAATAAGAGTAAAAAACAATTACACGGATGCTGTTATTCCGTTTTCGGGATAACAGCATTTGAAAGTTGACGGGAGTCGAACTCCCGTCAACTTAAGTTGAAAGGAATATGAAAATGGCGAAAGTTCAACCCCGCACCCTGTCGGGCTTTATGGAGCTGCTGCCCGCCCCGCAGGTCAAGATGGAGAAGATGATGGAAACGCTGCGCCGCTGCTACGGCGTGTACGGCTTCACGCCGCTGGACACTCCGGCGATCGAGTCTGCCGAGGTGCTGCTTGCAAAGGGCGGCGGCGAGACCGAAAAGCAGATATACCGCTTTACCAAGGGCGATTCCGACCTTGCGCTGCGCTTTGACCTCACCGTGCCGCTTGCGAAGTATGTTGCCGCAAACTACGGCAGCCTGACCTTTCCGTTCCGCCGCTATCAGATCGGCAAGGTATACCGCGGCGAGCGTGCCCAGCGCGGCAGGTTCCGCGAGTTTTATCAGGCCGATATCGATATCATCGGCGACGGTAAGCTCGATATCATAAACGAAGCCGAGATACCGGCGATAATTTACCGAACCTTCACCGAGCTCGGCCTTAAAAAGTTCAAGATAAAGGTCAATAACCGCAAGGTGCTAAACGGCTTTTACCGGCTTGCCGGCATGGAGGAAAAGGCCGGCGAGATAATGCGCACGGTCGATAAGCTCGATAAGATCGGCCCCAACAAGGTGCGCCAGATACTCATGGACGAGCTTCACATGTTCTCGCATAAGGCAGACGATGTCATGGACTTCATGGCCATGTCCGGCAGCATCGAGCAGGTCTTGAGCGGACTTGAGCGCTACAAGGGCATGGACGAGATGTTCGACCAGGGGCTTGATGAGCTTAAGACCGTCACAAAGTACCTTGCAGACTTCGGCGTTCCCGAGGAAAACTTCGCGATCGACCTGTCGATCGCCCGTGGCCTTGACTACTACACCGGTACCGTTTACGAGACCGAGATGACCGAGCACCCCGAGATAGGCTCCGTGTGCTCCGGCGGCAGATACGATAATCTTGCCGAGTACTACACCGACAAGCCGCTGCCCGGCGTCGGCATTTCCATTGGCCTTACAAGGCTTTTCTATGTTCTCAATGAGCAGGGGCTTTTGTCCGACGAGGTCGTCTCCGCTCCCGCCGACGCACTGGTCATCCCCATGAGCGAGGAGTTGGGCTACTCGATAGCCGCGGCAACGGCGTTCCGCGACGCGGGCATTCGCACCCAGCTATACTGCGAGAAGAAAAAGTTCAAGGCAAAAATGAGCTATGCCGACAAGCTCGGCATCCCGTTTGTCGTGCTCATCGGCGAGGATGAGATGGCGGCAAATGTCGTCGCCGTGAAGAATATGTTAAGCGGCGAGCAGGTCAAGCTGCCCGTTAACGACGCTGCGGCGCATATCAAGGCTGAAATCGACCGCCGTGCACACATTGCGGTCATCAAGGAGGGTTAATTATGACACAGTCCCGTACACACACCTGCAATGAGCTCCGCATGGAGCATGTTGGCCGGAAGGTCAAGATTGTCGGCTGGATGGAGAATGTCCGTGAGGTCGGCCAGAACTTCGCTTTCGTCGTCATCCGTGATTTTTACGGCACCACACAGGTCGTCGTTGAGACCGAGGACATGATGAGGGTCGTTAAGAGCATCAATAAGGAAAGCACCATTTCCGTCGAGGGAACCGTCCGCGAGCGTGACAGCAAAAACCCCAAGCAGGCCACCGGCGATGTCGAGGTCGTGCCCGAGAAGATAGAAGTTCTCGGCCGCTGCCGCTATAACGAGCTGCCGTTTGAGATAAACCGCAGCCGTGAGGCCGACGAGACCGCACGCCTCAAGTACCGATACCTTGACCTGAGAAATCCCACAGTCAAGCAGAATATCATCCTGCGCTGCAATGTCGTTGCGGCACTGCGCAAGGCAATGATGGAGCATGATTTTCTCGAGATAACCACCCCCATCCTCACCGCATCCAGCCCCGAGGGCGCAAGAGACTACCTCGTTCCGGCAAGAAAGCACCCGGGCAAGTTTTATGCTCTGCCGCAGGCACCGCAGCAGTTTAAGCAGCTTCTCATGACCTCCGGCTTTGACCGCTACTTCCAGATAGCTCCCTGCTTCCGCGATGAGGACGCACGCGGCGACCGCTCCCCCGGCGAATTCTATCAGCTGGATATGGAGATGTCCTTTGCCGACCAGAATGATGTTTTTGCCGTCATTGAGGATGTGCTGCCGCCCATTTTCGCAAAGTACGGCAAGTACGATATCGCCTCCGAAGCGCCGTTTAAGCGCATCGGCTTCAACGAATCGATGGAAAAGTACGGCTCGGATAAGCCCGACCTGCGCATAGACCTCGTTGTTGAGGATATAACCGAGCTCGTGCAGGGCACGGAGTTTGCGCCCTTTGCCGAGGGCAACACCGTAAAGGCCATCGTGGTTACCGACTGCGACATGACCCGCAAGAATATCGACAAGCTGTGCACCGAGGTAGAGGTGCAGGCAGGCGTGAAGCCCTACTGGTTCAAGGTCGACGAAAATGGCGAGCTTGCAGGCGGCGTCGCAAAGTTTTTGCAGGATAGAAAGCAGACGGTCATCGATGCACTGAACCTCAAGCCCGGCTGCCTTGTCGGCGTAACGGCAGGCAAGAAGCTCGTTGCGCAGAAGACCGCAGGTGTCATGCGCAAAATGCTCGGCAACGCCGTGCCCGGCCACATGGACAAGGAGCGCTACGAGTTCTGTTGGATAGTCGACTTCCCCATGTACGAGATAGGCGAGGAGTCCGGCGAGCTTGAATTCTGCCACAACCCGTTCTCCATGCCCAACGGCGGCCTCGAGGTCCTTGAAAAGGCCGAGAAGGGCGAGATTGACCCCTTGAGCATCACCGCATATCAGTACGATCTTGTCTGCAACGGCGTTGAGCTGTCCTCGGGCGCAGTGCGTAACCACGACCCCGAGATAATGATAAAGGCGTTTGAGCTCGTGCGTCTGGGCGAGGACGATGTCAAGGCGAAGTTCCCCGCAATGTACAACGCATTCTGCTATGGCGCACCTCCCCATGCCGGTATCGCTCCGGGCGTTGACCGCATGGTCATGCTGTTGGCAGGTGAGGACTCTATCCGCGAGATAATCCCGTTCCCGATGAACAAGAACGCACAGGATGTTATGATGGGCGCGCCGTCCGCCGTCGAGCAGAAGCAGCTTGACGAGCTGCACATCGCGATCGTCGGCGAGACCGAGGAATAAAAAATCAAAGGGCTGTGCAAGGGCGGATACAGATAAGGATAATTCGCCCTTGCACAGCCCTTTCCTATAGGTGAGAGTATGTTAGCAACGATAAAATCCCTCGGCGTGAAGGGCATAGGAGGCTATGCCGTCACGGTCGAGAGCTTCGTTTCAAACGGACTTTTTAATTTCGATATCGTGGGACTTCCCGATGCCGCCGTCAAGGAGGCGCGGGAGCGCGTCCGCGCAGCCATAAAGTGCAACGGCTTTAAGTTTCCCGTCAGCCGCGTGACCGTGAACCTCGCTCCGGCGGACACGAAAAAAGCAGGCACGGTGTACGACCTGCCGATAATGCTCGGTATCCTTGCCGCCACCGGCACGATAAAGCAGCCGAGCGCCGACTGCGCCTTTTTCGGAGAGCTTGCGCTTACGGGCGAGGTGCGCCCGGTAAACGGTGCGCTTCCCATGGCGCTCTGCGCGGCGCGGGAGGGCATAAAGCACCTGTTCGTGCCTGCCGACAACGCTGAGGAGGCCGCCTATGCCGAGGGCGTGAGCGTGTATCCGGTGAAAAATGTGCCGGAGCTCATTGCGCATCTGCGGGGCGAGTATGAGATAAAGCCCCTGCCGCAGGGCGAGATAAGCAAAAGCGATATCAGCTACCCCGACTTTTCCGATGTCAAGGGGCAGGAGAATGTCAAGCGAGCCATGGAGATCGCTGCCGCAGGAGGTCACAACATCCTGCTCGTCGGGCCTCCCGGGGCGGGCAAAAGCATGATGAGCAAGCGCTTGCCGGGCATTTTGCCCGACATGACCCGCGAGGAGATGCTAAAGTGCACGGAGATATATTCTGTTGCGGGGCTCACCGGCAAGTCTAACCCCATCATCGCCCAGCGCCCGTTCAGAGCGCCGCACCACACCGTGTCGCCCGCTGCAATGTCCGGCGGCGGTGCGATGCCGAGACCGGGCGAGATAAGCCTTGCGCACAACGGAGTGCTGTTTTTAGACGAGTTTCCCGAGTTTCGAAAGGATGTGCTGGAGGTTCTTCGCCAGCCCCTTGAGGACGGAGAGGTCACCGTCTCACGAGTTGCCGGAAGCGCTACATATCCGAGCGATTTCATGCTTGTGTGTGCAATGAATCCCTGCAAATGCGGCTGGTACGGCCACCCGTCGGGGCGCTGCCGCTGCACGGCAAACGAGGTCAGAAACTACCATAACCGCATATCGGGGCCGCTGCTGGACAGGATAGATATCATCGTCGAGGCACCGGCACTTGAGTACGAGGAGCTTAAAAACCGAGCTCCCGCCGAGTCATCGGCGGAAATAAAAAAGCGCGTCGATGCCGCGCGAAAGGCGCAGCAGGAACGCTTCAAGAATACCGATATAAATTCAAATGCAAATATGGACACAAAGGCGCTCAACCGCTACTGCATGCTCACGCCCGAGTGCGAGGCACTCATGCATCAGGCGTTTGACCGCATGGGTCTGACCGCCCGCAGCTACGACCGCATCCTGCGAGTGGCAAGGACGATAGCCGACCTCGAGGGCTCGGAGAGCATCGAGGCGACCCACATCGCCGAAGCGATACAGTACCGTACCTACGACTTCCGAGAAAACAAAAGCTGACGCACAAGCTGACGGAAGCCGGACATCTATCGGTTTTGACGGGCAGCTTTCCTCACATGCTGCGCCGGAGAACTATTTCCGGCAAAACTGCGCAGCATCTGTCGGTCGTGTTTTTCGAGGAATTTTCGGCTTTCTTTTGGTGCGGTCGGGCTTTGTGCCCGGCAAGACGAAAAAAGGCGAAAAGCACCGAAAGGGCACCCTGACAGACGATAGGTGCTCGGCTTCCGCCAGCTTCATAAAAACGAAATGACCCTTGACCGCACGGTTTCTTTACACCGTTTCTAAAGCAGTCAAGGGTCATTTCATTGAATTCTTAGTATCTAACATCATTGGTTACCTCTCTTTCGTCAGACTGTGATGCCGCCGGTCATCGGACACAAATCAAACACGGGAAGAATAATGCAGTCGACTCTTTGGTCGTTTCCATAAGCGGAATGGGCTGAGTGTTTTTGTCCTGTCGCAATTTTGACTTCGGCATCTGTCCTCACTGTCGGCTTTTTCCGATCTCTGAGGACTTTTTTACCTGTACATCGGTATCACCCTTTCTGGTTATAGAGTACCAAACCGCAGTGTCAATTTCAAGAGTAATAATTTACGAATTTAAAGTGCAAGACTTGTGCAGCCATACGAAGTTTGATAAAATATTATCAAAAACCTTGACTTTGCCGCATTTGAGCAATATAATAAAGGTGTTGTGTGCCAAAACCGCAGGATGACCTGCGGTTTTGTTGCGTTTAGAATGCAAAGGTGTTATAATTACTGCGCTTTAGAAAAAATCCGGGAGACTGAAAGATGATAAATGATATTATTCTCCTCAAGCTCGGCGAGATAGTCCTCAAGGGACTCAACCGCCGCAGCTTTGAGCAAAAGCTCATCGGCAACATTAACCGCCGCCTGTCGAACATCGGCAAATTTAAGGTCTACTGCATGCAGTCGACTATTTATGTCGAGCCAGTGGACGAGACAAGCGACATGGACGCTGCGTTTGAAGCACTCGGCAAGGTGTTCGGCATTGCGACCATGAGCCGCGCTGCCGGCTGCGAGAAGGATGCAGCGAAGATAGCTGAGCTTGCGATAAGCTACCTCAAGGACGACATGGAAGCAGCAAAGAGCTTCAAGGTCGAGGGCAAGCGCAGTGATAAGAGCTTCCCCATGACCTCCATCGAGCTTTCACAGTATGTCGGCGGTGAGCTCGCCGAGGCATACCCCGAGTGCAAGGTCGATGTGCATGAGCCGGAGCTCGTGGTCCATGTCGAAATCCGTGACCTTGCCGCCTATGTCCACGCTGCGCCTACCCCGGGTGCAGGCGGCATGCCGGTTGGCTCGAACGGTATCGGCGTAACGCTGCTGTCCGGCGGTATAGACAGCCCCGTTTCGACCTATATGATCGCAAAGCGCGGCGTGCGGCTCATTCCCGTGCACTTTTTCTCGTTCCCGTACACCTCAGAGCAGGCAAAGCAAAAGGTCATCGAGCTCGCTGAGATACTGACTGCCTACTGCGGCAAAATGACCATCGAGATCGTCCCGTTCACGCACATTCAGGAGGAGATACGGGCAAAGTGCCCCGAGGATTATTTTACCCTCATTATGCGCAGATTCATGATGCGCATCGCAAGCCGCATTGCCGAGGCAAACGGCGCAAAGGCAATAGTCACCGGCGAAAACCTAGGTCAGGTCGCAAGCCAGACCATGGAGGCAATGGCATCCACGCAGGCGGTCATCGACCTGCCGGTTTTGCAGCCGCTTATCGGCATGGACAAGGAGGAGATAGTGCAGATAGCAAGAAAGATCGGCACCTTCGAGACCTCGATACTGCCGTATGAGGACTGCTGCACCGTCTTTACCCCCAAGCACCCCAAGACAAAGCCCAAGGTGCATGAGGTCGCCGAGATCGAGTCGGTCCTGGACATTGACGCACTTGTCGACGAGGCCGTTGCGGGCATAGAAAGGGTGAAGGTCGGATGATGGATAAAATTCATAATGTAGAGATACTTTCCGTCGGCACGGAGATACTTTTAGGCCACACGATAAACACCGACGCAAGCGATATTTCGCAGATGCTCTCGGAGATAGGCATAAACGTAAAGTACCACACCGTTGTCGGTGATAACCCCGCAAGGCTTGCCGATTGCATTGAAATTGCGAAAAGCAGAGCGGATATAATCATATCCACCGGCGGCCTGGGGCCCACCTGCGACGATCTTACAAAGCAGACGCTTGCAAAAAGCTTCGGCCTTGAGCTTGAGATGAATGAGTACGAGCGCTCGTGCCTGTACGATTACCTCACCAACCGCGGCTACAGCAAGGAGATGACCGAAAATAATCTCCAGCAGGCTATGCTGCCCGTCGGCTGCACGGTTTTCCACAATGATTGGGGCACCGCCCCGGGCTGCGCCTTTGAAAAGGACGGCATCGTCGTTCTGATGCTGCCCGGCCCTCCCAAGGAGTGCAACGCAATGTTCAAGGCCTGCGCCGTGCCGTACCTGCGCTCGCTGTCGGATGAGCAGATAGTGTCGCACGCCATCCATGTTTTCGGCATGAGCGAAAGTGCGCTGGACCAGCTTTTCCGCGACGAGATGAACGCTATGACAAACCCCACCATGGCACCCTACGCCAAGGAATCCGATTGCCTTTTGCAGATAACCGCCAAGGCTAGAAGCGCCGAGGAGGCCGAGGAAATGATGAAGCCCGTCATCGAGCACTGCTGCGAGGTGCTGGGCGATGTCGTTTTCGGCATCGATGTCGAGAGCGTCGAGGAACGGGTCATGCAGCTTTTGAAGGAAAAGAAAATGACCTTCTCCGCAGCCGAAAGCTGCACCGGCGGCGAGCTTGCAAAGCGCTTTACCGATATGGCCGGTGCAAGCGAATTCTTCCTTGGCGGCGTGACTACCTACACAAACGGCGCAAAGGCGGAGCTTCTGGGCATCGACCCTGAGCTCATCGAGGCAAAGGGCGCTGTCAGCCGCGAGGTCGCTATCGAGATGGCTGAGCGCGTGAGAGCACTTCTCGGCACCGACATGGGCATCGGCGTAACGGGCCTTGCAGGCCCCGACGGCGACGGTGTTCACGAGGTAGGCACGGTGTTCGTGTCGCTGGCGACAAAAGACGGCACATTCGTGCGCGAGCTTCATGTGGGAGACCGCCGCACCCGCAGCTACATCCGCCGTGTATCCGGCAATTTCGTGTTCGACATGATGCGCCGCTACATGATGGGACTCAAGATAGAGCAATAAAAAATGCCCGTGCAGTTTTAAACTGCACGGGCTGAATTTTAAGTTAGATGAACAGGGCGCTCAGCGCAATGAGGAACTGCGCAAGCCAATAAGTGATGTGCACTGCACGGTTTTTACCGTTTGTCGGGTTGCCGCTGAAGCACTGCACGGAAAGAATACTGTCGCTGATGATAAAGCTCACGCCTGCAATGCCGAAAAGCAGCGTGCCGATGCTGAAATTAAAGATCGCAGTGCCAACGGCGGAAACGCCCATGAAGCAGACGAATGCGCAGTAGCCGGCAAGCGGGAAGTACAGCTTACCAAGCCTGAGGTCATGCTTTTTTGAGTTCTGATACTCAAGCAGCATAGCGATGATCAGAAGCGGGATGGCGGCGATCCATGCCTTGGGGGCGATGCTGTAAAGCGCTACGACATAGAAAACATGGCCAACCAAAAACGACATTGCGCCCGAAAGGAAGCACAGAGAAAACTTCTCGGTGAACACAAAGCGAAGTGCCAAAAGCTCGTCGCCCAAAAAGCCGAAGAACAGGCCGAACATCAATAGCACGGCAAAGTGGCGGTCTGTCGTGTGGAACACGGCAACGGCGGATATCACAATGCAGCAGACGGTGGTCAGTCCTTTGAAAAGAACGGCCATGACGGGGTCGTTGTTTTCCGTGACCTGCGTAAATTTAAGCCCGAAGAACAGACCCGCAAGCATGAGAATGACAATAAAAGCTATGTACATAAAAAATACCTCCAAGTAATAATTCGATGGGGGATTATGATAACTATACCACATGTATGGTTATTTGTAAACGATTTATTAAGAAAGTAATGGGAAAACTGTTGCAAAAGCGCCGTTGTATGCTAAAATATATGCAGCAAGCTGCGATCAGGAGAAAAAGATATGAAAAACGAAAAAGCTGCAAAGGCACTGAGCGCCGTCGTCAACGGCGCGGGAAAAACGCTTGAATTTATAGATAAGGCGGCAAGAAAGCTTGAGCCGCTGACGGGGCTGCCCATAATCGGCGGAACGATAGCCGATGTTCAGGATATAATTTCGATGCTGGATGATTACTACCACGGCAGGTATAAGAAGATACCCACTGCTGCGCTTTTGGGATCACTCGGCATACTTGCATATCTTGTGAGCCCCGTTGATCTTATTCCCGACAATGTGCCCATCCTCGGCTTTATCGACGATGCGTTTATTATAAACACCGTCGTCACTCTGTGTGTGGACAAGGAGCTTGAACGCTACCGTCAGTGGCGTAATGACACAATTACCGAAACAGTCTGAGCAATTGCTCGGACTGTTTTTTCGTTAAAAATGCCGCCGGAGGGATAAAATTATTGTAAAATGATACGAAAATGCTCAAAGCGGGAAATTAAAGCTTTACATGCGGAATATTTGCGGTAAAATATACTTGTGAGAATAGCGAATTTTTAAAGATGGGTCACATTCTTTTTTGTTATGGGAGAGAAATGTAATGGGAATTGCTGAAGTGCTATCGCTTCTCGGCGGCGTCGCGTTGTTTCTGTTCGGCATGTCGCTGATGGGCGACAGCCTCAAAATGGTTGCCGGCAGCAAGCTTGAGGTCGTGCTGTACCGCCTTTCGGGTACGCAGCTCAAGGGCATCCTGCTAGGCACGGGCGTAACCGCCGTCATACAGTCGTCGTCTGCGACCTCGGTCATGGTTGTCGGCTTCGTAAACTCGGAAATGATGAAGGTGCGTCAGGCAATCGGCATCATCATGGGCGCTATCATCGGCACGAGCATCACCGGTTGGATCATCTGCCTTTCGGATATCGGCGGCAACACCTCCGGCTGGATGGAGCTTCTGTCGACGGAAACTCTGACCTCGGTCGTCGCGCTTATCGGCATCATTCTTTACATGTTCTCGGGCGATATGTCCCGCCGCCATGTCGGCGGCATACTCATGGGCTTCGCAGTCCTGATGTTCGGCATGAAGGCCATGAGCGGCGCCGTCTCGGGACTTAAAGATGACGAAAATTTCGTCCGTATCCTCACCGATTTTTCAAACCCCTTACTCGGCATCATTGTCGGCATGGCGTTCACAAGCGTTTTGCAGAGCGCTTCGGCCGCCGTCGGCATTTTGCAGGCGCTCGCCATTACAGGCGCTGTCAGCTTTGAGGTCGCGTTCCCCATCATCATGGGCATCGCCATCGGCGCTGCCGTTCCGGTGCTCCTGTCGGCAATGGGCGCAAGCGCAGACGGTAAGCGCACCGCGCTATCGTATCTCGTCATAGACCTTTTCGGCGTTATCATCGTCAGCATTATATTCTATGCGGTCAACGCCATTGCGCACTTTGATTTTATGAGCCGCACCATGACGGCGGTGAGCATCGCGTTTGTCAATACCCTGTTCAGGGTCGTCATCGTCATGATACTTGCACCCATGACCGGCCTTATCGAGAAGTTCGTTTCCCTGTTTGTAAAAGACGACAAGGAGCGCCTCAAGGGGCTGCGGGATATGGATCTTCTGGAGGAGCGCTTCCTTACTCATCCGGCGCTCTCTATCGAGCAGAGCCGCCAGGTCATAAACTCCATGGCGCGCTGCGTTGTGAAGAATGTCACCGATGCGCTGGCGCTCGTGGATAAATACACGAAGGACGGTTTTGCCGATGTGCAGAGGGAGGAGGAGCTCGTCGACCGCTACGAGGATAAGCTTGGTACATATCTTGTTCAGATAACGAGGCTTGAGCTCACAAAGCAGCAGAACATCATGGTCGGCAAGTACCTGCACTCGATAACCGACTTTGAGCGTATGAGCGACCATGCGCTGAATATTGCAGAATGTGCGCAGGAGATGCACGATAAGAAGCTCAACTTCTCAAAATATGCAACACATGAGCTGTCTGTACTGCGCTCGGCCGTGTCGGAGATAGTTGCGCTGGCGGTAAAAGCCTTTGTCGAGGATGACCTCAGCGTTGCCTACCGCATTGAGCCCCTGGAGGAGAAGATCGACAGCCTGTGCGACGAGATGAAGCTTCACCACATCAACCGCATTAGCGACGGTACCTGTACTTTGCAGCTCGGCTTTGTGTTCAACGACCTGCTGACCAATCTCGAACGCATGGCCGACCACTGCTCGAACATCGGCGTTGCGATGATAGAGCTTGCAAGCGGCGCACTTGAGACGCACGATTACTACAACAAGCTCATGGAGGAGACCACCGATCAGTTCAAGGAGAGCTTTGCAAAGTACGACGCAAAGTTTAAGCTCTGATATGATAAATACAACTCTTTGCTACATAGAGCGCGGCGACGAGTATCTGATGCTGCACCGCGTGAAGAAGGAAAACGACGTTAACCGCGACAAGTGGATAGGTCTCGGCGGCAAGTTCGAAAAGGACGAAAGCCCAGAGGAGTGCCTGCTGCGCGAGGTGTACGAGGAGTCAGGGCTTCGCCTTACTTCGTGGCGCTACCGCGGCATCGTCACATTTGTGAACACCGTCTGCCAGACCGAGTACATGCACCTGTTTACCGCCGATAAATTCGACGGCGAGATCGGCGCATGCGACGAGGGCGAGCTTGAGTGGATCAAAAAAAGCAAGCTGCTTAGGCTGACGCTTTGGGAGGGCGATAAAATTTTCCTCCGTCTACTTGACGAAAACGAGCCGTTTTTCTCCCTGAAGCTTGACTACGACGGCGACACGCTGATATCGGCAAAATTAAACGGCAAGAACATTTGAGAAACTATTCTCATACCATGAACCGAGAGGTGACGGTATGAGAATTTTTGTTGTTTCAAAGGGCGACAGCCTGTACTCCATCGCCCGCAAATTCGGCGTATCGCCGACGGAGCTAAGCTACATAAACGCGCTTTCAGACCCAAACAGGCTCACGATCGGGCAGACGCTCGTTATCCCCGGGGGCGCCTCGCCGCAGGGTCAGATAGAGGTAAACGGCTATGCCTATCCTAATATAAGCGACACGGTTTTATCGGAAGCACTGCCGTACATGACATTTCTGTGTCCGTTTTCGTGGCATATCGATGCTGCGGGCGGCATCACGCCCATTGACGACAAGCGCATGATAAGCCGTGCCTACGAGACGGCGACGGCACCAATGCTCACACTCACAAATATCGGCACATCCGGCGGGTTTTCGAGCGATATTGCCCACGCGATATTCACAGACGACGCGGTGCAGGCCACGCTTATCGAAAACATCCTTGCAGCGCTGCGCAGTCGGGGCTACTACGGCGTGAATCTCAACATCGAGTATGTCTACCCCTTTGACCGTGAGGGCTACAACGCCTTTTTAGCGCGCCTGTCCGAGACGCTGCACCCCAAGGGCTACTACCTCACGAGCGCCATTGCGCCCAAGACCTCGGATGACCAGTATGGGCTACTCTACACCGCCCACGATTACGAAGCTCACGGCAGGTACTGCGACCGCGTTATCATCATGACCTACGAATGGGGCTACACCTACAGCGCCCCGCAGGCCGTGTCGCCGGTCGACCGCATGCGCAAGGTGCTCGACTACGCCGTGACGAAAATTCCCTCGGGCAAGATATTGCTCGGCTTTTCAAACTACGGCTACAACTGGACGCTGCCGTGGCAGCAGGGCAGGGCGGCTTCGGTCATATCCAACACCGCTGCCATGAACCTTGCCGCCGCAAACTTTGCGCAGATAAAATTCAACGAGCAGGCGCAGGCACCGTTTTTTAACTACACAGACCCGTCCGGCGTGCGCCACGAGGTGTGGTTCGAGGACGCAAGGAGCGTAAAAGCCCGCCTGCAGCTGGTCTCGGAGTATGATCTTGCGGGCATCAGCTACTGGACGATAAACTACTTAAACCGCGCGGGTTTTGCCGTTTTGGAATCGATGTACGGTGTTGAGAAGATAATATAAAAAATCTGCTGTATCGTTTGATACAGCAGATTTTGAAGCGTGTCAAAAAAGCCCTGTGACTTTTTTGACACGCTTCAAAACACGCCACATTTTTTATGAAGCTTTGCTTCACAAAAAATCTCGCTGTGCTCGTCAAAAAGCCTGATAACTCAGGCGTTTTTGATGGCTATAATCCAATTTGAGGCGGGACCTTTCTCGCTGCGGCTCGGTCACGGTGCGGCTCTGACATGCCCCCGGCATGTCATTCACTACCGCACCGACACTTCGTTACCCCCTCACACTCCCCCTGCTGCGTATTGAGCTTTACTCGTTTTGCCTATTTTTCTTAGTTCTTTGACAGACTTAAAAATCTGCTGTATCGTTTGATACAGCAGATTTTTATTTACGATTTACGATTATTTACGATTAAATTCTCTCGGAAATGACCTGCGCGGCCTTTACGCCGGAGGCAGCGGCCTGTGCAAGGCCGCGGGTGATGCCCGCACCGTCGCCGATGGCGAAGAAGTTTGAAAACTGCGTTTCAAGGTCGCCCGACAGCTCAAGGCGGGAGGAGTAGAACTTGACCTCAGCACCGTACAGCAGCGTGTCATAGTTCGCCGTGCCCGGGGCAATCTTGTCAAGTGCGTAGATCATCTCGATGATATCGTCAAGCTGACGCTTCGGAAGCGCAAGGCTCAGGTCGCCCGGAACGGCTGCCGAGAGCGTGGGGCGGGTCATGGACTGCGCAAGACGGTGCTCGTTCGTGCGAACGCCCTTTACAAGATCGCCGAAGCGCTGCACCAGAACGCCGCCGGAGAGCATGTTGCTCAGGGAAGCGATGTGCTTGCCGTAGCGGTACGGCTCGTCAAATGGCTCTGTAAAGCGGCTCGAAACCAGAAGCGCGAAGTTGGTGTTCTGACTTTGCAGAGCGGGATCGGAGTACGAGTGGCCGTTGACGGTGTTGATGCCCTCAACATTT
>JALFUQ010000064.1 GCA_022784505.1 Bacillota bacterium
GACCTTCTTTTCTCATCGTCTCTACTACCATCTGCTTAAACTCCCCAGTGTATCTCTTGTTTGGCTTCCCTTTTGGCATAAAGCAACACCCCATTCGTTAGTAGTATACCATACTGTCTAACAAATGGGGTGCTGTTCAATGAACAGTGGAGTTTTTTGCGTTTAAAAGCCTTCAAAGAGATTTATCTGCGAGCTTTCAGGCATTTCGCCGAGCGCGCCGAGGCGCTTGAGCGCTTCGATATGCGCCTGGCTGACCTTGGGGCAAGCTGCGCTGACCTCCTCGATGGAGATGTATGTCTGACCGTTTTTCGTGCAGTTTTGCAGATCGCGTGCCGCAGCCTCGCCGAGGCCGGATATTGCAACGAACGGTGGGAGAAGTCGACCGTCATCGGTAATGATGAACTTAACCGCATCGGATTTATAAAGGTCGATGGGCGCAAACTCAAAGCCGCGCATGTTAAACTCGTACACCGCTTCGAGGGTTGTCATCAGATCCTCCTCCTTTGCGGTGACATCGGGCTTTTTCTTAAGCTCGTTTATCTTGCGCCTTACCGCATCCGCACCGCCTGTCATCATCTCGGCATCGAAGCCGTCCTTTTGACTGCGGCGGTAGAAATACGCACTGTAAAACGCCAGCGGCTCATGCACCTTGAACCACGCTATGCGGAACGCCATCATAACATACGCAACGGCGTGCGCCTTCGGAAAAAGGTAGGCTATCTTGCGGCAAGACTCAATGTACCACTCGGGAACGCCGAGTGCGTGCATCTGCTCCTCGGCATCGCCGGGGAACTCGCCGCTTCTCTTGACCTTGCCCTTACGCACGGCCTCCATGGTCTTAAACGCCAGCGACGGCTCCATGCCCTTTTGGATGAGGTAGAGCATGATATCGTCACGGCAGCCGACGGTCTCGTTAACGGTGGCGATGTTGTTGACGATGAGGTCGCGGATATTGCCCGCCCAAACATCGGTGCCGTGGGAGAAGCCGGACAGGCGCACCAGCGTATCAAACTGCGTAGGCTGCGTCTCAACAAGCATCTGACGGGTAAAGCCGGTGCCGAACTCGGGGATGCCTATGCTGCCGGTCTTACCGATGATGGGGTCATCGTCCGGTAATCCCAGCACGGTGGGAGTGGTGAATATCTTCATGGTGTCGGGGTCGGACAGTAAAATTTCCTTTGCGTTCACGCCCGTTGCGTCCTCAAGCATGCGGATCATCGTCGGGTCATCGTGACCGAGCTCGTCGAGCTTTAAGAGGTTTGCCTCCATGCAGTGATATTCAAAATGCGTGGTGATTATATCGCTCTTGGGATCGTCGGCCGGATGCTGCACGGGGCAGAAATCTGTGACATCCATGTCCTGCGGGATAACGACAAGGCCGCCCGGGTGCTGACCTGTCGTACGCTTAACACCGACAAGTCCCTTTGCAAGGCGGTTCTCCTCCGCCTTTGTGACCTTGAGCTGACGCTCCTCGAGATACTTCTTCACATAGCCGTAGGCGGTCTTTTCCGCCAGCGTACCTATCGTTCCGGCGCGGAAAACGTGATCCGAACCAAAAAGTTCTTCTGTGTATTTATGTGCCTGCGCCTGATATTCGCCCGAGAAGTTAAGGTCGATATCGGGGGTCTTTTCATTTCCCGGGAAACCGAGGAAGGTCTCAAACGGGATATCAAATCCGTCCTGCCGCATGAGTGTGCCGCACTCGGGGCAGTTTTTCGGCGGCATGTCCGCGCCGCAGCCGTACGAGCCGTCGGTTATGAATTCCGAGTGCCTGCACTTGGGGCAGACATAGTGTGGCGGCAGAGAGTTGACTTCGGTGATGCCGGACATATAGGCAACGATGGACGAGCCGACGCTGCCTCGGCTGCCGACGAGGTAGCCGTGCTCGAGCGAGTTCTGAACCAACTTCTGCGCGCTCATGTAGATAACATCGTAGCTGTGGTCGAGTATGGTGTTGAGCTCCGTGTCAACACGCTCCTGCACCAGCTCCGGCGGGTTATCGCCGTAGATAGCGTGCATTTTGTCATAGACAAGGCGCTTTAGATCCTCGGCCGAATTCTCTATCTTCGGCGGGAACAGGTCCTTGGGCAGCAGCTCTATATCGTCGACCTGAGCGGCAATGGCGTTGGGGTTTGTGATGACGACCTCTTTTGCGACATCGTCGCCGAGATACGCAAACTCGGCCAGCATCTCATCGGTCGTGCGGAAGAATATCGGGCAGCCGCGGTCGGCATCGGAGAACTTCTTAGCTGCCTGCAAAATCTTGCGGTACTGCTCGTCCTCCTTGTCGAGAAAATGCACATCGCTTGCGGCGATGACGGGCTTGTTGAGCTCACGGCCTATCTTCAAAATGCGGCGGTTGTAGTCCTCAAGCACCGTCTCATCCCTGACAACTCCGTTGTCGACAAGGAAGTGATTGTTTCCGATGGGCTGAATTTCAAGGTAATCGTAGAATGAGGCAATGCGCCGCAGCTCGGCATCGGACGCTCCGTGCATGACCGCACCGTAAAGCTCGCCCATGCCGCAGGCAGAGCCGACTAAGATGCCCTCCCTGTGCTTAACAAGCAGGCTCTTCGGCACGGTCGGGGTCTTGTGGAAATACTTAAGATACGACTGCGAAACAAGCTCGTACAGATTTTTAAGCCCGACCTTGTTCTTGACAAGCAGTATCATGTGGCGGGATTTGCTGTGGTCGGCGGGCTTTATCTTGCGGTAGACCGCTTGGATATCGTTCACTGTTTTTGCGCCCTGCTCGGCAAGCATGGGGAGAAAACGCCCCATTATGCGGGCGACGACGAGTGCATCGTCAGAGGCTCTGTGATGATTGAAGTCCGGCAGGCTCAGCCTGTTTGACACCATGTCGAGCTTATGGCGCTTTAGATCCGGTAAAAGTGCGTGCGAGAGCGCAAGCGTGTCAAGATACACCGGCTCAAACTCAATTCCGCTGCGAGCAGCCGCCGATGCCATAAAGCCGGTATCAAAATCAGCGTTATGCGCAACTATGGGGCGCTCACCCGCAAATTCCAAGAAGGCGCGCATTGCCTCGGCCTCGCTTGGTGCGCCCTTGACATCATTGTCGGTGATGCCGGTGAGCTGCGTTATCTCGGCGGGAATGTGCATTTCAGGGTCGACGAAGGTGTTGAAGCTCTCCTTTATCTCGCCGCCTGCGAAAATGACTGCGCCTATCTCGGTCATTCTGTCCGAGCCGGCGTTCAGGCCGGTGGTCTCGATATCAAAGGCGACCATCTCGGTGTCAATGGGCAGATCGCTTTCACCGTGCACGGCGAGCGAGCCGTCAACATCGTTGACGAAGTAGCACTCAACGCCGTAAATTATTTTCACGCCGTGCTTTTTACCCGCCTTCCACATGTCGGGGAATGCCTGACAGACACCGTGGTCGGTGACGGCGATAGCAGGATGCCCCCAGTAGGCGGCGCGCTTGACTATCTCGGCAGGCTCGGTTAGAGCATCAAGGGCGGAAAACCTCGTATGTACATGAAGCTCAACGCGCTTTTCCTCTGCATTGTCGGGGCGGACATGCTTTTTGCCCTTCATGATATGCCTCGGCTCGATGACCATGTCCTCGTCATAGCGGCTGTAGTTCACGACGCCGGAGACGATGATGTGGTCGCCAACATTTATCTTGTTGATGATTGACTGATCGTCCTCCGAGCGCAGGTAGCGCGAAACACGGATAGAGCCCGTGAGGTCGGTCATGTCAAAGCACAGCACCGCGCCGTCGCGCTTTTGAAGCTTGCGGCTGGTGACATCAAAAACATCGCCCTCTATGACGACATTTCCCGAATCGAGCGTCAGCTCCGACATGGGCATCGGCGCTTTTTTGATGCTCCTGCCCATGAGGATATCGCCAGTCGGCTTCGCGGCCGCAGGCTCTTTGCCCCCGGAGGATACCTTCTTCGGCGGGGCATATTCGGTTTTGGGCTTGGGGTAATCGGGCTTGAGCTCGACAAAGCCAAGACCGTAATCGGCTCTTATTCTGCCGCACAAAGCGTCTATCTCGGCCGGCGCGGGCAGGCGGGTAAAATGAGCAGCGATGCTCATTTTGCTCTCGGCCGTGCTGACCGTGACATCGGTCACATACGCCTTATCAAGTCCGCCGCAGCTTGCCTTTAAGCCCACAAGCCCCGGGAAAATTTCAAGTAATGAAGTATGTTCGCTCACGCTTAAACCTCGGTGTCTTTCTGAATCAGATCAATAAGTGCGTCACACAGCGCATCGTATGGATATGTTCCCAGAACCTCGCCGTGCCGCATTAGTAAGCCGCAGTCCTTGCCGCCTGCGATGCCGTAATCGGCCTCCCTCGCCTCGCCCGGGCCGTTGACGACGCAGCCCATGACGGCGACGGTGATGTTGCGGTCGATGCCCTCGATGCGCTTTTCCACCTCGTGGGCAAGGCCGATGAGGTCTATCTGTGTTCTGCCGCAAGTCGGGCACGAAACGAGCCGAATGCCCTGCCGCAGTCCGGCGGCCTTGAGTATCGCAATGCCGGTCTTGACCTCCTCGACGGGGTCGGCGGTGAGCGACACTCTTATGGTATTGCCTATGCCCTCGCACAAAAGCGTTCCGATGCCGACGGCGGACTGGATCGTTCCGTTCCACGCTGTGCCGGTCTCGGTCACGCCAAGATGCAGAGGGTAGTTAAATTCCTCGGATGCAAGGCGGTATGCCGCCACCGTGAGCGGCACACGGGAGGCCTTCATCGAAAGGCAGATATCGTCAAAATCGAATCTGTTCAATAACTCAATGTGTCCCCTTGCGCTTTCGACCATGGCCTCCGGCGTGGGGTGGCCGTACTTTGCCAAAAGCCGCTTTTCCAGGCTTCCGGCATTCACGCCGATGCGTATGGGAATATTGCGCTTTCTGCACGCCTCGGCAACGGCCTTGACATTCTCGTCACCGCCGATATTGCCGGGGTTTATCCTTATCTTATCGATGCCGCGAGCCGCCGCTTCGAGCGCAAGACGGTAGTCAAAGTGGATGTCGGCGACAAGCGGGATATCGACCTGTTCTTTGATAGCCGACACCGCCTCGGCCGCCGCCATATCCGGTATGGCGATGCGGACAATGTCGCAGCCGGCTGCCTTGAACTGCTTTATCTGCGCAACGGTTGCTTCAACATCGTGCGTTTTCGTATTGCACATCGACTGCACCGTGACCTCGGCATCTCCGCCGACCGGTACGCCGCCGACAATGATCTTTTTTGTTTCGTTTCTCTTATCCATGTCTTACCCCGTTATAAGCTTTGCAATATCGTTGTACATGACAAGCGCCATCAGCCCTAATAGCAGCACCATGCCGCCGAGGTGGATATACCCCTCGTACTTGGGGTCGAGCTTTTTTCGGCTGACGGCTTCGATTATGACCGTGACTATCATGAGAAACACCCTGCCGCCGTCAAGAGCCGGAATGGGCAGCATGTTCATGATTGCAAGGTTTATCGCAATGAACGCGGAAATGTACAGAAGATTATCGGCAGCGGCCTTGGCGCTTTCTGCCTGCTGGCCGACCTCGTTCATCATGTCGACAATGCCAACGGGACCGGACATATCCTTGAGCCCGACTCTGCCGTTTATAAGGTCACCGAGTCCCAGCCAGACAAGGCGTGAAAACTCAAGCGTCGTGTCCCATGTGTACTCAAGCTTAGCGCCGAAGGTGGCCTCGGTGTAGCCGAAAACGAAGCCGTATTTCGGTCCTTCGTCTGCATACTCGGCGTAGGTCTTGGTCGTGAGGGCAAAATCCTTTAGCTCGACCTTCTCGCCGTCGCGCAGCATGACGATATCGTACACGCCGTCGCCGCGTATGAGAAAGCTCGACACATCGCTCACAAGATAGATACGCTGACCGTCGATGCTGTAAAATGTATCGCCCGGCTGCATGGCCTCGGCGCCCTCGTAGGGGCAGCCGTCCATAAAGTGGTCAATGGTCGGCGTGACGAACGCCTGCGCACCGGCGTACATTATGAGGATGAGCACGATGCCGAGAACTAAATTCATGAACGAGCCTGCGCACAGGATGACGAACTTTTTCCAAAAACCCTGATTCGTGAAGGCTCTGGGATCGTCCGACTCCTCGTCCTCGCCCGCCATGGCACAGAAGCCGCCTATCGGCAGGATGCGCAGGGCGTACACCGTCTCGCCCTTTTGCTTCTTAAACAGCGCAGGGCCCATGCCTATCGCAAACTCCTCGACCTTTACCCCGCACAGCTTTGCCGCCGTGAAGTGGCCGAATTCGTGGATGGCGATAAGTATGCCGAATATAATGATCGCGATAATAATATACATCAGGAAAAATGCTCCGTAACAAATACTCTGGCTGCCTTGTCGGCCTCCAGTATGGTCTCAAGATCGGGGTCTTTTACTATGTCTATGCTCTCGACCGCCGCTAAAGCACAGTCGTAAATCTGATTGTAGCCGAGCTTATGGTTTAAAAACATCGAGACTGCGACCTCGTTTGCCGCGCT
Organism: Bacillota bacterium; assembly: GCA_022784505.1. Lineage (GTDB taxonomy): Bacteria > Bacillota > Clostridia > Oscillospirales > Oscillospiraceae > F23-B02. The sequence continues at coordinate 6,482 of JALFUQ010000064.1, forward strand.
CATGATGCACGGTGCCGTGCCGCCCGCTCTCGCGCAGTCCATCGCAAGCTTTAAGCAGGGCGTTTTCTCATAGTCCGGCGCCTCAAAGGTAAGATCCCGCATAGCCGCAAAGTTAAGGCGCTCAAACGGCGAATCTACCCGCTCGGGATAGGTCATCGCAAGCTGTATCGGAAGTCCCATATCCGGCACGCCGAGCTGTGCAATGACCGTGCCGTCGACAAGCTCGACCATAGAGTGAATGATGCTCTGCGGGTGGACAACTACCTGGATATCGTCCGGCGTTACGCCGAAAAGGTGCATGGCCTCGATAAACTCAAGTCCCTTGTTCATCATCGTCGCAGAATCGACCGAAATCTTTGCGCCCATGCTCCAGTTGGGGTGCTTTACCGCCTGCTCGGGCGTGACATCCTCAAGCTCTGAGCGGCTTTTGCCTCTGAACGGGCCGCCGGAGCCTGTGAGCAAAATTTTCTTAAGCTCGCCCTTTTTTCTGCCCATAAGGCACTGGAAAATTGCCGAGTGCTCGGAATCGACGGGCACTATCTCCGCCCCCGTCTCGGCCGCTCGTGGCATGACTATCTCACCTGCGCACACGAGCGTTTCCTTGTTTGCAAGAGCTATGCGCTTTTTGGCATCAATAGCCGACAGTGTAGGCTTTAAGCCGACAGAGCCGGACACTGCGGTCACGACGCAGTCGGCGGCATCAAGCGTTGCCGCCTCGATAAGCCCCTCCATTCCGCTTCCGACTCTGATGCCGGTGTCGGCGAGTGAAATTTTAAGCTGCGCCGCTGCCTTTTCGTCGTAAACTGCGACAAATTCGGGCTTTAATCGGCGAGCCTGCTGCTCGAGCATATCCGTTTTTCTGTTTGCGGTCAGCGCCGCAACCGGCAGGCCGAGATGCTCCGCCGCCGCAATGCTCTGGCGGCCGATAGAGCCGGTGCTGCCCAAAATTGAAACTGCCTTTGTCATGTCTTTACCCCTCCGAAACGGCGGTCACGGCTGCCGTACGCCGCAATGGCCTTGTCAAGCTCCTCGGGCGTGAAATCCGGCCACAGGGTGTCGGTATAATAAAACTCCGAGTATGCGCACTGCCACAAGAGGAAGTTTGACAGTCTGTACTCGCCGCCGGGTCTGATGATGAGCTCAGGGTCGGGGATATCCGCCGAGTACATATACTTTGACAGCTTCTCCTCGGTGAGCTTGCCCTCGGCCTTACCCTCGGCAACATCCTTGGCGTAAAGCTCCGCCGCCCGCACTATCTCGGCTCTGCCGCCGTAGTTAAGGCAGATATTTGCCTGGAAGCCCTTGACATGCTGTGTTATCTCGTCGGTCTTGGCAACGAGTGCCTGAAGCTCGGGCGACAGTTTCGATGTGTCGCCGAACACCTTCATGCGGATGTGCTTTTTCTCCATGTCACGGATAGCCTCGTGCAGGTACTTGTCCAAAAGCTTCATTATGCCGCTGACCTCGTCCTCGGGGCGCTTCCAGTTCTCGGTTGAGAATGCGTACACCGTCAGGTATTCAATGCCTATCTCCTGACAGTAGGTCGCTATCTTTCTGAAATTTTCCGCACCGGCAAGGTGCCCTGCGCTGCGGGGCATGCCGCGCTTTTTAGCCCAGCGGCCGTTGCCATCTAATATGATGGCAATATGGCGGGGAAGGCATTTTGCCTGCTCCCCCGCCGTATTGTTATTCTTATCGTTTGCCATATCAGATCTCGAAAAGTTCCTTTTCCTTCTTGTCGGCTATGCCCTCGACTTCCTTGATGTAGTCGTCGGTGAGCTTCTGAATGTCCTTCTCGATGGTCTTGTAATCGTCCTCGGTGATCTCGGATGCCTTCTGCTGCTTTTTGAACTTATCGATAGCGTCACGGCGAATGTTGCGCACTGCGACCTTGGCTTCCTCGCCGTACTTCTTGACCTGCTTTGCAAGCTCCTTACGACGCTCCTCGGTAAGCTGCGGGAACACGAGGCGGATGGCTCTGCCGTCGTTCTGCGGATTGATTCCGAGCTCGGAGGCGAGTATCGCCTTCTCGATGCCCTTAAGAACGGATGCGTCCCAGGGCTGGATCAGCAGAGAGCGGGGGTCGGGAACGGAAACGGATGCTACCTGCTGGATGGGGGTGGGCACTCCGTAATAATCGACGGTGATCTGATCAAGGACCGCTGCATTTGCACGGCCTGCACGAACGGATGCAAGCTGGGTTTTAAGTACCTCTGCGGTTTTCTTCATCTTGCTTTCAAATTCAATATAATCGGACATGTTGCTACCTCCTATTGTTTTATCTTATTTTGTGACCAGTGTGCCGAGCTTTTCGCCACGGAGCACACGGACTATGTTTTCAGGCTCTGCCAGTGCAAAGACGATAACGGGAATGTCGTTATCCATTGCAAGGCTGGTTGCGGTGGTATCCATGACGGCAAGATGCTGTGCAAGCACTTCGTCATAGCTTATGCTGTCGTACTTGACGGCCGATGCGTCCACTCTCGGATCTGCACTGTAAACGCCGTCAATATTCTTTGCAAGCAGTATTGCGTCTGCTCCTATCTCCGCCGCGCGCAGGACAGCGGCCGTATCGGTCGAGAAAAACGGGCAGCCGGTGCCGCAGCCGAACATGACGACATCGCCGTTTTCAAGGTGCTTTATAGCTTCGGTCGTGCTGTAGCGCTCGCCGACGCCCTGAATGTCAACAGCGGTCTGGATAGTGGCCTTTGCGCCTATCTGCTTGAACACATCGGCGACAGCAAGGCAGTTCATTGCCGTTGCGAGCATGCCCATGCGGTCAGCGCTGACACGCTCGACATGGCCTGCGCCATCCTTGACGCCACGCCAGAAGTTGCCGCCGCCGACAACTATGCCGACCTCAACGCCCATGTCCACGCAGCTTTTTACCGTCTTGCAGACATTGGCTATAAAATCAAAGTCAAAGCCGGTCTTTTTCTCGCCGGCAAGTGCCTCGCCGCTGATCTTTATCAACACACGCTTATAAACAGGTTTCTCCATTGCGCTCTCCTTTTAAATATCAAGTATTCCTATGATAACTATACCCACTACTACTACGAAAACAGACGCATAATGCTTGGCTGACAGCTTTTCCTTGAGGAAAATGCGGCTCCAGATGACGGATGCTACGCAGTAGGACGAGATAATGGGAGCGGCGAGCGCTGCGTGCGCAGAGTCTGCCAGGGCGTAGATATACGCAAACTGGCCGGCGGTCTCAAACAGTGCGCCGGTGTACTTGGGCACTTCCCTCTTGGGTATGAGCCGCTGCTTTTTAATGCCGAGAACATAAATTGCGCACACGATGCCGACAGCAAGGAAGGTAAGCTCATACGCAACATTGGCAGAGTCCTCGTTGAGAACTTCGAGAACCTTCGAGTCTGCAAAGGTGCCCAGAGCATCGAGCAGGCAGTAGATGACCGGCAGCGCAATGGCTATCCAGCTTTTTGCGTAATGATGATTGCTCGCGTCCTGACGAGCCTTGCGCAGCTCTTCATCCTCGTTTGCCTCGGTGATACCGAGACACACGACGCCGATGCATACGAGCGCCACCGCAACGAGCGCTATCGGCGGAAGCTCGCCGAAGCCCTTTGTCGCAAAGATGAGAACCGCGACTATTGCGCCGGAGGAGTTGCATATAGGCGAGGATATAGAAAGCTCGATATACCTCAGCCCCAAATAGCCGACCGCCATCGAGACTATATACAGTGCCGACACCGGCAGGTATGTAATGATGACGCTCCAGCTTATCTCAACGCCGCCTACAAAAATCTCATAGGCAGCGTGAAGTCCCATAACTACGCCGACCGCCATAACCATCTTCAGATGGCTGTACTTATCGTCGGCATCCTGGCAGCCGATCTTTGAAAACAGATCAGAGCCGCTCCAGCAAAGCAGTGCTATTACAGCAAACCAAAACCACATATTTTGTTCCTTTTTTATTTATAGTATTTTAATCTAGAGTATTTTACCACAGCCAAGCTTATTTGACAATTATCAAATGACAAATTGTGCGGCTTTGAAAGTTTATAATTTTCGCATGGAGACAATATACATAGACCGGCTGTTCATTTTAAACTTCATATGCGACTATCTTATCCTGCTGGGCTCCGCTCGTGTATGCGGCGTTTTGCTGCGCAGGGTGCGGTACTCCATGGCTTCGCTGTTCGGGGCTGCGTACGCCGTTGTGTCGGTTCTGCCGGGCTTTGCGTTTTTGACGCTGCTGCCTATAAAGCTTGCCTCCGGTGTTTTGATGGCGCTCATCGCATTTGCAAGAGAGCCTAAGTTCTGGCGCTGTGCAGCGGTATTTTTTGCAGTGTCGGCAGTGTTCGGCGGCACGCTGTGGGCGCTTTCGGTGCAAGGCGGCGGCATGCAAAATGCCGTGTATCTTCCCGTTTCGATGCCTGTTTTGGTGCTCGGCTTCGGAATAATTTACGCCGCGCTGAGCATCGTCTTTCGCAGGACGGCAAAAAGCACGGGAAAGACGGTGCACACCGTGGTCATCGGCTTTTGCGGGCAAAGCGTCACGCTGCGGGCATTATATGACAGCGGCAACTGTTTGTATGACCCGATGACCGGAAGTCAGGTGCTCATTGCGGGTGCTGAGCAGCTTGCGCCGCTCTTCGGCGAGAGAGCAAAAGATTTGAGTCCCACGGAGCTTATCACGCTCTACGCCGGAAAAATGCGGCTCATCCCCTACTCCGCCGTCGGCACGCAAAGCGGCCTGCTGCCTGCGTTCAGGCCGGACAGTCTGACCGTGGACAGCAAGGCTCGTGAGGACATTTTAGTTGCAATATCACCCACCGCCGTCAGCGGTGACGGCTTTGACTGCATAATCTGAAAGGAGAAGTCATGAACATTATTGCGCTCATAAAAAGCTGGCTTGAAAAGCATTTTACCCCCGCACCGTCAGAGCTATTCTACATCGGCGGAAGTGACATTCTCCCGCCGCCGCTTAGCCGCGACGATGAGGAGCAGGCGATACTCGCCATGGAGGCAGGCGACGAAAAAGCAAAGCAGACTCTCACCGAGCACAATCTGCGCCTTGTTGTTTACATCGCCCGACGCTTTGAAAACACGGGACTTAACCTCGAAGACCTCATCTCCATCGGCACCATTGGGCTCATTAAGGCCATAAACACCTTTAAATCCGCCAAAAACATCAAGCTTGCGACCTACGCCTCACGCTGCATCGAAAACGAGATACTCATGTATCTGCGCAAGGTGAGCAACCAGCGCACGGAGGTGAGCTTCGATGAACCGCTGAACACCGACTGGGACGGAAACGAGTTGCTGCTTTCGGACGTTCTCGGCACGGATGATGACGAGGTGTGCCGCCCGCTCGAGGACGACGCTGACAAGCAGATGTTATCGGCGGCGATACAGACGCTCAACGAGCGTGAAAAGAACATCATTGTTCTGCGCTTTGGGCTTGGCGGCAGAAATGAGCTCACGCAAAAGGAGGTCGCCGACCTCATGGGCATCTCGCAAAGCTACATAAGCCGCCTTGAAAAGCGCATAATCGTGCGCCTGCGGCGCGAGATGATAAAGCAAATGCAGTAAAAAATCGACCGAATAATTCGGTCGATTTTTCGTCATTCTTGAGTTTTCCACTTTTTGCAGCGGTTGGCGATGCGTTTTTTCTTGCGTATGCCGTGGATGGTGAAATACGCCGCAAGGCCGACGGCGAGGACCGCCATGCTGACTATCGCATAGCTGTCAACGCTGCCCTGCGTCTTGACCTCAAGCCAAAGTGAATCCATGAGCTGATTCGTCTGCTCGCCAAGATAGGAAAATGCAGAGCCCATTGCAAGTGTTTCCTCGCTCGGGTAGGCAATATCGCTTGCGACCATATCCGGATCCATGTATTCCTTTGCGGCGGAAATGGGCGTTGAGTAGCCGAGGTAATCAAGGTTCTCGCCCGCAACCTGAGCGTCGCACAGGAAGTTTATATATGCCTCGGCAGCGGCCTTGTTCTGACAGCTTTTCGGAATGCACATGGCATCTATAAAGAGGTTGAAGCCCTCCTTGGGGAAGTAAAAGCCGAGGTCTTCGTTCTCCTGCACCATTTGCAGGTAGTCGCCTGCGTAGTACGGCGCGATCCACGCCTCCTCACGCTCCATCTTGTCATAGATCTGATCCATGACATAGCTCTGCACGAGAGGCTTCTGCTCGATGAGCTTGTACGCTGCACTGCGCAGCTCGTCCTCGTTTTCGGTGTTGAGGTCAAGTCCCAGCAGAAGCTCGGAAATTGCAAAAGCGTCGCGAGGGTTATCGAACATGAGAATCTTGCCGGAATACTTGCTGTTCCACAGCAGCTCCCACGAGCCGAGGTCAGCCTCATCAACATACTTTTTGTTGTAGATGACGCCCACAGTGCCCCAGGTATACGGTACGGTGTACTTGTTGTCCGGGTCAAAGGCGGTGTTCTTGTACGCCTCGTCGACATCGGCGTAGTTGGGGATGTTTGAGTAATCAAGCTCTAACAGCATATCCTCCGAGATAAGGCGGGCTATCATATAGTCCGACGGGATGATAACATCATAGGTGCTGCCGCCGGTCTTGAGCTTGGTGTACATGGTCTCGTTCGAGTCAAATGTCATGTAATTGACCTTGATGCCGGTGGCCTCGGTGAATGCCTTATTGACATCGATATAGCCGTCGGTTCCGTCGGAGATATACTGACCCCAGTTATACACATTTATCGTTACAGGCTCGGCGCTCGCCGTCATGGGAACTGCGGTCAGCACGAGCATAAGGCACAGTGCAAATGAAAGCAGCTTTTTCATGCGCTCACCTGCTTTCTGCGGAAGGCGCGGCGGTTTTCACGGCTGCGCTTTGCGTCACGCTCCTGCAAAAGGTTCATGACGACCATCACGAGCAGTATCGCCGCAAACAGCAGGGTAAACAGTGCGTAGATCTTCGGCTGGAGCGGCTTTTTGGTGTAGTTATATATCTCCACGGGCAGGGTAACGAAGCGCGGACCGTAGACAAAATAGCTGATGACAAAATCGTCAAGGCTCATGGTGAAGGCCATGAGTGCGCCCGAGACGATACCCGGGGTTATCTCGTGGATGACGACCTTGTAAAACGCCTGCCACGGCGTACAGCCGAGATCCATTGCAGCCTCACGCAGGTGCGGATTCATCTGCTGTAGCTTGGGCATGACCGAGAGGATGACATACGGCAGGTTGAAGGTGATATGCGCAATTAAAAGCGTTGTAAAGCCAAGGATGTTGTTTATCTTCATCATCGTGCCGACAAAGGCAAACAGCAGCGCAAGCGATACGCCGGTGACTATCTCGGGGTTTGTGAGCGGGATATTCGTCACGCCCATGGTGAAGCTGCGAAGTCTCGGTCCCATGGAGTGGATGCCGATGGCTGCAGCAGAGCCGATTACGGTCGCAACAAGCGAGGAGATAACGGCGACGATGACGGAATTTAAAAGCAGCGGCAGCAGCACACTGTCTTTAAATAATTCGCCGTAGTTATCAAATGTGAAGCCCTTGAACACCGCAATGTCCATGCCGCTGTTAAACGATGCCACGGCAAGCACTATCATCGGCAGGTAAAGAAACAGCATGACGATGACGGTGAATACCTTGTTGAACTTTTTCATACCGTTATGACCTCCTCATCGTCGCTGAAGCGGTTCATAACTCCGATGCAGACAAAGATCATGACCATCAGCACAAGGCTGAGCGCCGCACCGAGATTGGGGTTATATGCTGTTTTGAACTGGCTCTCGATAACGTCGCCGATGAGCGTTGTGCCCGATGAGCCGAGCTTTTGGGAAATGTAAAAGGTCGATACCGCAGGGACGAACACCATCGTAAAGCCCGAGATGACGCCCGGAACGCTAAGCGGCAGGATGATCCTTTTAAACACATTTGCGCCGTTGCAGCCGAGATCCTCCGCCGCCTCGATAAGGCGCTTGTCAATCTTCATGATGACGGTATACAGCGGCATTATCATGTACGGCAGGTAGTTATACACCATGCCGAGCACAACAGCGCCGTTATTGCGGATAAGCGGCAGCGGCTCCATGCCAAGGGCGGTGATGATGTTGTTAATAATGCCCGTGTCCTCGGTGAGGGCGACCCATGCGAGCGTGCGCAGCAGAAAGCTAATGCACATGGGCAGCATGACGAGCATGTAAAGAAACCTCTGTGTTGTCTCCTTGCAGCCTGCGATGTAATACGCCACGGGGTAGCCGATAACAAGGCAGATGAGTGATGCGATGAGCGCAAGCCAGATGCTCTTGATGAGTATCGGCATGTAGTTTCCGAGGTTCGCGATGTTCTTCATCGTAAATTCACCCGTCTGCGAGTCGGTAAATGCAAAATAGGCAACTATCGCAAGCGGGACTATCGTAAATAGCGCCATCCATACAAGGTAGGGCGCGGCAAGCGATCTACTCTTCATCCTTGCCGCCCTCCGCGGACTCCTCCGCTTCCTCGCCGCCCTCGAGGTAGACCTCAGGGTCGTCCATCTCGTCGTACTCGGCAGAGTAGGAGCTGTAGTCGCCGAACATGCCGGAGTACTCGCTCTTATGCATGATGTGGATATCCTCCGGCTCAAGGCGGATGCCGATATACGAGCCGACCTCGTTAAAATCAGTCGTCTGGATAAGCCACTTAAAGCCCTTGAAGTCGACTATCGTGTCGTAATGGACGCCCTTGAATGTGACACTCGTCACGGTTCCGCACAGGTGACCGTCGTCGGGCGGGACGATGTCTATGTCCTCGGGGCGGATGACAACATCGACAGGCTCGTTTCTCTCAAAACCTGCGTCGACGCACTTAAACTTGCGGCCGAAGAACTTGACCAGTCTGTCCTCGAGCATAATGCCGTCGAGGATATTGCTCTCGCCGATGAAGTCCGCAACGAAGGCGTTTTTCGGCTCGTTGTAGATATCCTCGGGAGTGCCTATCTGCTGGATGCGGCCCTTGTCCATGACGACAACGGTGTCGGACATGGAAAGTGCTTCCTCCTGGTCGTGAGTGACATATATAAAAGTAATGCCCATCGCCTGCTGAATTCGCTTGAGCTCATTCTGCATATCCTTGCGCAGTCTGAGGTCAAGTGCGCCCAAAGGCTCGTCAAGCAGAAGCACCTTAGGTCTGTTGACAAGAGCTCTGGCAATGGCAACACGCTGCTGCTGGCCGCCGGAGAGCTGCGATACCTTGCGGTTTTCAAAGCCCTTTAGGCTGACTATCTCCAGCATCTCGGTAACGCGCTCGTCTATCTCCGGCTCGGGCAGCTTTGCAAGGCGCAGCCCGAAGGCGACATTCTCGTACACATCAAGGTGCGGGAACAGCGCGTACTTCTGGAAAACGGTGTTGACCTTTCTCTTGTGAGGCGGGACATCATTAATCCTCTCGCCGTCAAAAAGCACATCTCCGCTGGTGGGCTTGATAAAACCGCCGATGATTCTGAGCGTGGTGGTCTTGCCGCAGCCGGAGGGGCCTAAAAGCGTGAGGAATTCCTTATCATTGAAATACAGGTTAATATCGTCTAAAACGATCTCGTCGTCAAACGCCATTTGACAATTCACAAGGCGAATGAGTTCTTTGGACATTTATCCTCCCCCATTTCTGAATAATTTTAATACTAAAGGACGCCCCGAAACTGCTTCCGGAGCGTCCTTTGCAGACGATTACAATATATCGACAATCCCTTGGAAAGTCAACAAAAATTTCTGGTTTTTGCCGTAATTCTACTTATAGCGTCTCAAGCTCGGATATACCAAAGTATTTTTCGGCAAAATCGACGGACTTTACGCAAAATTCGCGGTCTTTAAGATACTCAAGGCAACCTGCGTCCGTGGAAAATTCAAAGCGCAGCTTGTACGAATACAGTGCCTGCCCTCTCTCGCCGTAGCCTTTGTTGAAGCGCTCGCTGCCGTATTTTCCGTCGCCTAACAGCGGGCAGCCGAAATGCGCCATCTGTGCCCTTATCTGATGCGTGCGACCGGTGAGAAGCCTGCACTCAACGAGCGACAGCGCACCCTTTGTAACGATCGTGCGGTACTCGGTGACGGCGGTCTTTGCCCCGGGCTCGGGGCGGTTTTTGATATATACCTGGTTTTTCTGCGCGTCCTTGAAAAGATAGTCCTCCAGTCTCCCCTGCGCAGGCTTGGGCCTGCCCTGCACGGCGCAAAGGTAGAGCTTTTCTATCTCGCGGTTTCTTATCTTGTCGTTTAGGATCCTAAGCGTCTCGGCGTTCTTTGCGGCGATGACGATGCCGCCGGTGTTGCGGTCGATGCGGTTGCACAGCGCCGGTGCAAAGGAGTTTTCCTCCTTCGGCCGCCACTCACCCTTCTGCGCCATATACGCTTGGATGTTCGCAATGAGGGTGTTATAATCCCACTGGCCCGCGCTGTGGCACAGCACGCCCGGCTTTTTGTCGGCAAGCAGGATATTCTCATCCTCGTAAACGATGCTTACTTTCGGTGTTCCGACCTTGAGGTAGGAGTTTTCCTCCCTCGGCTTTTCAAAAAACTCGTCGTTTATGTATAGGCTCAGAACATCGCCCTCGTTAAGGCGCGTGTCACGCTTTGCACCCTTGCCGTTTAATTTAATGCGCTTTATCCTTATGTATTTTTGCAGCAGAGCCTCGGGCAGAAGCGGCACCGCCTTGCCCACGAAGCGGTCGAGCCGCTGGCCTGCGTCGTTCCGTTTTATAGTTAGTTCTTTCATACCAACAAGTATACACGCTTTAAGTCACGAGCGCAAGAAAAAAGGCGACCCATCAGGCCGCCTTTCAAGTCTATATCAACAAGTCAAATCTATTATGCCATGCCCTTTATGGTCATGCAGACCATGCCTGCAAAGTAAGCTGCGACAAAAATTCCAAGTCCTGCTACCATTTTAATAGATCTCCTTTTCATAAATTCAAGTTCGGGTTTGCTTCCCTGTCTGTGGTTTCAGTATAGCTCATTTTTATGAAAAATCAACTCTTTTTTGTATAGCTTGAACAAGTGCATTTGTCTAACATGCACAAACATTTCGCTTTTGCAGTTTATTTTCATCCTCTTTCAAAACCGTGCATTTTCAATTTTGCATTTTGAAGGCGCGCTCGATGCATTATTCATTTTCGGCACTTTGAGCGTAAATTTGGCGTTAAAAATGCAAGTTTAAGTTTTGACAAATGCATTGTGACTTGCATTTTGCGGACGATTAAAATTTCATTTGCAAGTTTGAGCTTTGAAAATATGCAAATTTGCCGCTTTTGAGTCCAAATTTGCATGCCGGTCTTGCATTTTTGAGGGTGTGTTTTCGGGCAGCGCATAAAAAATTCGTAAATTCCGTACAGATAAACGCCGAAAAACTGTCGCTGCGCCATTTGGGCAATTATCGCTCCTTGCAAAAAATCAGGGGCAAAATTTCAGCTTTTGGGCGCAAAAAAGCAGCCCAAACGCGTTCATTGGGCTGCCTTTGCAGGTTTTCCGGCCTGTATGCGGGTGAGACCCGCTGTTTTTGCAAGAAATGTAGCTTTTCACTTCATGTCTATAAACACTATCTCGTCGGACTTGACGAGTCCAAGCTTTTGTCTTGCAAGCTCCTCGATGGACTTATCCGTGCCGAGGCTTGCAATATCCGACTTGAGCTCGGCGTTTTTGCTGTGCGCCTGCGCAAGCTCGGCCTCAAGCTCCGCCGTTGCTGCCTTTGCCTCGTTAAGATCGCTCATCACGCCTGCGAGGCTCAGGCTACCGTATGCGACCAGCACCGTCAAAACTATCCCCAGAATGCAATGTGTCCTCTTCAACTGCCTTCTCCTTGCCCTTTCTCTTCTTTTGTGCTCTCATTTTAAACCAATTTCCTGCTTTTGAAAAGTGTTTTTTGACGATGAAGCTTATTTTTTCCTTGAACTTAACGACCGGCGCAAATATTGCCGCGATAAGCTGCACGATTTTATTGAGGAACATAAGCACCACATCGCTCAAAAGCAGCATATAGCTTGCAAAGCCGAGGCAGAAAAAGGCCGCCATGAAGATATGCAGCGAGCCGCCGCCTGCGCTCATGCCGAGGGTGAACAGCGCAAGCAGCACAGCAAGGCAGAATAGTCCGTCAAACAGCGACGACGCTTTCAGTCTGCGGCGAAGCACCCTGAAAACATCGTAGACGAGCCCCGAGGCAAAGCCGGTGAGCCACGACACACCGATCTGCAGCAGCTGCCTTGAAACATCGATCTCCATTTAGCCGAAAAGCCTCGCCCAAAAACCGCCGGTGTGCGCCTTTTCCTCGTAGCTGAGGTCGGTTATCATACCCTCGACCTTAATTTCGCCCACATCGAGGCTGATTTTGCCGATATGCAGGCCGCTGCCCCGGACAATGAGATTTCCCTGCGAGGTGTTCATGATGATGGTCGCCTCGTCAAAACTCTCTACATCGTCAACCCCCGTAACGCTGAGCCTACACCGGTCGTCCATACTCACCGAATGCGGCTTTAATGCAGGCTTTGTCCTTTCCTTTTCATCGTATGCCATAGTCTGTGCTCCTTTGCTTTTTGTACAAGTCTATGCTGTAAAATAAAAAAGAGACCCCGTTGGGCGGATTCAGATAAGGATAAATCGCCCTGTAAAAAGCCTTTTTCCCCGATGCTGCGTTAAAGCTTTAGGCCATATATGTCCATTATGCCCGTCATGCTTTGCCTTGCCTCGAGAAAAAATTCAATTTTACAGGGTGCGCAGCAGTTTTGACAGAGTTATTTTTCGTCAAGACAAAACAACAAATCTCCGGCAATACTTTGTGTATTACCGGAGATTTTTGTGAAGTATGGGCGGAAAAGAGCCGGTCAAAACCGATTTCTCCTTATCTGAATTCGCCCTT
>JALFUQ010000071.1 GCA_022784505.1 Bacillota bacterium
AGAACTCATCGATTACCTCGACTACTATAACAACCGCAGGATCAAGCTAAAGCTAAAGGGCCTGACACCTGCTCAACACAGATACCAGACCCTTCAGGTCGCTTAATAAATATTTTGTCTAACTTTTGGGGTTCACTTCAATCTGAGTCGGAGTTTTTTCTCGCAAAAAATTACTTGGATTATGACTTGAAATGTATTATAATGTTGAAGCAAAAGCAAGTTTATAAATAATCAGCCGACAGGCGGAACGGAGAACAGCAATGGAAAGAACTATCGGAACAGTTGTACGCGGCGTGAGAGCGCCCATCATCCGCGAGGGCGACGATCTTGCAAAGATCGTTACCGACAGCGTTTTGAACTGCATCGAGCAGGAGAATATCACCATCGGCCAGAAGGATGTCATCGGCATCACCGAGTCGATCCTTGCAAGGTCGCAGGGCAACTATGCATCCGTGAACGATATCGCTGCCGATGTTAAGGCAAAGTACCCCGGCGGCCATGTCGGCGTAATTTTCCCCATCCTCAGCAGAAACAGATTTGCCATCTGCCTGCGCGGTATCGCGCTCGGCTGCAAGAAGATAACCCTCATGCTCAGCTACCCCTCCGACGAGGTCGGCAATCACCTGTTTGATATCGACATGCTCGACGAAAAGGGCGTTGACCCCTATGCCGATGTCCTCAGCGAGGCAAAGTATCGTGAGCTGTTCGGCTATATAAAGCACCCCTTCACCGGCATCGACTATGTCGAGTATTACAAGGAGCTCATCCTCGCCTGCGGCTGCGAGTGCGAGATCGTGTTTGCAAACAAGCCCGTCGCAATTCTTGACTACACCAAGGATGTGCTCTGCTGCGATATCCACACCAGAGCCCGCACCAAGCGCCTTCTTAAAAAGCACGGTGCCGAGACCGTCTATGGCCTTGACGATATCCTCACCGCATCCGTAAACGGCAGCGGCTACAACGATTTCTGCGGCCTGCTTGGCTCCAATAAGGCAACCGAGGACACGGTCAAGCTGTTTCCCGTCAACTGCCAGGAATTCGTCGAGCGCGTGCAGAAGCTCATCTATGACAAGACCGGTAAGACAGTTGAGGTCATGGTCTACGGCGACGGCGCGTTCAAGGATCCCGTGGGCAAGATCTGGGAGCTGGCTGACCCCGTTGTCTCCCCGGGCTACACCGCAGGTCTCAACGGTACGCCCAACGAGCTCAAGCTCAAGTACCTTGCCGACAACGATTTTGCCGAACTTTCCGGCGACGAGCTCAAGGCCGCTATCTCAGAGAAGATCAAGGAAAAGGACGACGACCTCAAGGGTCAGATGGCTTCCGAGGGCACGACCCCGAGAAGACTCACCGACCTCATCGGCTCGCTGTGCGACCTGACCTCCGGCAGCGGCGATAAGGGCACCCCGATCATCTACATCCAGGGCTACTTCGACAACTACACCAAGTAAACAAAATTTTAGACACGGCTGATGCAATTCATCAGCCGTGTTTTCATATTTTCATGAAAAATTGCAGATAATACTCACATGAAAAGCGAGGAACTGATCGTAAAAATGTGCGCGCCGACGCTGGCGGGACTCAAGACCGGCAGCATGTTCTCGGCAAGCTACCGCTCCGAGGCGAAGGTCAAGGCCGAGCTGCGCAGGCTCAACGGGCTGTTTGAGCCCAAGGGGCTCGTCATAATGCCGCTGCGGTTTGCGGAGGGAACGGCGCTTTTGTATGTCGGACGCATGCAAGCTCTTGCGCGCGACCTGAATGAGCCAAAAGCCGCTGCGATGCTCAAAAAGCTCGGCTACCCATGCGGCAGCACGGAAAAATGCCTGCTGCATCTGATGCGGCGTATGCGCACTTCACGCGGTTTCCCGCACGAGGTGGGGCTGTTTCTCGGCTATCCGCCGGAGGATGTGCTCGGCTTCGTGCGCAACAGAGCAAAAAATTATAAAACCGTGGGGCTGTGGAAGGTCTACGGCGACACGCAAATGGCGCAGCGCCAATTTGAGGCGTGCAGAAAATGCACCGAGGAAAGCATCAGCCGCTTTAAAAGCGGCGCGAGTCTCGAGCAGCTTATCATGTGAAAGGAGAAGAAATGAGTAAGTTAGCAGTTGTATATTGGAGCGGAACGGGCAACACCGAGACAATGGCGAACGCCGTCAAAAGCGGCGCACAGGCAGCCGGGGCGGAGGTAGGGTTATTCAAAGCCGACGAATTTCACGAAAACATGGTCGATAACTTTGACGCGATAGCCTTCGGCTGCCCGGCTATGGGCGCAGATGAGCTTGAGGAAACCGAGTTTGCACCCATGTTCCGCAGCATGGAGGGCAAACTTCCGGGCAAAACTATCGGACTATTCGGCTCATACGGCTGGGGCGGCGGAGAGTGGATGGAAAAGTGGGCAAACAATTGCCGCGAGCTGAGCGCAAAGCTCGTCTCCGGCGCAGTTATATGCTGCGGTGAGCCTGACGGTGATACGCTCACAGAGTGCGTCAGCCTCGGCAGGGCATTGGCGCAGTAAACCAAAAATCGACTTCTCCGCTTGACGGAACACCGTGATTGCACTATAATCATGGTATCAACTCAAAGGAGAAGCGTCATGAGAGAATGCGATAATTGCCATAACCTTATACCCGAGGGAATGAAGATATGCCCCCATTGCTGCGGGCTTCCGCCTACGCTTTTCCCGCACTTTTTTGTGTATCTTGCGCTGACCTGCGTTGCGATAGGCGCGGCGGTGTACTTCCGCCCGTTTCTCGACGGACCTGCGTCCGATCAGGTCGTCAAGGGCGTTTTGTGGGCGGCGTTTACGATATTCGTGTTTTTCGCGATAATCTTTACCTGCGTGTGCGTCATCGTCGCAAAGGACTATTTGCACCGGCAATTTAAGGACAAGCTCACCAAGGCTGAGCGCACCCGCTTTATAAACATGAAGCAGCACATCGAGTCCGGCCGTCATTTCTACGACAAGGGCGAGTACTGCACCGTATGCGGACACAAAAAGACCGGCAGGCAGCCTGCCAAAAAGAAATGATCAAATACAAATGACAAAAGGCCACGGCTTGCGCCGTGGCCTTTTGCTTTGAGAAAAGAATAGAGAGGATGTATAAGGAGAAGAGAAATAGCTATTTAGTGGGCCTTAGCCAAACGGATTGTGGCTTGAAAGGCCGGAATCGTTAACACCGTTTGATTCGGTGTTGGGCTTAGATTCGTCAAAGACCACATGGAGCGTTTTGTAGCCGCCTTTGCGGTAGACCGTTATTTCGGCCGACTCACCGGCCTTGAACGAACGGATAGCCGAGTCGAGGTCGTTGAAGTCCTTGACCTCGTTACCACCGAGCTTGGTGATTATATCGCCTGCCGCGAGACCGCATTTTTCTGCGCAGCTGCCGGATTCAACACTGAACACATATGCGCCCTCGGGCATGTTGTAGTAGTTTGCGTAAACGGAATCGTATCTGCTGTCGATATTCGCACCCAGATACGCCTTGCCGGTGACATAGCCGTTGGTGATAAGATCGTTTGCAATGTCGATGGCATCGTTAATGGGGATAGCGAAGCTCAGACCTTCAACGCCGGTAGAGCTGTACTTTGCGGTGACGATGCCGATGACCTTGCCCTCAGCATTATACAGAGGGCCGCCGGAGTTGCCGGAGTTGACTGCGGCATCAAACTGGAACATATTGATTGCGCTGGGGCTCTCGTTTGTGGTGATCTTACGGTCAAGCGCACTGACATGGCCGGTGGTCATGGTGAATGCGAGCTCACCGAGGGGATTGCCGATGGCGTAGACCTCTTCGCCGACCTGAATGCTTTCACTGTCACCGACGACGACGGGCGTGAGGCCGGTGGCATCGATCTTCAAAACCGCAACATCGTTTTCTTCCTCAACGCCGACGATGGTGGCATCATAGGTCTTGCCGTCGTAGAACATGACCGAGACCTTGTAATTGCGCTGATATGCAGCCTCGATGACATGGTAGTTGGTTACGATATATCCGTCAGTGGTAACGACAAAGCCTGAGCCGGAAACTGCGCTGGAGCTTGTCTGACCGAACCAGTTGGTGGTCGTGACCTCGGTGGTGATACCGACTGCCTGTTTGCAGCCGAGCGAGTAGATATCGGTCGTGCCGCTTGGCTTTGTGCTTACTGATGCGCCGCTGGTGCCGGCGGAGATGGGCTTGCTCGTTGCTTCGGGGGTTGAGCTGTTGTTATCAAGCACCTTCCACGACACAACGCCGCCGACCGCACCGCCGATGAGCGCACACGCAAGGCAGGCACACGCAAGCTTAACAAAGCACTTTTTCGATTTCGGAGCGGCCTTCATATCCTTCGGCTTTTCTTCCTTGGGCTTTTTCTCCGAGGGGACATAGTACTTGGGAATCTCGGTCGCCTCCCCGCAGGGGACGAACTCTGCATCCTCGTACAGGTTCTGCTCGGGTCTTACAAAGTGGTACTCGCCGTCATCGGAGACGGACGGTGCCGAAGCGTTGCTCTCGGTTTCCTGAGCACTCTCGGTCTCGGAGCTGAGATTTTCACCCTCCGAGATGTTTTTGCCGCTGTTAATTTCATCTTTACGGTCTTCCATGATTGCCTTCGCCTCTCATATTTGAGTGTCTATATCATAACCTGATAATATGACAAAGGCATGAACAAAAAAGGAATTAATTATAAATAGTAATAGCCGCCATATGGGCGACTATTACT
This sequence comes from Bacillota bacterium, assembly GCA_022784505.1. Classification (GTDB taxonomy): domain Bacteria; phylum Bacillota; class Clostridia; order Oscillospirales; family Oscillospiraceae; genus F23-B02. The sequence goes on from JALFUQ010000071.1 coordinate 4,702, forward strand.
ATTTTTTTAACTCATCCGTCTATATTGTGAAGATCTATGTTGAGATTTGCCTTGACCCATGCTATACACTCGGTGCAGTCGGCGTCTATCTCGATGACCAAACTGTCATAGGTATCTTCCTCGTTGGGTGCATCGGGAACGGAGACAAGCTCAATGTAGACATACGAATCGGGGGTATCGGTGCCTGCCGTGCTGCTCATTTCGGGGATGTGCGGCTTCTTCGCACCGTTTTCGATATCCTTCATCAGCGCATTCTCGTAGAAATCGACAGCCTGCTCGGGGGTGAGCGATATCGAGTTCAGCTCGCCGGAGCCGGAGGGGTACTCAAACGATGCGTCGTACACATTCTGTACCGTGACAGGTATCTCGGGTGTGAAGCAGGACTTTACGATGTTCACCGAGCCCAGCGCAGCGTAATACGCCTTGTAGTTATCATCAATAAGCAGGGTATACCCGCGGCAAATGACACGACCGTCCTTGAGCTTGTATCTAAGGCTCACGTAGCCGACGCTTTCGTAGTCGGTGTAGTCAAGACCCTCGTACTTGTCCCGGTCGTCGATTATGGCCTTGTTGACTTTGAGTATGGCCTCGATATCCGAGCGCTCGGTCACATCATAGCCGCCGGCCTCTCTGTTGCAGACTATCATTTCGATATCGTCGATATCCGGCAGCTGCGAGGAAAGGTCGAACAGGTCTGTCACGCAGACGAAGGCGAAAACGATGCACAGAATGATGGTGATGACAAAGCCCTTCCAATTGCCCTTAAAGACATGGAAGCTCTTTTTAAGCAGCATTTCGGACGCAAAGTAGCCGATGAATGCGCCGATTATAAGTCCGGCGGACAAAATGAGCATGGACATCGAAAGACTTGTGAACAGCGTGCTTATGATGACGAAGAACAAAAGACCGAAGCAGAGGGCTGCGCACGCCGTGACGCAGAACTTGAATACCGGACGCAGGGACTTGACTGCGATAACATCACCGGCAGACTCCATGCGGCGCTTGCGGTACAGCAAAAGGGCTGCGGCCGTGAGCACAACGGCTGCAATGATGTAGCCGAGCAGCGCCGACCAATTCGTCAGCGATATCGTCGCTTGCGAGGCGTTAAGGCTTATGCGTGTAAACAGGTAGACAAGCGGCGACATGAACTCCAGAACGCAGTCGGGAAGCTCGTTATAGCCAAATACGAACATACCGTAGAGCATCCTGACGACATATTCCATACCGAGAAACACAAAATTAAATATAAGGTAGAGAACCGGCAGGGCAACGATGTTCGCCGTCAGCATGGCGATAAATGCGGCGATGGAGAAGAAGATGAGAAACTCCATAGAGTTCACGGCGAACAAAATGGCGTTCATCTTGAAAATGCAGGCGCCTTCGATGCCGCTGCTGAGGGTGAACAGCCAGTTGAGTACGGCGATAAGCAGGTTGGCGGCGATAACAGGCAGCGCACCGGCAAGATACGCCGAGCAGAACACTGCCTCACGGCGAACGGGAGTCGAGGAAATCATGCCGCAGCTGCGGGAGTTATATAGGAAACCGAAAACCGCCATTGCCGCAAGAATGCCCATCACAAAGGCGGAGACGACACTTGCTCCCACGCTCGTTTTCATTGCGGCAGCGACCACTGTGACAGCCGATTCCTTGACACCCTGAAGCCTTACCACAAGAGAGGGGAGCGGCAGGCTCATGAACCATACGGCGAAATAGGCTGTCCACAGCGGCCAGAAGCGCTTGAGCATACTTTTAAAAATACCGGCGTTAAAGAACGATATCTTTGACTTCATAGTCAGCACCTCCAAGCTCGTAAATGAATATCTCCTCGAGGGTAAGCGGCACGGCATCGATAAACAGCGGATGTGCGCTTTGCAGCTTCTCCGTTATCTCCTCCTGCGTGCCGTGCATGATGAGCGACTGCAAACGGCCGGTATTGGACTTATGCAGAATGTCGAGCCCCTCGGGCAAACTCTCACCGTCTGGCAGGGCAAGCTGTATCTTAACAATGTTCTCCTGAAGCTCGTCTAAGCTGCGCTCTATCATGATCTTGCCTTTGTTCATGATGCCCACGCTGTCGCACACATCCTCAAGCTCGCGCAGGTTGTGCGAGGAAACGAGCACCGTTGTGCCGTTTTCGGCGACATCGGCCATGATGATGCTCCAGATCTGACGGCGCATGACGGGGTCAAGACCGTCGACAGGCTCGTCTAAGATGAGTATCTCGGGGCGAAGCGACACGGCAATCCAAAACGCCGCCTGCTTCTGCATGCCCTTGCTGAGCCTGCGCATCTGGCGCTTGGGGTCAAGTCCGAACACATCGGCAAGCTTTTTAAAGCGCTCTGCGTCAAAATGCGGGTAGATGCTCCTGTAAAAATCCATCATCTCACGGATGGAAGCGTTTGCGTAGTAAAAGATCTCATCGGGAATATAAGCAATGCGGCTTTTGACCCCGGGGTTTTCAAACACGGGCGCACCGTCAACAAGTATCTCGCCTGCGTCCTGACGGTAGATGCCGGTCAAGTGACGGATGATGGTCGACTTGCCTGCACCGTTGGGCCCGACAAGGCCGTAAACCGAGCCTGTCGGCACCGTCATGTTCAGGTCGTCCAAAGCACGGAAGCCGTCAAATTCCTTTAGAACATTTCTGACTTCGATCATGGGATTATTCTCCTTTCAGTCGATCGATAAGCTGAGGCTTATCAATGCCGATGTAGCCGAGCTCGGTAACAAGCTCGTCAAATTTACCGAGAAGCTCTGCCTTTCGGGACTCGTCCACGCCGCCTCTTGCGCAGACAAAGCTGCCCTTGCCGGGCTGTGAGCTAATGTAACCCTCCGCCTCAAGCTCACGATATGCGCGCTGAATGGTGCTGGGGTTGATGGCAAGGTCGGAGGCCATCTCACGCACCGAGGGCAGCTTGCTGCCTGTCGGCAGTAGCCCCGATACGATAAGACGGCGCAGATTGTCCTTTATCTGCTCGTATATCGGGCGTGGATCTCGGAAGTTCACGCTGATCATGTTCACTACCTCCAAGTGTCGTTAACTGTGTGGTTTATTATCATACAGTTACTATACACAGAAAAACGCTCCTTGTCAACATATTTGTTTTTCGCCGAAATTCTCATTGCAAAACTTATTATATAATGATAAAATACTATGTCTAATTATAATTGCTAGGAATGGTTTACGATTATGTGGCTTTCAGATAAATGGCAGGATTTTGAGCTCCTTGACTGCTCAAAGGGAGAAAAGTTAGAGCGCTGGGGCAGCTATTACCTAGTGCGTCCCGACCCGCAGGCAATATGGGATACGCCCCGCACCGACGAGCGCTGGAATTGCCGCGATGCACGCTATCGCCGCTCTGAGACCGGCGGCGGTTCGTGGGACAAGGGCGGCCTGCCCGCAAGCTGGAAGATAAATTACGGCGAGCTGACGTTCAATGTCAAGCCCATGAACTTCAAGCACACGGGACTTTTTCCCGAGCAGGCGTGCAACTGGGACTTTGCAATGGACAAGATCCGCAAGGCGGGCAGACCCATAAATGTGCTCAACCTCTTTGCGTATACGGGCGCTGCCAGTGTCGCCTGCGCCAAGGCCGGTGCAAGCGTTTGCCATGTCGATGCTGCAAAAGGAATGGTGTCATGGGCGAAGGAAAACGCAGTTGCCTCCGGACTTGCCGATGCGCCTATCCGCTGGATAGTCGACGACTGTGCAAAGTTCGTTGAGCGCGAGATACGCCGCGGCAGGAAGTATGACGCTATCATCATGGATCCCCCGTCCTACGGACGAGGCCCGGGCGGCGAGATATGGAAGCTCGAGCAGAACCTGTGGCCGTTCGTGTCACTGTGCGCAGGCGTTTTGTCCGATGCTCCGCTGTTTGTTATCATAAATTCCTATACAACGGGTCTTTCGGCATCGGTGCTTTCCTATGTCACCGAGAGCATTTTCACGAAGAAATTCGGCGGTCATTCCGACAGCCGTGAGCTGGGACTTCCCGTGACCGACAGCGGTCTCGTCCTGCCTTGCGGCGCGACCTGCCGATGGGAGAAATAATAAATGAGTTCAGTTATAAAAATAGAAAATTTGCATTACACCTACCCGGGCGACGATGTTGAGAGCCTCAAGGGCGTGAGCTTGGAGATCGAGCGGGGCAGCTTTGTCGCCGTGCTCGGACATAACGGCTCGGGCAAGTCGACCCTTGCAAAGCATTTAAACGCCATATTGCTGCCCACCGAGGGCAAGGTTTTAATTGACGGCATTGACACCGCCGATGAGGACAATTTGCTCAAGGTGCGCAGCACCGTAGGCATGGTGTTCCAAAACCCCGATAATCAGATAGTCGCAAACGTCGTTGAGGATGATGTGGCCTTTGCACCGGAAAACCTCAGTGTTGAGCCTGCTCAGATCCGTGAGCGGGTGGACAATGCACTCAAGGCCGTCGACATGTACGAGTTCAGGCTCCATGCGCCGCACCTTTTGTCCGGCGGACAGAAGCAGCGTGTCGCCATAGCGGGCGTTATCGCCATGCAGCCGGAGGTCATCGTGCTAGACGAGCCGACCGCCATGCTCGACCCAAAGGGTCGCCGTGAGGTCATCGACACCGTTACGAAGCTTTGCCGCGAAAAGGGCATAACCATCGTTTTGATAACGCATCATATGTCCGAATGCATTAATGCAGACCGTCTCATCGTCATGTCAAACGGCGATGTGGTCGCCGACGGAACGCCGCAGGAGGTGTTTTCGCAGGTCGAGCTCATGCACAGCGAGGGACTTGCCGTTCCGGCAACGACAGAGCTCATGTGGCAGCTGAACAAGGAAGGCTTTAATTTGCCCCTGACGGCGCTCGGCATTGCCGAATGTGCAGAACAAATCGCAAAGGAAATAGGATAAAAAAACATGTCAGATATTAAGGTCAGCGCTCTGCGCCATGTTTACAGTGCAGGCACGCCCTTTGAAAAGGTCGCAATAGACGATATAAACATTGAGATACCGCACGGCCAGTTCGTGGGACTCATAGGCCACACGGGCTCGGGCAAGTCGACATTTATCCAGCACCTAAATGCGCTGCTGAAGCCCAGCTCCGGCACGGTCATGGTCGACGGCGAGGATATAAATGCCGATAAAATGACGGCGAAAAATGTCCGTCACAAGGTCGGGCTCGTGTTCCAGTACCCGGAGTATCAGCTTTTTGAGGAGACGGTTTATGCCGATATCGCCTTCGGCCCCAAGAACATGGGACTGAACGAGGCTGAGATAGACGAGCGTGTGCGTGAAGCGGCGCACTTTGTCGGCGTGCCGGACGAGCAGTTTGAAAAATCACCGCTCGAGCTTTCCGGAGGTCAGAAGCGCAGGGTCGCAATTGCGGGCGTTATCGCCATGCGCCCGGGAGTTCTCATCCTCGACGAGCCGACGGCGGGATTGGATCCGGCCGGCTGCGAGCAGATTTTGCGCAACATCTGCGACTACCGCACGCAGACCGGCTCAACGGTCATCATCGTGAGCCATAGCATGGACGATGTTGCCCGCCTTACCGACCGTCTTGTTGTGTTTAACCACGGCGCTATACGCTTTGACGGAACACCCGAGGAAGTTTTTTCGCAGCCCGAGGAGCTTAGGAGCATCGGCCTTGCCGTTCCGGCGGCAACGGAGCTTGCCATGGAGCTTAAAAAGCGCGGCCTAATGCTTCCCAACTCCATTTACACCAATGAGCAGCTTGAAAAAGCCCTTTTGAAGCTGAAAAGGAGGGCTGATTGATGCTCAAAGACATAACCTTAGGCCAGTATTTCCCCGGCGACACCATCGCCCATCGTTTGGACCCGAGAACGAAGCTCCTTTTGGTCATCGTCTATATCGTCGGACTTTTTAACGCCGTGAGCTGGTGGAGCTACGCATTCGTCATCGTCATCACGGGACTGTGCATGTATGTGTCGAAAATTCGCCCCGCCGCGGCGTTCAAAGGCCTAAAGCCCGTCATATTCATTATTATTCTGACGGCGCTGCTGAACATTTTCTACACCAAGGGCACGCCCATCATCGAGGGCTGGATAATTACTTGGGAGGGCATCGCCAAGGCGGTCATGATGTCGGTGAGGATAATTCTCCTCATCGTCGGCACTTTCCTTCTTACCTACACCACGAGCCCCATCGCACTCACCGATGGCCTTGAGATTTTGCTCAATCCGCTGAAGAAAATTAAAGTGCCCGTGCACGAGATGAGCATGATGATGAGCATGGCGCTGCGCTTCATCCCGACGCTCATCGAGGAAACGGACAAGATAATGTCCGCTCAAAAGGCGAGAGGTGCCGACTTTGAGACCGGCAACCTCATGCAAAGGGCAAAGGCGCTGCTGCCGATACTCGTGCCGCTTTTCGTCTCGGCCTTCCGCAGAGCCGACGAGCTTGCCGTTGCGATGGAAAGCCGCTGCTACCACGGCGGCAAGGGCAGAACGAGAATGAAAACTCTCAAGATGCAGGGTATCGACTTTTTGGCCTTCTTCTTCGGCGCGGCGTTCCTGACGGTCATATTCGTAATGAAAAAATTCGGACTTTAAGCTATGAGAAATATCGCCCTGAAAATCAGATATGACGGCAGCAGATACCACGGCTGGCAGGTGCAGAAAACGGAGATCTCCGTGTGTCAGACGGTGCAGGAGGCACTGAGCAAAATTTGCGGACACCCGGTGAAGGTCACCGGCTGCGGCCGCACTGATGCCGGTGTCCATGCGCTCAACTACTGTGCAAACTTCCGCACCGACTGCCGCATTCCCATCGACCGCTTTGCGCTGGCGGCAAATTCCCGCCTGCCGGATGACATTGCGGTGCTCGATGCTGTCGAGGTTCCGGACGACTTCAACGCCATTTCCTCCTGCATAAAAAAGGAGTACATCTATAAAATCTATAACAGCAATATCCGGGATCCCTTCTTGGAAAAGCGCGCCTGCTTTTACCCGTCGAGCCTTGATATCGAGCTTATGAAGCGGGCGGCAAAGGCGTTTGAGGGCACACATGATTTTGCGGCCGTGCGCTCGCTCGGCACGGAGACCAAGACCACCGTGCGCACCGTCTACTGGTGCAGGGCTGAAAAGGAGGGCAACCTCATAACGGTGTCCATCTGCGCAGACGGATTTTTGTACAACATGTGCCGCGCTATGGTCGGCACAATGGTCTATGCCTCCTACGGCAAGATAATTCCCGAGGATATCCCGCACCTGCTTGAAATCGGCGACCGCAGACTGACAGGGCCTACAATGCCGCCGCAGGGACTGTATCTAAACCGTGTTTGGTATGACGGACCTGCCGGACAAATGATGATAAAGGACTAACGATGAAGAAACTGACTATTGCCGCCGTGCTGGCGCTGACATTTGCCCTCACCGGCTGCACGGCGGAAAAACCGATCGAAAGCTTCTATATCGGAACAGGCGCACACCAGTGCTACGCCGCCGTCGGCGACAGCCTCATGACGGCGACCACCACGAGCGTCAGAGTGTTTGACGCAAAGGGCGAAGCGGTGCTGGATAAGTCCTGCGACTTTAAATACCCCGCCATGAGCGAAAACGCAGATAATGCAGTCGTGTACGACATCGGCGGCAGGCAGGTCATGTACCTCGACGGCTCTGCGTTCAATGCAAAAAACAATATAATTTCCGCCAACCTCAGCCAAAGCGGCCACTTGGCGCTTTGCACCGAGGAAGCGGGCTACAAGGGCTCTGTCACTGTGTACAATGACGATAAGACCGAGGTGTATAAGTGGTTCTCGGCCGATAACTGGGTCGTCAAGGCGGCGGTGTCGCCGGACGGGGGACGCCTTGCGGTGCTGGTTTCGGGCGAAAACGGCAGTATAGTAAAGCTCTTTGAACTCGACAGCATCGATGAGCAAGGCTCGTTTGAAGCCGATGAGGCTGTTTTTGATGATATCTGCTGGCTCGGCGACAAGGTGTGCTGCATTGCCTCGGATAGGCTGCGTTTCTGCTCGGGCACCGGCGATGCCGAGGGGGAATATTCCTTTGACGGCAATTTCTTGGACGCTTACGCAGTCTGCGGCGATAACATTGTCCTGGAGCTGCGAGTCCACAGCTACGGCGGAGCGGGAACGCTCGTTTCCGTTGACAGCTCCGCAAAACTTGTCGGTACGGCTGAGCCCGGGGCGGAGATAGAATGCTTTGACTACGCAGGCGGCAAGCTCCTTTGCCTTACGCAGGATAAGCTGCTTTGCTATGACGATAGCTTGAAGCTTGAGCTTGAAGCCGAGCAGACAGGCGCGCAGACTGCGCTTCTTCGCGCAAACGATGCCGTGCTCATATCCGGCACGGAGGTCAAGACGACCAACATTAAATGAGTAAATTAGGTAATAATCATATAGGCAATTGCAACCTTAAAAGGGGGTACAACCATGCAAGTTAAAATGTGTTCACGCTGCGGCAAAAACGTAGCTGTCGTGTTTATCACGAAGATGGAGGGCACCGAGACGAAGAACGAAGGACTTTGCCTCAAGTGCGCCCGTGAACTGCATATAAAGCCCGTCGACGAGATGATGGAGAAGATGGGCATTTCCGACGAGGATCTTGACAGCTTGAGCGGCGACATGATGAACGCCCTCAATGGTGTCGAGAGCCTTATGGACATTGACGGCGCCGACGACGATAATGACGATGACGGCAAGACCGCGACCTTCCCGTTTTTAAACCGTCTGTTCGGCGGTCAAAACGGGCAAAACGCCAATAGCGTTCCCGAAGGCGGCGCTGACGCACCCAAGGATAAGCCTGAGGGCGGCAGACCGGCGAGGAAAAAGTTTTTGGATAACTATTGCATCAACCTCACCGACCGCGCAAGAGCCGGTAAGCTCGATAACATGATAGGCCGCGAGGAAGAGCTTGAACGCGTCATTCAGATACTCAACCGCCGTCAGAAGAATAATCCCTGCCTCATCGGCGAGCCCGGTGTCGGCAAGACCGCCGTTGCCGAAGGACTTGCCCAGCGCATTGCAATGGACAAAGTGCCCTATAAGCTGCGCAACAAGGAGGTCTATCTGCTTGACCTCACGGCTCTCGTTGCGGGTACGCAGTTCAGAGGCCAGTTTGAAAGCCGAATGAAGGGACTCATTGAGGAAATTCGCAAGCAGGGCAATGTAATATTGGTCATTGACGAGGTACACAACATTGTCGGTGCAGGCGATGCCGAGGGCAGCATGAATGCGGCAAATATCTTAAAGCCCGCCCTGTCAAGAGGCGAGATACAGGTCATCGGTGCGACTACCTTTGCCGAGTACCGCAAGCACATTGAAAAGGACACTGCGCTTGAGCGCCGCTTCCAGTCGGTTACGATAAACGAGCCGTCTATATCCGACAGCATCGAGATATTAAAGGGCATCAAGCACTATTACGAGGACTACCACGGCATTACGATCTCCGACGAGATGTGCGCCGAGGCGGTTAAGCTTTCCGAGCGCTATATAACCGACCGCTTCCTGCCGGATAAGGCAATTGACCTCATAGACGAAGCAAGCTCGGATGTTAACCTCAAGGATAAGAATATAATCCGCCTTGCCGAGGCGAGAAAGGATCTTGACGATCTGCGCTTTGAGCGTGAAGCTCTCATGAGCGCCGACGCTCCCGACGGCGGAGAGCTCACCGACGAGGTGCTCGACAAGCGCTATGAGCGCATAGCCGAACTGCGCAGCAAGGAAATGCAGCGCGAGCAGGAGATAGCCTCGCTTGAGCTTGAGGGCAAGCCCGAGCTTACGATGGATAACCTTGCCCGCATAATCGAGCTGTGGACGAAGATACCGGCATCCTCGATCCGCGAGGATGAGTTTGAGCGCCTTGCCGAGCTCGGCGACAGGTTGCGTGCGCACATCGTCGGTCAGGACGAGGCGGTCGATGCTGTGTGCGCTGCCATTAAGCGCAGCCGCATTGGCCTCAAGGCAAAGCGCAAGCCAACGAGCTTTATCTTTGTCGGCGGCACGGGTGTCGGCAAAACAGAGCTCGTAAAGCGCCTTGCCGCTGATCTTTTTGACAGTCCCGAGTCGCTTATAAGGCTCGATATGTCCGAGTTTATGGAGAAGTTCTCCGTTTCGAGGATCATCGGCTCTCCCCCGGGCTATGTCGGCTATGACGAGGCAGGTCAGCTCACCGAGAAGATCCGCCGCAAGCCGTATTCCGTCGTCCTCTTTGACGAGATAGAAAAGGCGCATCCCGATGTTTTGAACATCCTTTTGCAGATACTTGACGACGGCAGGATAACCGATGCTCAGGGCAGGACGGTCAACTTTGAAAACACCGTCATCATCATGACCACCAATGCCGGCAGCAACACAAAAAGCGGCTCGCTCGGCTTCGGCGGCAGCCTGAACGACATGGGCAGGGAGCGTGCGCTCAAGGCACTAAACGATTTCCTGCGCCCCGAGTTTATAAACCGTGTCGATGAGATAGTCTACTTTAACCAGCTCACCGAGGAGAATTTCCGCTCCATTGCCGAGCTCATGCTAACCGAGGTCAAGGACGCTATCGCCGAGCGGGGCATTACGCTCAGCTGGAACGATACGCTTGTCGATTATCTTGTTAAGCACAGCTACTCGGTCACCTACGGCGCACGCAATCTGCGCAGGACGATACAGAAGGATGTCGAGGACGCGATAGCCGAGAAGGTCATCGAGCGCCGCGGCGAAAATGTCGCACGCATAAGGCTCTCGGCAACTGACGACAAGGTCAAGGTCGAGGTGAGAAAATCATGATAAGGTTTGAAAGCGATTATCTCGAAGGCGCTCTGCCGCAGATAATGTACCGCCTCATGAGCACGAATTTTGAGCAGACCGCAGGCTACGGCTGCGATCCCTACTGTGAAAAAGCCCGTGAGCTTATAAGAAAAGAATGCTCTGCTCCCAACGCGGACATTCACTTTCTTGTCGGCGGTACGCAGACTAACATGACCGTCATTGCAGCAGCCCTCCGCCCACATCAGGGCGTGCTTGCAGCGCAAACTGCGCACATCGAAGCGCACGAGACCGGCGCTATCGAGGCCACCGGCCACAAGGTTATAGCCTTGGACAGCACCGACGGCAAGATAAATGCCAAGCAGGTCGAGGACAATGTCCTGTGCCACCGCGCCGACGAATCGTTTGAGCATATCGTGCAGCCTGCGATGGTGTATATCTCGCAGCCGACCGAGACCGGCACGGTGTACACGCTCCCCGAGCTTGAGGAGCTGTCGAGCACCTGCCGCAAGCTCGGTATACTGCTGTATGTTGACGGCGCAAGGCTTGCATGTGCGCTTGCCTGCGAGGGTACGCCGAAGCTCGGTGACCTTGCACGACTGTGCGATGCGTTTTACATCGGCGGCACGAAGCACGGTACGCTCTTCGGCGAAGCGGTCGTCATCTTAAACGACGCACTAAAAAAGGACTTCCGCTACATCATAAAGCAGCGCGGTGGAATGTTCGCCAAGGGCAGACTGCTGGGCTTGCAGTTTGATGAGATTTTCTCCGATGGCTCATACTACGAGGTCGGCAAAAACGAGGTGCGCTTGGCGCAGAAGATAGCAGATGCATTCAAGAAAAAGGGCATCGAGCTTTACTACGCCTCACCGACAAATCAAATTTTCCCCGTACTGAGCGACGAGCAGATAAAAAAACTCTCGGAAAACTACTCGTTCTCCGTTCAGAGCAAGACCCCCGGCGGCACGGTCACTCGCTTCTGCACCAGCTGGGCAACCACGGACGCTGCTGCGGACAGGCTTATTAAGGACATTGAGGAGCTTTAAATGAAAGACAGGATCGAGATAATCAAGGGCGATATCACAAAGCAGGCGGTCGACGCTATCGTCAACGCCGCAAACTGCTCGCTTCTCGGCGGCGGCGGAGTTGACGGCGCTATTCACAGGGCCGCAGGTCCCGAGCTTTTGGCCGAGTGCCGCACGCTCGGCGGCTGCAAAACGGGCGAAGCGAAGATAACGAAGGGCTATAAGCTTCCCGCAAAGCATGTTATCCACACTCCGGGCCCCGTGTGGCACGGCGGCAGCCACGGCGAGCCGGAGCTTCTGCGCTCGTGCTACCGTTCGTGCTTAGAGCTCGCAAGTGAAAACGGCTGCAAGACGGTGGATTTTCCGTCGATATCCACGGGCGTGTATCACTTCCCGCTCGACAAAGCATCGGAGATCGCAATCAAGGCCATTGCCGAGTACCTGTTCGAGCATCCCGAGATCGAGCGCGTGCGCATGGTATGCTTTGACGAGCGCACCAAGGGCTATTACGAAAACGCACTGGAGAGCCTTAAATGAAACGACTGTTCAGACTGCAATACAACTCACCGGTCGTGTTGACCTTTGCGCTCGTATCGCTCGGCGCGCTGCTTTTAGGCAAGCTCACCGACGGCTGGACGACAAAGTATCTTTTCAGCGTGTGGCACTCCTCGCTCGCCGATATCCTCACATACCCGAGGTTCATCCTCCATGTGCTCGGTCACTCCGACTACAGCCACTACATAGCAAACATGATGATGATACTCGTCGTCGGCCCGAGCCTTGAAGAGAAGTACGGCAGCAGAAATCTTCTAAGCGCAATAATCATCACGGCGCTCGTGTCGGGGCTGGTGCATTGGTTCATGTTCCCGGGAACTATGCTTCTTGGCGCATCGGGAATCGTATTCATGATGATAGTCATGGCCTCGCTTGCCGGTATGCGTGACGGCTGCATTCCCATCACGCTCATACTTGTGCTGGTTCTCTATCTCGGCAACGAGATAGTCGACGGTGTCATGCTCAGCGACAACATATCACAGCTAACGCACATAATCGGCGGCATCTGCGGCGCGGTATTGGGGCTCAGAAAACGATGAAGGAAAGAGTTTTAATATCCGCCTGCCTTTTGGGCGTTAACTGCAAATATAACGGCGGCAATAACCGCCTGCCGGATGAAAAGCTTCAAAGGCTCAAAACCGACTATGAGCTTATCCCCGTGTGCCCTGAAGCCTACGGCGGCCTGACAACACCCAGAGTGCCGTCAGAGCGCCTTGGCGACGGCGTTATCTCGAAAACCGGCAGGGATGTCACGGCGGAGTTTAAAAAAGGCGCAGAGGCAGCGCTGTATCTTGCGCAGCTATTTGATATCAAAACTGCGATACTAAAAGAAAACAGCCCATCCTGCGGCTGCGTCATGATCTATGACGGCACGTTCACCGGAACGCTCGTCCCCGGCGACGGCGTGACCGCCGAGCTTTTAAAAGCCCACAGCATAGCCATCATAGGCGAAAGCAAGATATAAAGAGACCTGAAGGGCGAATTCAGATAAGGAGAAATCGGTTTTGACCGGCTCTTTTCCGCCCATACTTCACAAAAATCTCCGGTAATACACAAAGTATTGCCGGAGATTTGTTGTTTTGTCTTGACGAAAAATAACTCTGTCAAAACTGCT
>JALFUQ010000085.1 GCA_022784505.1 Bacillota bacterium
AGAACTCATCGATTACCTCGACTACTATAACAACCGCAGGATCAAGCTAAAGCTAAAGGGCCTGACACCTGCTCAACACAGATACCAGACCCTTCAGGTCGCTTAATAAAATATTTTGTCTAACTTTTGGGGTTCACTTCATATTGGGTCGGGAGTTTTTCTTATATGTCAAGCGTTTTTTCAAGCTCGGCGGTGAAGGCTGCAAACTCCTCCTTGTCGCCGGTGAATTTGTATTTGTGCTCGGGTGCGGGGAATACGCCGGATTTGACCTCGGCGATGTAATCTTTCATGCCCTGAGTTGCGATATCGCCGATGCTGCAATATTTTTTTGCAAACTTGGGGGTAAAGTTTTTGTACACGCCCAGTGCGTCGGCAGCGAGGATGACCTGCCCGTCGCAGCATGCGCCCGCGCCGATGCCGTAAACGGGAATTGGCAGAATCTTGTGGATGAACGCCGCCGTCTCCTCGGGAACGCCCTCGAGAAGCAGCACTCTTGCGCCTGCCTTGTACACCGCGATCGCGTCGTCAATGACTGCCTTTGCTGCCTCGGTGGTCTTGCCCTGCACCTTGAAGCCGCCCATGGCAGCGCTGCTCTGCGGGGTAAGGCCGATGTGGCCGAACACGACTATACCTGCGTTTGCGATGGCGCGGATCTTATCTGCGACCGCAACGCCGCCCTCGAGTTTGATTGCGTCCACGCCGCCCTCTTTAATGAAGCGCACTGCGTTGTTGACTGCGTCCTCGGTGCTTGCGTGGTATGTGCCGAATGGCATGTCGCCGATTATATAGGTGTTCGGAGCGCCGCGGCGCACGCCCTGGCAGTGGGCAATGGACATGTCCATCGTGACGGGCACGGTGCCCTCGTAGCCGTAGATTATCATGCCCATGGAGTCGCCGACCAGTATCATGTCCATGCCTGCTTCTTCGGCAAACGATGCCATGCACGAGTCGTAAATGACCATCCATGCGGCCTTTTCGCCGGTCTCTTTCATCTTCTGAAGATCAAGTATGGTTTTCTTCTTTGCCATTAAAAATGCCTCCTTTGTCTTGCTTTGATGTGATTATATCAAGAAGTGAAGTGTATATCAACTAAAAAGAACCCCGAGCAAGGCAAACGCTTTGCTCAGGGCTTTTTTTACATAAAGTACAGCAATAATATTACGCCGAGGATGATGCGATACCAGCCGAAGATCTTGAAGTCACGCTTTTTGATATAGCTCATCAGGAACTTGATGACGAGCACCGATACTAAAAACGCAACGACACAGCCAATGGCGAGCGTCATCAGCTCCACCGATGTGAAGCTCAGGCCGAACTTGAGTATCTTTATAAACGAAAGGCCGATCATGACCGGCACGGCGAGGAAAAATGTGAACTCCGCCGCCGCTACTCGGGACACGCCGATGGTCAGCGCGCCGATTATCGTCGAGCCCGAGCGTGATGTGCCCGGGATTATGGACAACACCTGAAACAGTCCGATGATAAATGCGGTCTTATATGAGATATCCTCAAGAGCAAGCACCTTGGGCGTGCGGGTTTTGTTCCAGTTTTCAACCACGATAAACGCAACGCCGTAGATGACCAGTGCAAGCGCTATGACCGTTGGCGTGTGAAGGTGCGCTTCGATGTAATCGTCAAACAAGAGCGTCACGATAGCGCCAGGGATGCAGGCCACAACGACCTTGAACCACATGGAAAACACATTCTTGCGGATCACCGGCTTTGACTTATCCTTGGTCTGGAACGGCCACATTTTGTCCCAAAACAGCATCACGACGGCCAAAATTGCGCCGAGCTGGATGACGACGAAGAACATATCCTTGAAGCTGTCGCTCACATTCATGTGGATAAATTCGTCGACCAGCAGCATATGGCCGGTGCTGGATATTGGCAGCCACTCGGTTACGCCCTCGACGATGCCGAGAACTACTACTTTAAGTATTTCAATAAGCTCCATACAAACTCCTCAATAATACCTATTCACCTTTTACAGAAGCATGACTCCTTTTTCGGCGCAGAGCTTGATGGTATCGTCGTCCCAAATGGAGGCCTGTACCTCACCGATGTGTGCCTTGCCGAGGAGCAGCAGCGAAAGCCTCGACTGGCCGATGCCGCCACCGATGGTGAGCGGAAGCTCACCGTTCAGGAGCATCTTGTGGTACGGAAGCTCACGGCGGTCATCGCAACCGGCGATGGTAAGCTGCTTATCGAGGGTCTCGGGGTCGACTCTTATGCCCATGGAGCTGAGCTCGACTGCGCAGTTGAGCCAATCGCACCGGAACATGATATCGCCGTTTAAGCTCCAGTCGTCGTAGTCGGGAGCTCTGCCGTCGTGCGGCTTGCCGGAGCGCAACGCACCGCCGATGCCGATTATGAAAGCGGTCTTGTGCTCCTTGAGGTAGGCATTCTCACGCTGCTTTGAGGTGTAGTCGGGGTACATGTCCTCAAGCTCCTGAGCGGTGACAAACGACACCTTGCGCTCGAACTTGCCGAGGCGCTGGAGCTGGGGGTAAATCGCCTGCATGGTGTCCTGCGTGTCGCAGACGGCTTTGACTATGTCCATGACTGTAAGCTTGAGGTAGTCAAGATTGCGATTTTCGGGCAGGATGACCTTCTCCCAGTCCCACTGGTCGACATAGATAGAGTGCAGATTGTCAAGCTCGTCCTCGTCTCGGCGGATAGCGTCCATATCGGTGTAAAGGCCCTTGCCCGGGAAGAAGCAATAGCGCTTGAGTGCAAGGCGCTTCCACTTTGCAAGCGACTGCACAACCTGCGCCGTTGCGTCAGAGCGCAGGATATCGAAGGTAACAGGGCGCTCGTAGCCGTTGAGGTTATCGTTAAGGCCGGAATCAGCCTCGACAAACAGGGGTGCGGAAACTCGATAGAGGTTCAGCAGTGCGCCGAGTCTGTCCTCAAACAGGCGCTTTAAAAGGCTGATGGCCTTCTGAGTGTCATAAATGCTGAGGATGCTTTCATAGCCCTCGGGAATGTAAGTTTTCATTTTTTCTTCCTTTCTAAACGCAAAATGCCCATCGGATGATGGGCATTTAAGATAGACCCTTTAATTATTTATCGAGCAGTTCTATGAGTTTGCAGTAGATATCCTCCGCGTTGCTCTTGAAGTTTTTTTCGATGTGCTGAGCCTGCTCCTCGCCGGAACTGAGGATCTTCAGGCGCATGACCTCGCCCTTGCCGTCGTTCATTGCGAGCGTGACCATGCAGTTGCCGTCCTTTATCTTGTGCTCGGCCGTGAGCATGGAAAGCCTGCGAAGGCGCTCGGCCTCGGGCGCAATAAGCTTTTCGGCCTTTTTGCGCACGGAAAACGGCAGACTGCTCTCAACAGTTTCCCCCGCCTGCGCGCCCTTTTCGGTTATGCGGTAGCCCTCGGGCGATTCTGTGACAAGGCCGGTGTCGACAAGCTCAGATAAGCAGTCGGAAAAATCAAAATATCCCACGCCGCCGTCGCACTGGGTGAAGTCAGACAGCATATCACGTTCGACCGTGCCGGGCAGGCGGCGGAGAATAAACAGTATCAGTATTTTAATGTCGAGCTTTTCGTGGATAAATCCAAGTCTGTCCATGATATCACTCTCCTCGTTTGAGATTATACAGCAAAAATTTAAAACTGTAAATGTTATTTCTTATCCGCACGCTTAATAGCGATAAGCGAGCCGATGATGATTATGACCACCGACAGATGCATCATGATGCTCTTCGTCGAAAGCGGATCGACGTTGCTCGGCAGTATACCGAAGTCGGCAAGCAGCATTGCCGCGAGCAGGATGACCTCCGCCGCAATTATAAGTAAAGCAAATCTCTTTCCCATATGCGCACCTCCATACACCATCATAATAATACAGCTTTTCCTTTTTGTAAATGAATACTTCACAAATTGGCCCTCAGTGCATACACTGTATTGAAGTTTTACTTCAAAAACAATCAGGGAGGTATGTTTATGGCAGACAGGGTCGTTCCGGGGCCTGTTAGTAATGATGACTGCATTAAAGAGGCCGTCTGCATAGATACAAGGAAGATAATGGACTCCTGTCGGGATAAGGACTGCATCGAGGATCTGAGGGTATACCCTACAGTGGGTTCGGCGGCCTTAATACAGAGCGCATTCAGCGTCCGCCCGCGCTGCGCCGAGCTTTTGCAGTGTGAGGTCAGCGTCAAGGAGATCTGCCTCAACAGAGGCTACTACACCGTCGATGTCACATACTTCTACAAGGTAACCGGCGAGGTGTTCCCGTCAAACCAGACCGTCACGGGTCTTGCCGTGTTCGATAAGCGAGTGATGCTCTTCGGCAGCGAGGGCAGCGTAAAGTCGTTCTCGTCAAACGCCACGGTAAACAGTGCCGACAACAGCATGCCCTATGCCGTCGTCGATGCGGTTGATCCCATTGCACTGCACATGACGCTCTCGGACACCGCAGTTTCCGATCCCGGCATCGAGCAGAGAGATATTCCCGAAGCAATACTTAGTCATTTTGATGATGAGCTCTCATTTGCGGCAGCAGACAAGACGCTTTATGTCACGCTCGGTCAGTTTTCGATAATCAGGCTTCTGCGCACAACGCAGCTGCTTATCCCCGCCTATGATTATTGCCTGCCGGATAAAGAGTGCGTCGGTGCAAGCGAGGATGACCCGTGCACGATGTTCGGGCGCATCCGCTTCCCTGTTGAGGAGTTTTTCCCGCCCGATGCTGTTGAGGAATGCGACGAGTACAAAAGCCTGGTATAACAAATCAGTCACCCGATTGGGTGACTGATTTTATTTGCGGATAACGATATTGTCTTTGTCTTTATAAATGCCGTTTTCGGGGATGACACCGCGGACGCAGCTCGTGGGGTAAACGCTTGCGCCTCGGCCGAGGATCGTGCCGGGGTTAAGGACGCTGTTGCAGCCTATCTCGACACCGTCGCCGAGGATAGCGCCGACCTTTTTTCGCTTTGTCTCGATCTCGCCCTCGGGAGATTTGATGACAACAAGGGTCTTGTCGCTTTTGACATTGCTCGTTATCGAGCCTGCGCCCATGTGCGACTTGTAGCCGAGCACGGAGTCGCCGATGTAATTATAATGCGGTGCCTGGACATTGTCGAAGAGTATCGAGTTTTTTATCTCGGTGGAGTTTCCGACAACGGTGTTTTTGCCGATGATGGCGCTGCCCCTTATAAATGCGCAGTGGCGCACCTCGGCACCGTGGTCAATGATGCAGGGGCTGCCGATGTAAGCAGACGGGAATACCGTTGCATCCTTTGCGACCCATACATTTTCATCCCGCTTTTCAAACTCATCCTCGGGCAGAGTATTGCCAAGGGCGATGATGAAGTCCTTTATATCGGGCAGCACTTCCCATGGGTAGGTCCTGCCCTCGAAAAGCGGCGCTGCTATGGTCTTTGTCAGGTCTAAAAGTTCTTTAATCTCAAGCATTATTTCACCTTCACGAGTCTTCCGCACTTGGCCATTGCGTCGATGATATAGTCAACGCTTTCTTCGCACTTTTCATGCGTGAGCGCCTCGACCATGACACGCAGGACGGGCTCCGTGCCGCTTTTTCTAAGGAGCACTCTGCCCTCGGTGCCAAGCTTTGCCTCGACCTCGGCGACTGCCGCATTGACCTCGGTGCAGTTTAATGTCTCGTCCTTGTCGTCGACAACGACATTCTTGAGAAGCTGCGGGTACATGACAACGGGGGCTGCCAGCACAGAAAGGGGCTGCTTGCTCTCACACATGGCCTCCATGATCTTAATGGCGGTCAAAATTCCGTCTCCGGAGTTTGCAAGGCGGCCGAAAATGATGTGTCCCGACTGCTCGCCGCCGAGGATATGACCGTTTTCACGCATGTTCTCGGCAACGTACTTGTCGCCGACCTTGGTCTTTTCGTAGCCGATGCCGAGCTCGTCAAGAGCCTTGTAAAGGCCCATGTTGGACATAACGGTCGTGACTATTTTCTTATTGCCCAATATGCCGCAGTCGTGCATGTACTTGCCGCAGACATAAAGGATATGGTCGCCGGTTATGATATTGCCCTTTTCGTCGACGGCAAGGCAGCGGTCGGCATCTCCGTCGAAGGCAAAACCCACATCAAGCCCCTTTTCGAGGACGAACTGCTGTATCTTCTCAATATGCGTGGAGCCGCAGTCGACATTGATATTAAGGCCGTCGGGGTTATTGTTTATGACATAGGTGTCGGCGCCCAGAGCATCAAACACGCTCTTTGCCATCATCCACGTGCTGCCGTTTGCGCAGTCAAGGCCAACCTTTTTGCCCTTGTAAGAGCGTGTGGCAAGCGAGATGAGAAAGCCGATATAGCGATTTCTTCCGGCGGCATAGTCGACGGTTCTGCCTATCTTTTCGCCCTTTGCGTAGGGCAGGATGTCGGGCTCACCGGCGCTTGTCTTATCGATATACTCCTCGATGCCGTCAAGCACATCGTCGCTCATCTTCTCGCCACGGCCGTTAATGAGCTTGATGCCGTTATCGTAATAGGGATTGTGGCTTGCCGAGATCATAATGCCGCAGTCAAAATCGTCCGCCCTTGCGATATACGAAACGCTGGGCGTGGTGGTGACATGCAGAAGATATGCGTCAGCGCCCGAGGCGGTGAGCCCCGCACACAGAGCCGACTCGAACATGTAGCTTGAGCGGCGGGTGTCCTTGCCGATTACGATTCGAGCCTTGTGCTCCCTGCCGTAGTACCAGCCGAGGTAGCGGCCTATCTCAAACGCGTGCATGACCGTAAGATCAACATTCGCTTCCCCGCGGAAGCCGTCGGTTCCGAAATATTTTCCCATGGCTTTCTCCTTTAATCGAGCTTTGAGGCTGCCTCGCCGTCAAGGCAAAGGGTCATATTCATATGCATCTGGAGCATTGCCGCGGGCACGTAGGTAGTCGTTTTGCCGTAGACCAGCTTGTGGATAATGTCCGCCTTCTCCTCGCCGAATGCGACTAGGATAACATTTTTGGCGCTGCAAATGGTCTTGAGTCCCATGGTAACGCCCATGTCAGGCACGTTTTCAATGCCGCCGAAGTGTTCGGCCTTCATGCGCTTGGTGCTGTCGGTAAGCTGCTGAACATGAGTGTGCGTGTCAAAAAGCGTGGCAGGCTCGTTAAAGCCGATATGTCCGTTAAGGCCGATGCCGAGAACGACAAGGTCAAGGCCGCCGTGGGCTGCTATCTCATCGTCGTAGCTCTCGGGGCTTTCCTCGGGCGGGTTGTGGAGCTTCGTGATTCCCTTTTTGGAGTAAAGCTCCTCATTGAGCTGATTAGCGCAGCTTAAACTCTCGTCCGCGCCTATGTATTCGCAGACATTGAATGCCTCGCAGCCGGAAAGGTCGGCGGTATCATCCGAGGCTAGCTCTGCGAAAACGCCCTCGAGCGAGCGCCCCGCCGTGAATGCAAGGCAGGCATCTGGCTTTTCGGAAACAAGCTTACTCACCATTGACGAAACAAGCTTGTTTATCGCTTCTTTGCTGTCAACAATAATTTTCATTTATATACGCTTCCTTTATAATTCGTCTCCCACTGGTAAAGCTATTAGTCGGAGGCGATAAAATTGGCAATAATTTTTGTCAGGACAATAATACTATATTTTACTATCCTTATATCGATGCGCATTATGGGTAAGCGGCAGCTCGGCGAAATGGAGCTGTCGGAATTTATCGTGGGCGCACTCATAGCCGACCTTGCCGCAACGCCATTGCAGGATATAGGCACTCCCCTTTTAAACGGTCTTGTGCCGATATTCACTCTGTTTGCGCTCGAGATCATCATCGCAGGGCTATCCATGCGCAGTCTGAAGGTGCGCAAACTCGTATTCGGCAAGCCTGAGATCATTATAGAAAACAGCAAGATCGACCGCGAGAAGATGCGCAAAAACCGCTTCACGCTCGACGAGCTCATGCAGGAGCTGCGAAACCAGGGGCTATCCGACACAACGCAGATAGAATATGCGATACTCGAAACGAACGGTCAACTCAATGTCATTTTACAAAAATCCGAGCAACCGGTCACACCGTCGCAGCTCGGCATCCCTGCCGGAAGTGACGGCTACGCCCACATTATAATCAACGAGGGCAGGATACTCGACAACAATCTGCGTATGCTCGGCAGAGACAGAAGTTGGCTTGACAAGGAGATAAAGCGTCAGGGTGCGGCATCCGCAGAGGATGTGTATCTTCTCACGCTCACAGAGACAGGCAAGATATTCTGCCAGCGAAAGGAGCAGGCAAAATGAACAGAGAAATTTGTGCGTATCTGCTGCTGTTAGCGCTGTTTTTAGGCTCTCTATATAACATCCATGTCATGGACGAAAAGATAGGCTCCCTGCGCGCGGATGTGGGAAAAGCCTATGAAAGTGCGCAAAACAGCGACTTTGAAGATGCCGAAAGGCAGCTGCGCTCGGCAGCGGACAGGTGGCTCGGCATGGACGAGTATACGCATATTTTCATCCGTCACACGGAGATAGACTCGGCGACGGATGCGTTTTTCGATATGCTGTCGGACATAGCATCAAAGGACGCGGAAAGCGCCGAAGGCAGCTACCGAAAGCTTGACGCTCACTTAAAATCACTCATCACGATAGAGCACTTAAGCTTCGGCAGCATATTCTGATTACTTGTCGCTGAGAAGCTTCGTGAGTTCCTCCATGAATGTGTTTATATCCTTGAAGCTACGGTAGACCGATGCAAAGCGCACATATGCGACCTCGTCGACCTCCTTCATTCTTCTCATGACCATCTCGCCGATATCGACGGTGCTGATCTCGCGTTCAAGGGCGCTTTGCAGTTCCTGCTCGATCTCGTCGGCGATCTTCTCGAGCTGTGCGAGCGACACGGGGCGCTTTTCGCATGCGCGCACCATGCCGTTTATGAGCTTGACACGGTCAAATGTCTGGCGTGAGCCGTCACGCTTGACGACGACCAGCGGCAGGTGCTCGATGATCTCATATGTAGTAAAACGCTTCTGGCACGCAAGACACTCTCTGCGTCTGCGTATGGTTGAGCCCTCCTCGGCAGGACGGGAGTCGATTACCTTACTTTCAAGGAATCCGCAAAACGGGCATTTCATCTATGCTTCCTCCGAATGGACAAATTTTGGTCAAAAACACTATATCTTGTGTATTATAGCACAATAACCCCTCAATTGACAAGGGCAAGAAACTCATCTCGGGTCATGAGGGCATTCAAGACATCCAAAAGCGCGTTTCCCGTCATTTTCTCGGGTAGGCCGAGCGTTTTCAGAAGCTCAGACCGCTTTTTTGCGCTGTCTGCCCTGCCGGTGTAGCCCTTGGCGTACATATCGGCTTTTGTGATGGAAGCTTTCTTATTCTCCGACACGCCGTCCACGGTCGCGCCGGCGGCAATAAGTGCGTCTAAAAGGACTTCCGGCTTCATGCCCTCTACACCGAGCTTACCCTCCTTGGAAGCCTTGGCCTTGCGGCGCTCCTTACCGTAAACGTCGGGAATATAAGCGTGCTTGAGGTACCTCGGGTCAACACAGCCTTTAATAAAGTTGCGTATGACAAAGCCCGCTCCGTCAGAGTCTGTGAGCACTATCATGCCGCATTTTTCGGCAAGCGTGCGCAGAAGCTGCTGCTTTTCTTTGTTATTGAACACGCCGAAGCCGCTGGTTTCGATGATGACAGCATCAACTACCTGCGAAAGCGTATTTTTATCGTATCTGCCTTCGACGACGATTACCTCGGAGATTTTATTCATTGGTCTCACCTGCGGCAATGCGCATGACGCACTCCTTCAAAAGCTCCCTGGGCTCTGTGCGGCTGCTTTTCATGGCGTAATCCGTTTCAGCGCAAAGCTCCACGGCCCGCCTGAGCTGCGCCGGGCTGAAGCGGCGAGCGCTCGTCATGAGCTTTGAAGCAACAAAGTCGTGCTTTAGTGAGCAGGTCTTCATAAGATAATCCTTGCCCTGCCCGCTTTGAATGGCTACCGAGGCCGCGTAAAGCTGGCGCATTTGGTTGCCGAGCACGGCAAGTATCATGATGGGCTCGTTGTTTTTATCATCCAGAAGCTCGCCCAAGAGCGACATGGCGGCATTATACTCGCCCCGTGCCATGCTCTCGGTCATGTCGAAAACGACGGCCTCGGGGATGTGGTGTGCAACGGTATTGACATCCTCGATGGTGACCTTATCGCCTTTAGCGTAGGCCGCAATCTTATTTATCTCTGGGATTAGCCCGCTCATTATATCGCCGCTGACGGTGATGAGTCGCTGGGCAGCATTGAGCTCAATGCTCTTTCCCTGTGCGGCAAAGCGCTTGACTATCCACTTGATAAGCGCATCGCTTAATTGGGCGGTGACATGTATCTCAACACCCGCTTTGGCAAATGACTTATATAGCTTGAGGCGCTTATCCGGCTCAAAGCTCGGCTCACATAAAAAAGCCACGGTGCAGTAATCAGGGATATCACTTATAGCCTTAATGACCTCTTCGGCCTCAGAAAGCTTATTAAGGTCAACGCCGCGCACCTCGACCATGCTGCGCTCGGACAAAAACGGCACGGAGTCGATGGCCTCGGCAAGCGCAATGGCGGAAAAATCCCGCTCATTCAGCTTGCGGTAGCTGAAATCGTCCGCCTCGTCGCCGACGCATAATCTGCGCAGCTCGGCAAGGTACTGCTCTGCCAGATAGTCCTCCGGTCCCCAAATGAGGTACAGTCGCTGCGGACCTGACTGCCGCAATCTGCGTATGCTCTCGCCGTAATTGAATTTTTCTTCGGTTTTCGTCTTTCTAGCCATTTAATCACCGCAATATATAACTATTCTTCCTCTTTCGTCGGTTCTGTATATCGTTATGCCGTGCTCGCGGAGCCGCTCGAGCACCTCGTCTGCCGGATGGCCGTAGTTGTTATAGCCCACGGATATTACAGCTTTTTCGGGATCGGCCTCATCCAAAAGCTCCTCGCTCGTTGAATACTTCGATCCGTGGTGTCCGACGATGAGTATATCCGTGTCGGATAAATCCTGCGCATTAACGAGCTTGCGCTCTGTCGCCTCGCGCACATCGCCGGTTACGAGAACGCTCTCGTTGCCGATCTCGGCGGTTAACATAATGCCTCTATCGTTCTTATCGCCCTTGTCGAAGGGAGCATAGAGCTTCAGGCTGATGCCGCCTGCGTTAAGCTCGGTATCACGGGAAATGTACATGAGCCCTACATGGTTATCATGGGCGGCGGCAACGAGCTCGGATAGCACTCCGTCGTCTATATAACCGACATACTCGGGCAAAACGAGCGTACCGACCTTTACCGTATTCATGAGCCGCACGACACCGTTTATATGGTCAGAGTGCAGATGCGTGAGGATCAGGCAGTCAATTTTCCATCTGCCGCTTGCGAGCAGATACTGCCCTACCTCGCTGCCGGCGTTTGTCATCGTTCCTCGGCTGCCGCAGTCGATGACCGCAGCGTGCTCGCCTTCGGTCACGGCGATGCATTGGCCGCTGCCAACATCCATTACGCTGAGCGTGCCGGTGTCGTTGAGCATGTCCGCTCTGGTCTGCAAGAACACGCCGAGCAGCGCTATAAGGCTCAAGGCCGCAGGTATCAAGGGATTAAGCCGTTTGACCTTTCTGCGCACAAAGTACCATACGGTAAAGGCTGCGTACACAAAGGCTAGCCACAAAACGGCGTACAGGTTCTCGGTATACACCGCCGAATACGGCAAGCGGGCAAGCCCCTTGACTACGAAGGCAATATACCGAACGAGATACGCAAGCACCCCTGCCGCAAGCGCGGCAAGCGGTTTGATCACAAAGCCTATAAGGCACACGGCGTATCCGCCGACAAACAATACAGATACCGCCCACAGGCAGAGTATATTCGTTATCGGCATCAGGAGCGAAACATAGCCGAAGTGTACCGCAATAAGCGGCACGGAAAACACCGTTACGCTAAGCGAGCTTGACAGCGAGCCTATAAGATAGCTGCGCAGTCTGCCCTTGCCTTTAATATGCGTGTTCAGCCAATCATACACAGGCTGCGCGAACAGATAGATTCCAGCCATTGCCGAAAACGACAGCTGGAGTGAGACACTTCCGGCGGCAAAGGGGTTCGCGGCCAAGATAAGTGCAAGAGCAAAGCATAGACTCGTCGTTCGGTCATTCTCCCTGCCGAAAACTGGCGCAAGCAGGAAAACAGATAGCATTATGCCGGCACGCACCGCCGACGGTGATGAGCCCGACATGACGACGAATGCCCAAATGAGCGTCAGGCACAGCAGCGATGTTCTTCTGCTTCTGCCCATGACGAGCTGCAAAAATGCAACTAAAAATGACACATGCATGCCCGATATTGCGACGGCGTGGGCAAGTCCTGAAACACCCATTGCCGAATACAGCGCATCGTCGTTATAATACTCGCTTCTATCGCCGGTCAAGAGTGCCAGCATAAACGGTGCGGCATCCTGCGGAAATACGCTTTTTATCTGCGTGCGCAGGGCTTTGCCTATCCGCTGCGGCAGAAATTTTACCGAGCCGCCGTGCGATATCAGCTCTGCTTCTTCAAGATTGCCGATGGCGTAAATTCCGTCGGATATGCAATTGTCGACCTCTTCGCCGTATCTTGTCGCCGCCGATCGGAAGCGAAGCTTAACACTCAGCATATCGCCGGGCTCAACGTCCGTCAGCTTATGGTCGTAGTCATATATTGCGGTTTTAACTTGCGGAACTCCGTCGGTTTTAAGCTTGACATTTATACGGCTGCAATAATCGTAGTGCATTGGGTAATCAAGCACTTGTACCTGAACGGTCAGGGTCTTGCCCGTCAGCTCCTCGCACGGAATGACCGTGCTGTCGTAATGATATTTATAACCCAGAAAGCCTATCGCAGCGGCGAGCGCCGCAAGCAAAATGCGCTTTCTTGCATTTCCCTTAAAAAGCAGGCCGGGTAATGCCGCGGCCGCAGCCAAAACAACTGCGGTCAAAAGGGTCTCATACGGCAAAATATAGTGTGCTGCAAAGACAGACGCAGCATATCCAATTGAAAAGATCGCCAGCTTCCTGACACTTTTCATATCCGAATCTCCACTGAGCTTTATCTAATCAAAAAAGCAGAAAGTCACAGGGCCTTCTGCTTTTTTCGTTTTTTGTTTTTATGCCATTGTCTCGTCGAGCTTCTTGCCGCCGAGAATGTGGAAGTGCAGGTGCTTGACGGTCTGTCCGCCATCCTCGCCGCAATTATTGACGACGCGGTAGCCATTGGTGAGCCCTTCGGCCTTTGCTATCTTTGCAATAGCCTCAAAGCACTTTGCAACAAGCGTGGAGTTATCAGCGTTTATCTCGTCGGCGCAGCAGATGTGCTGCTTGGGCAGTACCAGAACATGCACAGGTGCCTGCGGGTTTATATCACGGAAGGCGAAAACATACTCGTCCTCATACACCTTGGTCGAGGGTATCTCTCCCGCTATGATCTTGCAAAACAGACAATCGTTCATCGTTTTCTCCTTTCATTCAGACGCCGAGCTTCTCGGCAACATAATCATCAACAACAGCAAGGGCGTTATCGGTTTTGAGCACATCGCTGCCGCCGCCCATAGCAGAATCCGGCTTGCCGCCGCCCTTGCCGCCTGCAACGGTGGAGACGAAGCGGACGAGGTCGCCCGCCTTGACGCCCTGTGCGACAGCATCAGCGCCGCAGGAAGCAACGAAGGTGACCTTATTCTCGTTTATCGTTGCTAAAACAGCAACGACCTTGGGATCCTTATCGCGCAGGAAGTCGCCTATCTTTCTCAAGTCATTTGCGGAAAGATCGGTGCGCGTTGCGGTCAGCACGCTCAGTCCGCCTATCTGCTTTGCGGCAAACAGGAAACGCTCAACATCGCCGTACAGGAGCTTGTCCTTAAGGCGCTCAACGCTCTGGCGCATCTCCTTCATCTCCAAGACAAAGCTCTCGGTCTTTGCAAGAAGGTCAGAGGGCTTTGTCTTTAAAAGCTCTGCTGCCTTTGCAAGCTTGAGGTTTGCCTCGTTTGACATGCGCAGAAACTCCTTGCCGGTTACAGCTTCAATCCTGCGAACGCCGCTTGCGATAGAGCTCTCGCTGAGGATGTGGAACGGCCCGACCTTTGCGGTGTTATCCAAATGCGTGCCGCCGCACAGCTCCATGCTGTAGTCGCCCATGGTGACGACTCTGACGACATCGCCGTACTTTTCGCCGAAAAGCGCAGTTGCACCGAGCTTCTTGGCCTCGTCGATGTTCATTTCCTTTGTGACTATATCCATGCCCTCGAGAATGGCCTCATTGACGGAGTTTTCAACAGCCGTCAGCTCCTCGGGTGTGAGGGCGTTAAAGTGCGTGAAGTCAAAGCGCAGCTTGTCGGCATCGACGAGCGATCCTGCCTGATGGACATGGTCGCCGAGCACCTCACGCAGTGCGCTGTGCAGAAGATGGGTTGCCGAGTGTGCTCTGGACACGGCCTTGCGGCGGTCGGTATCGACGGAGGCTATGACCTCGTCGCCGACATTGAGCGTGCCTGAGCGCATAATGCCGTAGTGCAGGTACTTGTTGCCCTTGTCCTTCTTTACATTTGTGACCTCAAAGCGAGTAAACTTACCCTCGGAAACATCGTCAAGGCCAAAGCCGATATCGCCCGTGTCGGCCAGCTGGCCGCCCATTTCGGCGTAGAACGGGGTCTTGTCGAGAACAACTATGCCCTCGCAGCCCTCCGGTATCTCGGAGGCAAGCTCGTCGGCATATACAAGTGCGAGCACGGTGCCCTGATCGGTGGTCTTGTCGTAGCCGGTGAACTTCGTGGGTGTGGTGTCAAGTCCAAGGTCAATACCTGCCCAGCCGAGGTCGCCGAGTGCTTCACGAGCCTTTCTTGCGCGGACGCGCTGCTCCTGCATGAGTCTGTCAAACTCATCGGTATCGAGCGTCATGCCCTCGTCCTCGACCATTTCAAGCGTCAGATCCACGGGGAAACCATAGGTGTCATAGAGCTTGAATGCATCAGCGCCGGAGAACACTCTCTCGCCCTTTGCCTTGTGCTCGGCAAGGATGGATGCAAATATCTGCATACCGGCATCGATGGTCTTTGCGAAGTTTTCCTCCTCGCTCTTTATAACGCGGGTAATGTACTCCTGCTTCTCGCGAAGCTCGGGGTACTGGCACTCGTTTTCATGGATAACTGTATCGACTATCTCATAAAGGAAGGGCTTATTCAAGCTGAGAAGCTTGCCGTGGCGGGCAGCACGACGCAGCAGGCGGCGCAGGACATAGCCCCTGCCCTCGTTTGAAGGCAGAACGCCGTCGCAGATCATGAACGTTGCGCTGCGTATGTGGTCGGTGATGACGCGCAGGGAGACATCCATCTTGTGGCTCTTGCCGTAGAACGCGCCGGTTATCTCGGAGACCTTGTGGGTGATGTTCATAACGGTGTCGACATCAAACAGCGAGTCGACGCCCTGGCACACAACAGCAAGACGCTCAAGTCCCATGCCGGTGTCGATATTTTTCTGAACAAGGTCGGAGTAGTGACCCTCGCCGTCGTTATCAAACTGGCTGAAAACATTGTTCCAGACCTCGATGTAACGGTCGCAGTCGCAGCCGACGGTGCAGTCGGGCTTGCCGCAGCCGTACTCTTCGCCGCGGTCATAGTATATCTCCGAGCAGGGGCCGCACGGGCCGGAGCCGTGCTCCCAGAAGTTATCCTCCTTGCCGAAGCGGAAGATGCGTTCAGCGGGGATGCCGATCTGCTTGTTCCAAATCTCCCATGCCTCCTCGTCATCGACATAAACGGACGGATACAGTCTGTCGGGGTCAATGCCGACCCACTCGGGGCTGGTGAGGAATTCCCAGCTGAATGCAATAGCTTCCTTCTTGAAGTAATCGCCGAAGGAGAAGTTGCCTAGCATCTCAAAATAGGTGCCGTGTCTTGCGGTCTTGCCGATATTCTCGATATCGCCGGTGCGGATGCACTTCTGGCAGGTGCAGACGCGCTTGCTGGGCGGAACCTGCTCACCCTTGAAATATGGCTTCATGGGTGCCATGCCGGAGTTTATGAGCAAAAGGCTCGCATCGTTATGCGGTATCAGCGAAAAGCTGGGCAGGCGCTTGTGGCCCTTGCTTTCAAAAAACGAGAGAAACATCTCTCTTAGTTCGTTAAGTCCAAATGCTTTCATCTTTATCTCCTTCTACTTTATCCTTCTGAGTATTGACAGTGCACTGCATTTAACGGGCAGGCGCATTTTAAACTTCATCATCGCGTGGGGCGTTGCCGCGATCGCTTCACCGTTTCCGTCCCAAAGCTCGGTCACGGTAAAGGGGATGGGCTCGCCTTCGTTTGTTAATAGCTCCACCGTGTCGCCGATACAGAAGCGGTTGCGCTGGGTAAGCTCGGCAAGACCGTCTTCGGTGCAGCTTTCGACGACTGCGCAGACATACGCGTCGGAAAAATAGCTTGCCTCGGCAAAGTGCTGGCCCGGGTCACCATAGTAAAAGCCGGTGCAATACGGCCTGTGGCTGACCTTATTGAGCTCATCTATCCATACCTGCGGAAGCGCTTCGCCCTTTTGGGCATAGTCTATGGCATGGCGATAGGCATTCGTGACGGCGGCGGCGTAGTAGGCAGATTTCATTCTGCCCTCTATCTTGAAGCTCGTAACACCTGCATCGATAAGCTCAGGGATGTGCTCGATCATGCACATGTCGCGGGAGTTCATGATGTGAGTGCCGTTGTCCTCGCTTATCTCGAAATACTCGCCCGGTCGCTTTTCCTCGACAAGGTGGTACTTCCAGCGGCAGGGCTGCGCGCATGCGCCGCGGTTTGCGTCTCTGCCGGTCAAGTAGTTTGACAGCAGGCAGCGGCCGGAAAACGACACGCACATAGCACCGTGCACAAAGGCCTCTATCTCAAGCTCCTTGGGGGTATTGGCGCGTATCTTTCGGATATCCTCCATGGGCGTTTCCCGCGCAAGAACCACGCGGTCGGCTCCCATATTAAACAGCACATTAGCCGTTGCGCTGTTTATAACACCGAGCTGGGTGCTGACATGCCTGGATACCTTGGGGGCGTACTTTTCAGCCGCCGCCATAACGCCGAGATCCGCGATTATAAACGCATCGACCCCCGCGTCCTGCGCCTGCTCGAGAAACTCCGGCAGCTGCGAAAGCTCGTCCTCCCTCGGCAGAGTGTTGCAGGTCATGTGCACCGCCGTGCCGTTTGCGTGGGCAAGCTCTGTTGCTAATTTAAGCTCGGGAAATGTAAAATTCCCTGCGGCTGCACGCATGCCGAACTGCGTTCCGGCAAGGTACACAGCGTCAGCGCCGTAGTGCAGCGCCATTTGCAGACGCTCGAGATCACCTGCCGGAGCAAGTAATTCAGTCTTAGGTTTAATCATAATCCTGCTTTGCTACAAAGGCTTCAAATGCGCTGCTGCTGGTGAAATATTCGTGGCTGCCGGTAGACGAATTGAGTGCATAGAACATGTAGTTTGTCTTATCCGGCTGGAGCGCCGCCTTTATAGACGCCATGCCCGGGGAGCATATCGGCGTGGGCGGCAGGCCCTTCTTGATGCGGGTATTGTAAGGCGAATCCTTCTGGAGCATTTCCTTTGTCGGCGCGCCCTCGTGGTCGGGGTACTCGTACAGCGAGGTCGAGTCTATCTGAAGCGGCCACTTGGCATCAAGACGGTTATAGATGACCGACGCGACTTTGTATCGGTCGGCATTATCAGACGCTTCCTTCTCGATCATAGACGCGATAGTAATGATCTCTCGCATGCTGTAGCCGCTTTCCTGCTGCCATTCGAGCATTTCGGCGGTCATCTTGTAATGGAAGGCCTCAAGCAACTTATTTATAGCGCTGGATGCGGGCATACCCTCGTAGAACTCATAGGTATCCGGGAACAGGAAGCCTTCGAGGCGGCTCGCGTCGCCCTTTTCAATGCCCTCAAGGAATGAATAGTTAAAGGTCGCATTCGCCGCAGCGTCCATGAGATCATCATAGTTGCAAACGCCCTCTGCATCGAGCTTTTTGAAGATATCATGCATCGTGTAGCCCTCGGGGAAGGTTATCTTGAGAGCAACCATCGCACCGGAGCCGGTCTGCATTTTCATGACGAGCGCGCGGTAATCGTAGCTGGACTTGAGCTCATAGGTGCCCGGGTCAAGCTTTTCGTCGGCATTGGAGAAGCCGCAGTAGAGCTTGAACAGCCACTTATACTTGATGATGCCCGCATCCTTGAGCTTATCGGCGACATAGTTTATATCGGCAGTGTGAGCCTTTTTCGTGACTTCCTTACCGTCGGAGTCCTTCTCGGTGTACTCGGTATACTCAAACGAGCTCTTTTCCAGGACTACCGTTGCCTCGACATCGTCGGACTTGAGCGCCAGGATATCCGTCGCGGCAGACCATGCAAGGCAGGCTAAAATGACGCTTACGCTGACGACAAAAACGAAATACATAAGTCCGCTGAACTTGGGCTTGCTCTTATTCCCGGTGTTGTTCACCGGAGTCTGAGCATGGCCTGCTCCAGAGGACATTTTGACATTCACTTTGCCGCTTTCGCCCTTCTTTTCATTACCATTTTTCTTTTCGTTCATAGGGTTCCCCTTCTTGCGGCCACAGCGGCTTTAAGCGCTGTAACCGTTGATAACTGATTTGCATATTATGTTTCAGACACAGGTTTTCTGTGTATCGACTGCTGATTTGCCGCGTCATTTAGTCCGCCGCACCGGACATCGATCACGGAATTTTTAAGTGCGGAGAAAGGTCAAAACTATGTTCTGCAATAACGGAAATAACAGCTGCTTCTGGATAATCATTATCCTGCTCATCCTGTTCTGCGGCTGCGGCAACGGCTGCGGCTGCTCGGGTAGCAACGACAACGGCTGCGGCTGTGGCTGCGGCTGCAACTGATAGTACTACAGCAAGGCTCCTTCGGGAGCCTTTTTTATTCGGTTAAAACTAAGCTCACCGCAACATCTGTAGGTTCGGTCGGGATAGTGTCCTCGAGCATCCGCTTTCTGCAAAGGCAGACGGTAAAGCAATCATGACCTGCAAGATAGCGGTCATAGTACCCCGCGCCATGGCCCAACCTATTGCCCAGTGTGTCGCAGCACAGGGCCGGCACTATCATGATATCACCCGTTTGAGGTGCAAGCTCCGGCGCATTGGGCGTAGGCTCCGGGATACCGAATTTGCCGGGTCTCAGCTCACACATATCCGAAATGAGCCTGAAGCTCATTTTGCCGCCATCTTCGCACATAGGAAGCGCGACAGGCTTTCCGGCGGCGAGCGCATGGGCTATTATTCCCCGTGTTCCGACCTCACTGCCGACGCTGAAATACACAAACACTCGCTTTGCCGCAATGTACTCCGGCAGGCTTAGAAGTCTTGCCTCGATAGCTGCATCGCTCTGCGCTATATATTCCTGCGGCAGAGCCTCAAGCTCGCTGCACTTTTTGGCTCTTAAAGTCTTCTTGTCACAGTGCGGCTTTAATAATGGAATAGATTTCCTCATGCTTATCCTCAATACTGCGCTCAACACCGTCTTTTTTATACGCTATCCTTGTCCAGCCGTAGTAGTCGGCGGCCTTGTCGGCCACACGCAGGCAGTTTTCGAGGTATTTGATGTCCTTTTCGTGGATATCGGCGCTGGTGTTGGTCTTTTCCTGACGGTGGTGCATCCTTGCCAGCGAGGTCTCAATATCGACATCAAGGTAGATGACAAGATCAGGCACAGGAAGCTCCATCTTCACATGCTCAAGGTCATAAAGCCATTTAAAGAACTCGCCCAGCTCCTCATCCGGCAGCTTTGCGCCCTGATGCACGGCGTTAGAAGTCGTGTATCTGTCGGAAAGGATAAATCCTCCTGCCCTATATATCTTGCCCCAATCCTTGCGATATGAGGCAAAGCGGTCGACAGCATAAAAAGTTGAGGCCGTGTAGGCGTTGACATCCGCCGGATTATCGCCGAACTCGCCGCCGAGGTACATCCTTATAAGCGCCGAACTTTCGTTATCGTATCTGGGGAAAACAATGTGATTATACTCTATCCCCTCGTTTTCCAGTCGTTGGCACACACGCTTATAGTGAGCGGATTTGCCGCTGCCGTCTATGCCCTCAAAAACTATGAGCTTCCCTTTTTCCATCACTTTATTCCTAATCTCTTCCGCCAAGCCTTGAAAATGAACTGCGGAAGTTTTTTTATCTTTTTAAACCGCTTAGGCTCTGCAAAGCAGCGGTAAAGCCACTCTAAATTCAGCTTCTGCCATACTATCGGCGCCCGCCTTACCTGACCGGAGAATACATCGAGTGTGCCGCCAAGGCCGGCCATGAGCCCCACGTCGAGCTTGCCAGCGTACTTTGCCATCCATTTTTCCTGCTTCGGAACGCCGAGGCAGACCATGACAAAGTCCGGCTTTGCGGCATTTATCTTTGAAACGACCGTGGCATCGTTGCTGCCGTAGCCGTCGTTCGTACCGCAGACTTTAAGTCCCGGGAAGAGCTTTTTCATGCGCTCGGCCGCCCTTTCGGCAATGCCGGGGCGTGCCCCGAACAGAAACACCGAGCCGCCGTCCTGTGCAAGGCGCTTTAGTATCTCAGTCGCAGCGTCGATACCCGGTAAATGCTCCTTGAGCGGCGTTTTGAGTATCCTCGCCGCCTGCATAACGCCGGTGCCGTCGGGGATGACGAGGTCGGCGTTTTCGATCGCCTCTGCAACCTCGGGATCATCCCACGCAGCCATGACTATCTCAGGATTAGGGGTCACCATATATGCGCAGCGGTGCTCCAAAACGAGCGACAGCGCACGGTCGACTGCTTCTTTCATTGTCAGGTCGTCGATGCCGACTCCCAGAACATCTACTCTGTTCAAATTTGGCTGAACACCTTTCCTATTTTTTCATGGATAACGAGATCGGCTTCACTATCATACGGGGTGCTGCTGAGGTTGACGAGCGCAAGCTTATTTCCACGGTAATAATTTATAAGCCCCGCGGCCGGATACACATTCAGGGAGGTTCCGCCTATGATAAGCACCTCAGCCTCGGATATGCATTTAATTGCCTCGCTTACTACCCTATCGTCAAGCGGCTCTTCATAAAGCACGATATCCGGCCTTATGACGCCGCCGCATATGCATCTGGGAACGCCCTCGCCGTGATTCATCTTGTCGGCGGGGTAGGGTCTATGGCAGGCCGAGCAGTAGCTTCTCAATATGCTGCCGTGCAGCTCCAAAACCTTCTTGCTGCCTGCCGCCTGATGAAGTCCGTCGATATTCTGTGTGACGACTGCCCTGAGCTTTCCCTGGTGCTCAAGCTCGGCGAGCTTTAAGTGCGCCGCATTGGGCTTAACGCCCTCAACAACGAGCTTTTCCCTGTGGAACTTGTAGTATTCCTCAGGGTATCTCGTAAAAAATGTGTGGCTCAGGATCGTCTCGGGAGGGTATTTATACTTTTGATTGTACAGGCCGTCGACACTGCGGAAGTCGGGTATTCCGCTTTCGGTGGACACGCCCGCCCCGCCGAAAAACACGACATTGTCGCTTTCGTCTATCCACTTTTTAAGCTGCAAGATTTTCTCGTCCATTTTCAGCCACTTCTTTTCCTATTTTATCTGTTTATTATACTACACATAGATATTCTAAGCAAGTAAATATTCGTCGATAATTTGCGCCACGGGGTCATTATTGCAGTCGGTCGTAATGATATCTGCCACGGTCTTGACCCGCTCTGTCGCATTTGCAGTCGCTGCACTGAGCCCGCAAAACGCCAGCATCTGCTCGTCGTTTTCAGAGTCGCCGACGGCAATGCATTCACTCGGCTCAATATTGAGCCTCGCGCACAGTACTTTTAGTCCCTCAGCCTTACTCACGCCGCTTGCGTTTATCTCAAGCGAGGCGTCCGTTACGCAGGTGAATGTCACGGGCAGCTCACGCAGCTTTTCCAGCACCTCGGCAGCCTCGTAGTCGTTTGCGAAAAAGAGGTTAAGCTTCTCGACAGGCTCGGGGTGTTCCATGTACATCGCAAAGACATCGTCGACGATGTTCATACACTTGCGGTAAATTGGCTCATAGGCGCTGAAGCCGAAGTCTGCACAGTTATCCACACACCAGCGGCTGCTGTAGCTTTTATCATCCATGAAGATGACAGGCATGACATAGCGCCCGCTCGCCTGCGCAATGATGTATTTCACCGTCTCGGGGTCGATGGTCTTGTGGAGGAGCTTCTCCCCTGTCTCAAGGTCTAAAACCGACGCTCCGCTTGCTGTCACGGCGTAGCGCATACCGTGAACCATGTCGATATAGGACTTAACGAGGCTGATGCTGCGGCCTGTTGAAAACAGAACCGTTTTTCCGCTTGCTATGGCTCGCTCCATCGCCATGACGGTGCGCTCACCGAGATTTTTGTTATCGTCCAATGCCGTGCCGTCCATGTCGGTTGCAAGCAGCTTATATTCCATGATCATTTACCTCCGCTTCTTGCGTAATAAAAAATGTACTGCTGGGCAAGTCCCGCATATGCACCGAGACTCGTCGGGTCAAAATCCGCCGGAAAATGCTCCTTGAGCGCACGCTTCATCCAAACGTCTATAGGAAACGCCTCCATGTGGTAAAGTCCAAAGAGCACCACGCAGTTTGCGACCTTTTCGCCTACACCCCGTATCTGCCGCAGGGTCTTTATCGCCTCGCGGTAGTCGCAGGTTTTGAGCGCATCGAGATTAATTTCGCCGTTTGTTACGGCTCGGGCGGCAGCGATGATATACTCGGCTCTGTAGCCGGACCTTATCCCCGCAAGGTCTGACGGCTCAAGCGCTGCAAGCCGCTCGGCAGTCGGAAAAGTATAAAAGCTTACGCCGTTTGCTTTGCACTCATCGCCGAAAAGCTCGCACAAGCGCTCAACGATGCCTTTTATGCGGGTGATATTGTTGCACTGGGAGATGATAAACGAGCACAGCGCCTCCCAGCTATCCTGCCGCAGGATGCGTATGCCCATGCCATAGTCGACGCACGCGTGCAGATAGTCGCCCGTAAAATCGGCGCTCACGGCGGCATAGTCGGTGGCAAGGTCAAAGTAGTCTGACCACATTTCAGCCGGCGCGTCAGATGTTATGTAAACTATGCCGTCTAACGCCTCGACCTCGGCAAGGTACTTGCCTACAACGCCGGTGTACACGCCCTTGTCATTGCGGTTCCAGCGAAAGCACTGGCCGCATTCAAAGGTTTTTTCGATATCAAGGCTTTTTGCGTCACACAGTTTGAGCTTCATTTCGCACCTCAAAATTTTGATGTGACCATTATAATATATCCACCTTAGTTTTTCAATCGCTTGCGTATCGCGGAGATATGTGCGATAATATGGCTATCATACCGTAGGAGTATTATTATGGACTATTTGAGCGAATACAGGTCTAAGCTGCGCACGGCGCAGGAGGCAGTTAAGTGCGTCAAAAGCGGCGACTGGGTCGAGTACACGACAAATAATGGTTACCCGCCCGCGCTTGATAAGGCGCTTTCAGAAAGGCGGGACGAGCTGAGAAATGTCAAGATAAGGGGCGACCTGCTATTTGGACCCATCCATGTTGTCGAGTGCGACCCGACGCTTGAGCATTTTGTGTACAACACATGGCACTGCTCGGGCTACGAACGCAGGCTCTGCGACCAGGGTCGGGCGTTTTTTATACCGATGGTGTTCAGAAATCTCGGCTGGTACTACAAGAACTTCCTTGAGGCAGATGTGTGCATGGTGACCGTTTCGCCTATGGACAAGCACGGATATTTTAACTTTGGCGGCTCCATCGGCGTTTCAAAATGCATCGCCGACAAGAGCAAGATAGTCATTGTCGAGGTCAACGAGAACATGCCCCGCATACTCGGCGGCTTCGGCGAGGCCATCCACATTTCCGAGGTCGACTACATCGTCGAAGGCGATAACCCGCCGCTGTATGAGATGAAAAATCCCGCTCCCACCGAGGAGGATAAGCGTATTGCGTCGTACATTCTGCCGCACATCATTGACGGTGCGACCGTGCAGCTCGGCATCGGCGGCATGCCGAACGCGCTGGGTGAGCTTATAGCAAAGTCCGACCTCAAGGATCTCGGCATGCACACAGAGCTTTGCTCGGACGGGTATCTTGAGATGTTTAAGCAAGGCAAGCTAACGAACCGCAGAAAGACGATAAATCAGAACAAGGGCGTGGTAGGCATTACCATCGGCAGCCGTGAGCTGTATGACTGGGTGGACGACAATCCCGGGGTCATGGGCTATCCCCTTTCGTATGTCAATGACCCGCAGGTCATTGCGCAGCACGACAATATGATATCCATAAACGGATGCCTCACCGCCGATCTTTACGGACAGGTATGCTCGGAAAGCGCCGGCACACGGCAGATAAGCGGCACGGGCGGCCAGCTTGATTTCCTGAGCGGCGCATCAATGAGCCGCGGCGGCAAGGCGTTTTTGTGCATGACGAGCACATTCAAAACTAAGTCCGGCGAACTAAAAAGCCGCATCGTGCCGACGCTCAATGGTGATATCGTAACAAGCCCAAGAAGTCAGGCGTACTACATGGCGACGGAGTACGGCGTTGTGAATTTAGCGGGGCTCTCGACTTGGGAGCGTGCCGATGCGCTTATAAGCATTGCGCACCCCGACTTTCGTGATGAGCTTATAAGGGCGGCCGAGCAGCAGAGAATTTGGCTGCCGTCAAACAAGAGGTAAACTATGAATATGACTGAATTTTTGGCCGGCAGGCCGGAGAACACCTCCGAGCGTCTGCCCAAGGAGCAGCGCTGCTATGAGCTGCTTGACAGGCTCGGCATCGAATACGGCCGAGTTGACCACGAGCACGCCGACACCATCGAGGCATGCCACGAGATAGAGAAAACACTCTGCGCATCCATTTGCAAGAACCTGTTTCTCACGAACCGCCAGCAGACCGATTTTTATCTGCTGCTCATGCCGGGCGACAAGCCGTTTAAGACGAAGATTTTGTCTAAGCAGATAGGCTCTGCCCGTCTGAGCTTCGGCAGTGCCGAGCATATGGAGAAGTATCTTGACATCACCCCGGGCTCGGTGAGTGTGCTCGGACTCATGAACGACGCAGAGAACCATGTCAAGCTTTTGATCGATGCAGACCTTTTAAAGGACGAGTTTATCGGCTGCCATCCGTGCATCAACACCTCCACGCTGAGATTTAAAATGTCCGACATGACAGGCAAGCTTCTACCCGCCGTCCGGCATGAAATGACGGTCGTGGAGCTGCCGTGGGAGGTTGAGTGATGAAGATAGGCATTTTGTGCGCCTGCGCGCCGGAGTTTGAGCCGTACAGGGCTGCACTCGGCGGTGCTACCCGCACCGTGTGCGGCGCAACGGTCATCGAGGGCGCACTTTCCGGTAAGGATGTAGCCGTGCTTTTTTGCGGAATTGGCAAAGTTAACGCCGCAATCGGTACATCTACGCTCGTTCGCAGCTTAAACTGCAAGCGGGTCATAATGTCCGGCGCTGCCGGAGCTATCGCGAAGGGGCTTCACATCGGTGACTGCGTCATGGTGTCAGACTGCATCTATCATGACCTTGACCCGCAGCTTATATGTGACTACCATCCCGAAGGTATCGACCCCGATTTTAAGTGCGCAGACGATATCGTCAAAATCGGCAGAGCCGCCGGTATGCACTGCGGCAGAACGGTCACGGGCGATGTGTTCATCGCAGATGACGGCCGTGAGAGCATTATTGAGCGCTTTGACCCCCTGTGCTGCGACATGGAGACCGCCGCTGCTGCGCACGCCTGCTTTTTGCTCAATGTTCCGTTTAACTGCATCCGTGCAATATCCGACACCGAGGACGAAGCCGGTCTCGGCAGCTTTGAAAAGAACGTCCGCTTCGCCGCCGAAAAAGCCTTTGACGGCGTATGCATTGTGTTGAGTGAGCTGTAAGCCATATAAAAAAATCCCGTACCGACAGGTACGGGATTTTTCATAAGATCAATAATATCTCTTGTTCTTGTTCTTGCGTGCTGCTTCGCTCTTCTTGCGGCGCTTTACGCTGGGGCTCTGGTAGTACTCCTTCTTTCTGAGGTCGGCCAGAACGCCTGCCTTTGCGCAACTGCGCTTAAATCTCTTAAGAGCATTGTCCAGAGATTCATTTTCCTTGACATAGATTTCAGACATTTATTTCACTCCCTCCATTAACGCCTTTCGACGCTTTAAGGGCCAAATTCTTGGCTTAACGAATGATATTATACTCATTCTTGGCTGTAATGTCAATAAATTTATTTAATAATCAGGTTAACAAGCTTATTCTTTACGACAATGGTCTTGAAAAGCTGCTTGCCTTCCATCAGACGCTTGATTTTCTCGTCTGCGCAGGCAGCATCGATGATGACACTGTCCTCGGAGTCGGCGGGAACGACGATGGTGGTCTTGAGTTTGCCGTTTACCTGAACGGCCATCTCGCGCTCGGCATCGACGGTCTTTGCCTCGTCATACTCAGGCCACGGCATCTGCATCGCCATCTTGCCCTCGGACTTGGCGTAGCCCATGAGCTCCCACATTTCCTCAACGATATGCGGTGCAAATGGGCTCAGGAGCATAAGCAGGGTCTTGACCTCGCCGCGGGTGCAGCCGTTTGTGTAGAACTCGTTGACCATGGTCATGAGCGCGGCAATTGCCGTATTCATCTTCAGCTCGTCAATGTCGCTGCCGACCTTTTTGATGGTCTTGTGGACGATGCTCTCGTTCTTCTTCGAGTATTCCTCGGAATCGGAAGCCATGTCCATGAGGTTCCAGCAGCGGTCAAGGAAGCGCTTTGAGCCCTTGACAGCCTCATTAGACCATGTAACAGCCTTCTCAAAGTCGCCTATGAACATAATGTGCAGACGCAGGGTATCTGCGCCGTACTGCGCAACGATATCGTTGGGATTTACGACATTGCCCCTGGACTTGGACATCTTTTCGCCGCCCTCGCCTAAGATCATGCCGTGGCTCGTGCGCTTGGCATAGGGCTCCTTGGTGTTGACAACGCCGATATCGTACAGGAACTTGTGCCAGAAGCGGGAATACAGCAGATGCAGCGTGGTGTGCTCCATGCCGCCGTTGTACCAGTCAACGGGGCCCCAATAGTCAATAGCATCCTTTGAGGCAAGTGCCTTGTCGTTATTCGGATCCATATAACGCAGGAAGTACCAGCTCGAGCCTGCCCACTGAGGCATGGTGTCCGTCTCACGCTTGGCAGGGCCGCCGCAGCAGGGACATGTGGTGTTGACCCAGTCGGTCATCTTGCTGAGCGGGCTTTCGCCGTCATCGGTGGGCTCATAGCTTTCCACCTGAGGCAGTACCAAAGGCAGCTGATCCTCCGGCAGAGGTACCCAGCCGCATTTTTCGCACTTTACGAGGGGGATAGGCTCGCCCCAGTAGCGCTGACGGGAAAAGACCCAGTCACGCAGCTTGTAGTTTACCTTCTCTGTGCCGATGCCGTTTTCGACAAGCCACTTTTTCATGGCGGGGATGGCTTCCTTGACGGTCATGCCGTTGAGGAACTCCGAGTTTACCATGATGCCGGTATCGTCCTTGAGGGTGAAGGCTTCCTTCTCAATGTCGCCGCCCTCGACGACCTCGATGATCTCACAGCCGAACTTCTTTGCAAACTCCCAGTCACGGTCATCGTGTGCGGGAACTGCCATGATAGCGCCGGTTCCGTATGTTACGAGGACATAGTCGGAGATGAAGATAGGGATCTGCTTGCCGTTTACGGGGTTTATGCCCTTGATGCCCTTTATCTCGACACCGGTCTTTTCCTTGTTGAGCTCGCTGCGCTCAAAGTCGGACTTCTTGGCGGCCTCGGCTACATAGGCGTTGACCTCGTCGGCGTTCTCGATCATGCTCTGCCACTTGGTGACATACTCATGCTCGGGAGAAAGGACCATGTATGTTGCGCCAAACAGCGTGTCGGGACGGGTGGTGTAGACAACGATGTCGTCGCCTGCGGTGGTCTTAAAGGTGACCTCGGCGCCGGTGGAGCGGCCGATCCAGTTTTTCTGCTGGATCTTTACACGCTCGATGTAATCCAGATCGTCCAGATCGTCGATAAGACGCTGGGCGTACTTTGTGATGGCGAGCATCCACTGGCTTTTTTCCTTGCGAACGACCTCGCTGCCGCAGCGCTCGCAAACGCCGTTTACGACCTCTTCGTTTGCAAGCACGCACTTGCAGCTGGTACACCAGTTGACGGGCATGGTCGATTTATATGCAAGACCGTGCTTGTACATCTGCAGGAATATCCACTGCGTCCACTTATAGTACTTGGGGTCTGTGGTGTCAACGCAGCGATCCCAGTCGAAGCCATAGCCCAGCATCTTGAGCTGGCTTGTGAAGTTTGCAATGTTGTTCTTTGTAACTATGGCCGGATGGATGTGGTTCTTGATGGCGTAGTTTTCCGTGGGCAGGCCGAAGGCGTCAAAGCCGATGGGGAACAAAACATTGTAGCCCTCCATCCTCTTTTTGCGGGTGACGATATCCATAGCCGTGAACGGTCTGGGGTGACCGACATGCAGTCCCTGACCCGAGGGGTACGGGAACTCGATCAGTCCGTAGAACTTGGGACGGGTCGTGTCGCCGGTTATGGCCGCATAGGGCTTGGTCTGCTCCCAATTTGCCTGCCACTTCTTTTCAATTGCCGTAAAATCGTACTTCATTTTTAATTACTCCCTTATAGTTTTTATTCGTCCGAACGCCCCTTAGCAGGGGCCTATAAGGGATGAGAGATCGATCTCCTCGGCGTCGGACCAGAGTCTTTCAAGCTTATAGAAATCTCTTGCGTCCTCAGTGAATACATGAGCCACTACACAGCCGAAATCGAGCAGCACCCAGTTGCCGGAGCGGAAACCCTCACGGCGCAGGGGCGGCTCACCGGCCTCGCTCATCTGCTTATCGAGCTCATCGGTGAGTGACTTTATGTGTGTTGATGATGTGCCGGTGCAGATGACAAAATAATCGCACAAGGTCGTGAGCTTATCTGTCTTGAGCACCTTTATATCCTTACCTTTTTTGTCGCTGAGCGCCTTTGCGGCGACCTTTACGACTTCATCAGGCTGCATCATTATTATCTACATCCTTATCTTGAGTATTTGTATCGCTTGCATCGCCGCCGGTATAGTGAATGACCTGCGCAGAGGCCATGGGGTTAGACGAGCTGTACGACAGGAACGACTCTATGCCGTGATTGAGCTCACCCGTGGTGGAATAGAAATTGCCATCCTTATACGAAACTATATCGACATTCTGCGTCGTGACCTCGGTCGTCCATGGGTTGATGTACTCGTTTACCATCTTGAGCCATGCGTCGATATCGGTGAACACATAGCTGTAGCCGAACACGCTTCCGGTCGAATACTTGGGCAGAGTCATGAACTTGACATCGTCCTTGCTGAGCTTCAAAAACTCCTTTGCAAAGTAGATGATGTTCTCGGTGGTCATGTCGGTCTCCATATTGTCGGACACTATCTGCGCGACCTTAGATAGGTTGGGTACATTGCCGAGGGTGAGCATCTGATCTGCAAGCGCGCTCAGCAGCTTCTGCTGCATCTCGATACGCTGCAGGTCACCGCCTGCATACGAGCTTCTGAAGCGCATGACCTTGACAAAATCATCGCCGCTGAGGGTCTGAAGTCCCTTGTTGAGGTGGATGTGCAGATCCTGACGCTTGGAGTCATAGTTCATGTTGACGGGAAGGTCAAACTCAACGCCGCCGATGGCATCGACGACCTCGGCAGCCGCATCGATATTGACAAGGACATACTTATCCACGTCAAAGCCGAGCATGCTCTTGACAAGCTCCTGTCTCATGCTCTGAACAGGATCACAGTTATAATACGACGATCCCTCGACATTTTTATAATACGCTGCATAATGATATGCCGAATTTGCCTTCTTCACCTCATGCTGAATATTTATAAGCGTATCTCTGGGGATGCTGACGATATTCAACTTGTGGTTAACCGTGTCAAAGCTGCCGATCATGATGGTGTCGGTATTATTGCTTATCTGATCTGTACCGGCGACAAGGAAGGTATACACTCCGTCCTTTCTACCGTCAACATGGGGCTGGTCATCGTTTACGCCGCTCGGATCCGTATCGGGAGGGCTGATGACATACTCAAGCACGACATAGCCGATGCCCGCAAGAAGTGCAAGCACCAGTAAGATTATGAGAATTATCTTGCCGGTCTTTTTCTTTTTGCCCTTTTTATTTCTTGCGGCAACGATCTCGTCAACGCTTTTGCCGGACGCCTCTGCCGGATCGTCGGCTATCTGTTCGGCGCTGCGAATGTTTTTAGCTGTTTTGCTGTGCTCCTCGGCGTGTCTCCCGCT
Organism: Bacillota bacterium; assembly: GCA_022784505.1. GTDB lineage: Bacteria > Bacillota > Clostridia > Oscillospirales > Oscillospiraceae > F23-B02. The sequence continues at coordinate 30,327 of JALFUQ010000085.1, forward strand.
CTTTTTGCTACCAAATAGCTTCATATTTATTATCCCCTTCTGTTGTCTACAAGGATTAGGCCTTACTGCTCAAAAGGCTTGTACCACTCGTAGGCTTCAACGCTCGCAATATACGGCTCCTGACCATAGCTTCTTATGTCTTCAAGGCTCATTTTAAGCCCGAGTGCCATCGCTGCGTCCAGGTCTTCATACGCAAGGGCGCGCAGCTTTTCGACACCTTCAAAATCTCGGTTTGGCTCTATGTAGTCGGCCATATATATAATTTTCTCTAAAAGCGTCATATCAGCCTTGCCGGTGGTATGCCATCTGATCGCCTCATAAACTTCTTTGCATACATTGAAAAGCTCCTTAGCCATTGCAGCTCCTGTCTTTGCATGCAGCAGCTTAACGTTATGCTCCTCAATTGTATCGTTTATAATACCATACTTGTCGCACAATATCAATTGTTCCGGCAAAGAAAGTTTTTTTGTAATATCATGCAAAATTCCGGCCTCGGCCGCGTTCTCGGGATCCTCTCCCCAGCGCTGTGCAAGCTTGACAGCTTCGCTCTCGCAGCCGACAACATGTGCAACGCGATTGGGCTTTAGCATCGCATAAGCCTTACCGCGCAGCCAGTACAACTCGGGCTTTGCGTCATAGTCGCCGTTTGCGATTATTCGCTCATAGACCTTCTCCGGAAGGAACGATGCGCCCATCCTGCGGCAGAGCATGTCGCGTATATCCCTTGATGACATGGACTTCGGCTCATGGCGCAGCGGGATGATCTTCGCACCGTACTCTTTTTTAAGATACTCAGCGTGGCGCAGCATCTCGGTCTCCTCGCCCTCGCTGCGGACAAACACCGCGAGCGTCAGCGTTTCAAGCAGGAATCTGAACATGTACCATTCCTCAAAGGTCACGAGCATGTCCGTACCCATGGCAAGGTAAAGCTCAGCATCGGGGTGCTGCTGCTTAAGAAGCTCCACAGTCGTTGCAGTGTAGCTTTTGCCCTCGCGGTGCAGCTCCATATCGCTTATCTCGGCATTCGGAACATCGGAAAACGCAAGCTTTGTAAGCTCCAGGCGCTCGAGCGCGGTGGGACTTCCCTCTGCAAGCTCCTTGTGCGGCGGTATATTCGCCGGAATTATCAAAAGTTTATCCGGCTTAAGCTGCTCGGATATGGTCATGGCCGCCTCAACATGACCGCAGTGCGGCGGATTGAAGCTTCCGCCGTAGATAACTATCTTCATTTCTTCTTATCTTTTACAAGAGCTATTTTAGGCTCTTTTGCATTCATCTTATACAGGACAAACTTGCTTCCTATCGTCTGCACAGTCTCGGCATCGCAGGCCTCGGCCAGTGCGTCGGCAGCCTCGCGGGCAGTCAGCAGGCTGTTTTCCAGCACTCTGCCCTTTATGAGCTCCCTTGCCTTGAGCGCATCCTTGACCTGAGTCAGGGTGTTTTCGCTGATGCCGCCCTTACCGATCTGGATTATCGTATCCTCTGTCATGGCAAGCCCTCTGAGCTGTGCCCTCTGCTTACTTGTCAGTGCCATTATATTCCCTCAGCTTTTTCTTAAAAATTTTGAGCGCATTGGCTCTGTGTGATATCTCGTTTTTAACTTCCGTACCGAGCTCGGCCATGCTCTTGTCATAGCCAGCCGGCATAAAAACAGGGTCGTAGCCGAAGCCGCCCTCGCCCCTCGGGCTTAAAAGTATCTTGCCGGTGCATTCGCCCTCGCAGCGGATGATATCGCCGTTCGGGAAGATGCAGCAAATGCTTGAGACAAACTTTGCTCTTCTGTTCTCAACACCTTCAAGCTTTTTCAGCAGATACTCGTACTTTTCCTTATCGCTTGCGTCGTGACCGCCGGGGGCGTAGCGGGCGGAATAAACGCCCGGCTCGCCGTTTAGAGCGTCGACCATCAGGCCGGAGTCGTCCGCGATCGCAGCAACTCCGGTTGCCTCGACGACGGCGGCTGCCTTGAGATAGGCGTTCTCGGCAAAGGTCGTGCCGGTCTCCTCGACCTCAAAGTTGCAGCCTGCTTCCCGCTGCGAGCAAAGCTCGATGCCCATGTCGGACAGTATCGCCTTGAGCTCACGGAGCTTTTTTGCATTGTTGCTTGCAAGTATCATTTTCACTTGAACAGCGCCTCCACAAATTCCTTGGGATCAAACGGGATAAGGTCGTCCATTCCCTCGCCCACGCCGACGAACTTCACCGGCAGCTTGAGCTCATGCGCGATGGCGAACACTATGCCGCCCTTGGCCGTGCCGTCAAGCTTCGTGAGCACGATGCCGGTAATACCGGCGGTCTCGAGAAACTGCTTTGCCTGGATAAGGCCGTTTTGGCCGGTCGTTGCGTCGAGCACCATAAGGGTCTCTATATCTGCCTCCGGCAGCTCGCGGGAAACGACGCGGCTTATCTTATTAAGCTCGTTCATGAGGTTTGCTTTATTGTGCAGCCTGCCGGCTGTGTCGATGATAATTGTGTCAACGCCTCTTGCCTTGGAGGCGCAGATGCTGTCATACACAACAGAGGCTGGATCGCTGCCCTCCTCGTGGCGGACGATATCCGCTCCAGAGCGCTCCGCCCAAATATTCAGCTGCTCGCCTGCGGCGGCGCGGAAGGTGTCGCCCGCACAAAGGAGCACCTTTTTGCCATCGGCTTTTAATCTTGCCGAGAGCTTGCCGATGGTCGTAGTTTTGCCGACGCCGTTTACGCCGACCATCAGGATGACCGAAGGCTTGGTCTCAAGCTTTAGTGAGGTGTCCATATCGCCGAGCATTTCGTGCATGTAGGCAACGAACGCCTTTTTTGCGTCTCTGCCCTTGTTTATCCTGTTGCGGTACAGGATGCGCTTATAATCATAGAGTATCTTTGCGGTAGTCTCGCCGCCGACATCGGCCATGACGAGCATTTCCTCAAGCTCATCGTAAAAGTCCATGTCGTCCATATCATAGTTCTGGAAGATCTCTTCAAGGTCCTCTATATTTTTGCGGGTCTTCGTCAGTCCCGAAAACATCTTATCAAAAAAGCCCATCATTGCCTCCTTATCACTGATCGTTTTCTATCGAGCGCTGCGCCTGCTCAAGATCAAGCTCGATTATCTTTGAAACGCCCTTTTCCTGCATGGTTACGCCGTAAATGTGGTCGGCCTCCTCCATCGTACCGCGGCGGTGGGTGATGACGATAAACTGTGTTTTTTCACACATATTGCGCATGTACTCGGCATAGCGGATAACATTCGCTTCGTCAAGTGCAGCCTCGATCTCGTCCATGACACAGAACGGCGTGGGGCGCACCTTGAGTATTGCAAAGTACAGTGCAATAGCGACAAACGCCTTTTCGCCGCCGGACAGCAGGCTTATATTCGATACCGCCTTGCCGGGCGGCTGAACTTTAATTTCAATGCCGCATTCGAGCGGATTGTTTTCGTCCTCGAGCGTGAGCGAGGCTTTACCGCCGCCGAAAAGCTCAAGGAAGGTCTGCCGGAAGTTTTCGTCTATAAGCTTAAATTGCTGAGTGAAAACCTCCTGCATTTCGCTCGTTACATCGTTTATTATGCCCACAAGCTCGGTTTTTGCTTTCTGTATATCGTCACGCTGGCCGGTGAGGAAGTCGTATCTGGTGCTGACACGCTCGTACTCCTCGATGGCGCCTATATTCGGCGTGCCGAGGGCCGATATCCTGCGGCGCAGCTCGGAAATGCCCTTGGTCTCTTTTTGAAGGTTCTCCACCGGCTGGCGCAGCTCCTGCGCCGCGGAATACGAAAGCTCGTAGTTTTCCCAGAGCTTGTCGAGTATCTGCTTTTCCTCCATGTCGGCGGCATTTTTCTTGCCCTCAAGAGCGGAGCAGGTCTTTTGCAGCTCAAGAAGCTCGCGGTTGCGCTCCTGCGCATCCCTGTCTGCCTTGGTGCGCCTGCCCTCAAGCTCAAGACGCTTATTTGTTATCTCGCTTATCTCGGCTCTGATGCCGTCAGCCTCACTGAGTATCTGCCTGCGCTTTTCGAGCACCGCTTGCAGTTTATTCTCAATTATACCGCGCTCTGTTTCCGAGCGCTCTATCGCCTTGCGGCGGGAAAGGCTGTCGCCCGACAGCGCTTCGAGCAGCACCTTGAGCTGGTTTATGGCGAGCTCGGTCGTGCGCTTTTCTGCCTCGTTTGCGGCGATGGAGCGGTTTATCTCCGCCTGATCCTCAAGCGCCATGTCAAGCTCATACCGCAGGCCCGCAAGTGTGTTTCTGGCCTTATCAAGCTCGGCACTTGCGTTATTATAGTCAGTTTCGAGCTTCACTCTGCGTTTTTTGAGCTCCGTGAGCTCGTTTGCCCTTGAGAGAATGCCCGTGCCCTTTGCGGCGCTGCCGCCGGTCATGGAGCCGCCGGCGTTTATGAGCTGGCCGTCAAGGCTTACGATACGCAAACGGTTGCCGTTTGCCTTTGACATGCGCACGGCATCGGCAAGCGTTTCGGCGACTACCGTTCTGCCGAGCAGACTTGCGAAAATTCCGTCGTACTTCGGGTCAAAATGCACAAGGTCATATGCCACGCCGACAAAGCCCGGGTCGTTCACGGGCGCATCCTTCATAACGCCGCCGCGAACGGTGTCCACCGGCAGGAAGGTCGCACGGCCGGAGTCGAGGCGCTTCAGCATTTCTATGGCCTTGCGGCCGTCGTTCTGCGTGTCAATGACGATATTCTGCATCGCAGCGCCGAGAGCGGTTTCGATGGCAAGAGCGTACTCATTGTCGGCCTTGACGAGATTTGCAACCGGGCCGTGAACGCCGCTTATGTTGCCGCGGGCAGATTCACGCATAACGGCCTTAACCGCCTTGGAAAAGCCCTCATACTCCTTTTCCATCTCGGAAAGCATGTGGATTCTTGCGTCCAGACTGCGGCAGTCGACGCTCAGGCGGTTCACCTTTTCACGTAGCTGCTCTGCCGCCGTTTCACGGCTCGACAACTTCATGCGAGCCCCCTCGAGAACGTTGTTATTGCTCTTGAGCTTTTCGTCAAGCTCCTTGAGGACTACTGCGATCTTGGCGATCGTCGCGTTGTTTTCCTCTATCTGCGCGCTTATCTCGCCGACACGGGTCTCCGCCTCGGCAATGTCTTTTTTCATGCGTTCGGCAGCCTCGATGCTGCTTGCAATGCCGGCTTTCAGTCCGGCGGCCTCCGAGTCGCACTCGGCAGCTCTGCCCTCTGTCTGCGAAAGGCGGGCTCTGGCTCTCTCGGCCTCGACATCCTTTTGGCGCATACGCTCGGAGATGTTGCCCGACGAGGCGTACAGCGCCTCCAGACTGCGGTTTGCGTTATCAAGATCGCGTACCGCATTTTCATAGTCGCGGCTTATGGCTTCTGCCTGCGACCTCAGTTTTTCCAAGGTTGCCATCCACACGGATATCTCGCGAAGTCTCAGTTCATCACGCAGGACGAGATATTTCTTTGCCGTCTCGGACTGGCGCTTTAAGGGCTCGACCTGAAGCTCGAGCTCATCTATCTTATCGTTTATGCGCAGAAGGTTCTCTTCCGTTTTCTGAAGCTTGCGCTCGGACTCCTCCTTGCGGCTGCGGTAGCGGGAGATGCCTGCGGCCTCCTCGAATACCTCTCGGCGCTCGGAGCTTTTGCTCGACACGATCTCGGCAATTCTGCCCTGACCGATGATGGAGTAGCCGTCTCTGCCCAGACCGGTGTCCATGAGCAGGCTGTTGATATCCTTAAGGCGCACAGCCTCACGGTTTATGTAATACTCGCTGTCGCCGCTGCGGTAATAGCGGCGGGTCAACATGAGCTCGGTATTGTCGCAGTCAAAAATGTGCTCAGAGTTATCGATGATGAGCGAGACCTGCGCAAAGCCCAGTGCGCCCCTCTTCTCCGTGCCGCCGAAGATAACATCCTCCATCTTGCCGCCGCGCAGAGTTTTGGAGCGCTGCTCGCCCATTACCCACAGTATGGCGTCGGAAATATTAGATTTGCCCGAGCCGTTTGGGCCGACTATCGCGGTTATATCCTTTTCAAATGTAATTCTGGTCTTGTCCGGAAAGGACTTGAACCCCTGAATTTCCAGTGCTTTTAAGTACAAATGCTCTACCTCTATTCAAAATGTCGTTATATTTTATAACATCTTACCGCCTTAATCAAGGCTAAGCAGCTTAATTTCGCCCGAATTTATGTCGGTCTGCGTGATTTTGAGCGAACGAAGCTTAAATTTCGCTGTCAGCTCTGTCACATTGCAGCGGTGCTGGCCTATCATTTTAGACACATCGGATCTGTTAACACCGAGGACGACATGCTTATCTGGTTCAATGCCGTCTAGAAGCTGCACCGCCTTATCAAGCATCATGCGCGATCGCACGAGTTCGCCCAGTGCAGGGTGATACGCCCCGCCCACAGCGTCGCCGCCGGAGAGGTCCTCGGTCGGGTTCAGCCCCATGCGGATGATTGGAATGCCCGCTTCGTCAAACAGCCTCGTTATCTTTGCGCACACCCGCACAGCATCGGAAACGGTGTGCTCCTTGTAGGTTCCCGCCTTCCACATGTCGTAAAGCTCGGTGTCCCGCACAATGACCGTGGGGTAGATCCTCACGCCATCGGGGCGCAGGGCAATTATCTTTTTTGCCGTCTCAACGCAGCTTTCGTCCGTATCGCCGGGAAGGCCCGTCATCATTTGCAGGATGAGCTCAAAGCCCGCCTGCTTCACCATTATTGCGGCGTCCTCGACCTCTTTTGCGGTGTGGCCGCGGTTACTGAGCCAAAGCACCTTATCGCACAGTGACTGCGCGCCGAGCTCCACCGTCTGCACGGAGTATTTTTTGAGCCTCACGAGCGTTTCGGCATCTATCGCATCGGGGCGGGTCGAGAGCCTAATCGAGCTTATCGTGCCGTCGTCAAGATAGGGCTTTGCAGCCTCAAAAAGTGCCGTTTGCTCGGCCACGGGTATGGCCGTGAAGCTTCCTCCATAAAACGCCAACTGCCGCTTTGCCCCTTTAGGGGGCAAGGCGGCTGCGTTCTCTATTGCGGATTTGACCGTTTGTGCCGTTGCGGGCTCGGTGTGGCCGGAAATGCGTCTCTGATTGCAGAACACGCAGTCGTTCGGACAGCCGAGGTGCGGCACGAAAACGGGTATGATACTGTTTCTTGCTGTCATTTATTTAGCTTCTTCAATGCCTGACAGGCTGCTGCCTGCTCGGCCTCCTTCTTTGTCCTGCCGCTGCCCTCACCGATAACCTCGCCGTTGAGGCTGACGCTCGCGGAGAATACCTTTGCGTGGTCGGGACCCGACTCACCGGTGGGCGCATATGTGAGCACCTGGCCGCTCTTTTGCTGTACAAGCTCCTGAAGCTCCGTCTTGTAATCGGCCGCGTGGTGCGCCTCGATGCTCTCGGGGCTTAGGATCATGCGCTCAATGAAGCTTTCGGGTGCAGCGATACCGCCGTCAAGAAACATTGCGGCGATGACCGCCTCGACAGCGTCTGCGAGAATAGACGGCCTTGTCCTGCCGCCATTTTTTTCCTCACCGTGACCCATGCGCAGATACCTGCCTAAGTCAAGGTCAAGTGCAACGCCGTGCAGGCTCTGCTCACACACAAGCTCGGCACGCAGCCTCGTCATTTTACCCTCGGACAGCGTGGGCTGCATGGAATACAGGTGTTTTGCAGTTACAAAGCCGAGCACCGAGTCGCCCAAAAACTCAAGACGTTCGTTGCTGGAAATGCCCTCTGCCCTGTTCTCGTTTGCGTACGAGCTGTGGGTGAGCGCGTTTTTCAAAAGCTCACTGTTTTTAAATGTGTAGTTTAATTTTTTCTCAAGCTCTTTCAATTTTTACGCTTCCTCTGAGATACGCATATATTCAACATTCTTAACGATATCATCTATCATGCCCGACGCGGCAAAATTCATTGCCTGACGGATGGCGGCGAAAAACGCCTCGTCGCCGGACGAGCCGTGCGCCTTGATAACGGGCTTGGAGATGCCCAAAAGCGCAGTTCCGCCGACCTCGTTGGGATCCATCCTTTTGGCAACGCCCTTTATATCCTTCTTGATCATCGCAGCTGCGAGCATGTTCTTGGGGCTTTTCTTAAGGACGCCCTTAATCTCGGTAAACAGCCACTTTGCAACGCCCTCGGCGGTCTTGAGGGCGATATTGCCCGAAAAGCCATCTGCAACAACGACATCAACGCCGCCTAAAAGCATAGTGCTTGCCTCGACATTGCCGACAAAGTTTATCCTGCCTGCGTCGTTTGCGGCCTTCAAAAGCTTGTACGTCTCGTGCTGGAGCTCGCCGCCCTTGGTCTCCTCAACTCCGATATTGAGAAGTCCGACGCGGGGGTTATCGATGTTCATGATGCGCTTTGCATAGAAGCTGCCCATGTAGCCAAACTGGAGAAGATACTCTGGTGTGCACTCGGCATTCGCGCCGCAGTCAATGAGCATGAGGCCGTTTTCGTTGCTCGGGAACACAGGTGCCATTGCCGCACGGCGAACACCGTGGACGCGCTTGACGATAAGCGTTGCACCGGTGAGCAGTGCTCCCGTTGAGCCTGCCGAGACCATTGCGTCGCCCTCTCCGTTTTTGAGCATGGTAAGTCCAACTGCCATGGACGAATTTTTCTTGCGACGGACTGCGGTACTGGGGTCGTCGTGCATCGTGATGACCTCGGGCGTGTCAACAATGCTCAAGCCATTGCGGTCAACGCCTTCAAGGCATCTTTCTATATCGTCCTTGCGGCCTACGAGGCAAAGCTCAACGCCCAATCTGTCTCTTGCGAGAACCGCTCCCTTTACTATGGCTTCCGGTGCGTTATCGCCGCCCATTGCGTCAACGATTATCTTCACGGCAGAAGACCTCCTTATCCATCAGTTCATCTATAATTTTAAGCGATCTTGCGGATATCTCCGCATTCTTGTTTCTCTTGCCCTTAACGCGATAGCCGAGTGGGGTCATGATGCCGAAGTTGATATTCATCGGCTGGAAGTCGCCGACGCTGCCGCCGGAAATGTACAGTCCCAGCGCGCCGATCGCAGTCTCCTGCGGGAAGTTCACCGGCTCAAGCCCCAAAAGCCTTGCGGCAGTTTCGATGCCGACGAGCATGCCGGAGGCAGCAGACTCAACATAGCCCTCAACGCCGGTCATCTGTCCGGCAAAGCTGATGCGCGGGTCTGACTTTAGCCTGTAATAGCGGTCGAGCAGATGCGGTGAATTAAGATATGTATTGCGGTGCATGACACCGTAGCGGACAAACTCGGCATTCCTGAGCGCCGGTATCATGGAAAACACGCGTTTTTGCTCGCCCCAAGTCAGGTGCGTCTGGAAGCCGACAAGGTTATAAATCGTGCCGTCGGCATTATCCCGCCGGAGCTGAACAACTGCGTAGTTATCCTTGCCCGTTCTCGGGTCACGCAGGCCGACGGGCTTCAGAGGGCCGAAGCGCAGCGTCTCCTCGCCGCGGCGCGCCATGACCTCAACAGGCATGCAGCCTTCAAACACTCCGCCGTCGTCAAAGCCGTGGACGGGTGCCTCCTTTGCCGAGGCAAGCTCCTTTACGAACGCCTTGTACTCCTCCTCGTTCATCGGGCAGTTTACATAATCAGCCGTGCCCTTGTCGTAGCGGGATGCGAAAAACGCGCTGTCCATGTCGACGCTCTCAAGCGTAACGATGGGGGCGACGGCATCGTAAAAGTGCAGTCCCGTACAGTTGCACAGCTTTTCTAGCTTCTCGGCAAGCGCGTCGCTTGTGAGAGGACCGGTCGCCACAACAAGCTCGCCCTCGGGTAAATCTGTTGCTTCCTCGTATACAAGCTCAATATTCGGGCAGGACTTGATCTTATCGGTTATATACCTTGAAAATCCCTCACGGTCAACGGCAAGCGCACCTCCGGCGGCGACACGGTTACTGTCGGCACTTTCCATTATGAGCGAGCCCATTTTTCGCATCTCCGCCTTTAAAAGGCCGACGGCATTTGTAAGCTCGTCGCTGCGCAGGGAGTTTGAGCACACGAGCTCGGCAAAATATTCCGATGTGTGCGCCGGGGTCATCTTATTCGGCTTCATCTCATAAAGCCTTACCTCGATGCCCCGCTTTGCTAGCTGCCATGCACATTCGCAGCCTGCAAGTCCGGCGCCGAGTACCGTGACTTTTTTCATAAATGCTTATTCCTTAGCTTTCTTTGTACTGGTCTTTTTCTTTGCGGCGGGCTTTTTGTCGTCAGACTTTGCCGCCGTTTTTTTCTTATAGCCCCGTTTTTCTTCGGGGACGAATTCCGAGCATTCCTCGTTGATGCAGAAGGCTTTCTTCTGTCCCTTACCGCTGGGCTTGAACAGGGTCTTGCCGCAGCTCGGGCAGTAGTCCTTGGTTGGTACATACCATGTCATGAAGCCGCAGTCAGCGCCGCGCTCGCAGGCATAGAAGGTATAGCCTTTTTTGGAGGTACGCTTGAGTATCCTGCTGCCGCACTTGGGGCATTTCCCGGGCATCTCGATGACGAGCGGCTTTGTAAAGCTGCACTCGGGATACGCAGGGCATGCAAGGAAGCGGCCGAATTTGCCGGATTTTACGACCATCTGCTTGCCGCAGACATCACAGTATTCGTCGCTGAGCTCGTCGGGCACCTTTATCCTCACGCCCTCGAGCGCCTTTTCGGCGTTATCGAGCTCAACGGAGAAATCGCCGTAAAACTCATGCAGGAGATCTTTCCAATAGAGCTTGCCGGACTCGACGCTGTCGAGTTCTTCCTCCATGTGGTTTGTGAACTTAAGGTCGACGATGTCGGGAAAGCGCTCCATCATGAGCTCAGTCACGACAACGCCGAGGTTCGTGGGCTTTAGATACTTGCCGTCCTTTACGACATACTCGTGCGAGGTTATCGTCGAGATGGTCGGCGCATAGGTCGACGGTCTGCCGATGCCCTTTTCCTCCATCGCACGGATGAGAGTGGCCTCGGTGTAACGTGCTGGCGGCTGGGTAAACTGCTGCTCGGGCAGCATCTTTTCAAGATACACCCGCTCACTGGCCTGAAGGTCGGGCAGCTTCTTTCGCAGCTCGTCAGACTCCTCGTCCTTGCTCTCCTCATAAACGGCTGTGTAGCCTGCAAACTTGAGCTCAGAGTAATTCGAGCGGAAAATGTGACCGTTTGACTCAACATCGACGACGACATTATCGTACACCGAGTTTGCCATCTGGCATGCGGTGAAGCGCCCCCAGATAAGGCGGTAGAGCCTGTACTGCTCGGGGGTCAGATCCTTGCGCACACGCTCGGGCGTGAGCTCGATATTCGTCGGGCGGATAGCCTCGTGAGCGTCCTGTGCGCCGGATTTGGTCTTGTAAACACGGAACGAGCCGTGGTAATACTCCTTGCCATAGCGCTCGATGATGAAATTCTTCGCCGCCATGAGCGCCTCATCGGAAAGGCGCAGAGAGTCGGTACGCATGTAAGTTATAAGGCCTACCGTGCCCTGCCCTGCAATATCAACGCCTTCGTAAAGCTGCTGGGCAATAGACATGGTGCGTCTAGGGGTCATGCCCAAGCGGCGGGAAGCCTCCTGCTGGAGCGTGGAGGTTATAAACGGGGGCGATGGACTGCGATGCTTTTTGCCGCGCTTGACTGTTTTTATCACAAACGGCTCGTCCTGCGTTTCAGCGATGACAGCGTTGACCTCGTCCTCAGAGTGCAGCTCAAGCTTCTTATCGTCCTTGCCGTAGTAGCGCGCGGTGAAATCAGCGTCGGTCTCGTCGCAGTTTAGTACCGCGTCGAGCAGCCAATACTCCTCGCGCACGAAGCTTTCTATCTCTTTCTCGCGGTCGACAACCATTCTCGTTGCGACCGATTGAACACGGCCTGCCGAAAGGCCGCGCTTTATCTTTTTCCAAAGCAGCGGAGAGAGCTTGTAGCCCACAAGTCGGTCAAGAAGTCTTCTCGCCTGCTGGGCATCGACAAGATCCTTGTCGATATCGCGAGGATTGCCTACGCTCTCGGTTACTACCTTTTTCGTTATCTCGTTAAAGGTCACTCGCCTTGCCTTATCGTCCGGCAGGGCAAGCAGTTCCTTTAAATGCCACGATATAGCCTCACCCTCACGGTCAGGGTCGGTCGCGAGATAGACGGTCTTTGCGCTCTTGCTGAGCTTTTTAAGAGTGTCTATAACGTCCTTGTGATCCTTGACCGGAATGTACTTCGGCTCAAAATCGTTCTCTATATCGATACCAAGCGTGCTCTTGGGGAGGTCACGCAGGTGTCCCATGGACGCGACGACCTTATAGTCGTCGCCCAGATATTTCTCAATAGTCTTCGCCTTTGCAGGTGATTCAACAATTACCAAATTCTTTTTTGCACTTGGCATTTAGCTGTCCTCACTTCGTTTTATATTCAATGTAAAGCGTTTACCCGATTGCTGGCTGACGCAACCCTTGAGCTGCAATAGCGTAAGATCGGCAAGCACCTTTGCCGGAGAAAGGCCCGTGCGCTCAATGATCTCATCTACCTGCATCGCCTCCCTGTCCATGGCAGACACGATGCTCAGCTGCGACTGGCTTAAGCTCTCGAGCTGTGTCTTCAAGTCAATATATTCCGCGGTGTCGGGCTTGTCAATGACTTTTTTTGTTGCTTTGTGTGTTTTTTCGGTTTTGACAGACTCGCTTTGTTCGGACTTAACACTGCTCCCGGGTATCCGCTCGTCCGAGCGCTTTATCTTGTCGGGATAGAGCTTTGCAAATTCACACATCACGTCCCAGCCCTCGGTAACGGGCTTTGCACCGTCCTTGAGCATTGCGTTAGTTCCTGCGCAGTTTTCGCTGTCGGCATTGCCGGGAACGGCAAATATCTCCTTGCCCTGCTCGACGGCTTCGTCGACAAAAAGTCTGGTCCCGCTTTTAAACGGAGCTTCGACAACCACAACGCCGACGGAAAGTCCCGCTGCGATGCGGTTTCTGGCACGGAAAAACTGCCGGTGCACTCCAGCACCGGGCGGATATTCGCTCACGAGCGCGCCTCGGACCGCAAGCTCCTCGGCCATTTTGCCATGGGCATGCTCATGCGGAACGCCGAGAACTCCGACGCATTTGCCTTCTGCGATGAGTGTACCCTCAGCGCCGGCAGCGTCTATACCCTTGGTAAGACCCGAGACGACGACACCGCCGCATTTCGCTATCTCAAAGCCGAGCTTGCGCCCCATCTTGATGCCGTACGGGCTTGCGTTGCGCGTGCCGATGACGGCTATGGCCGGTTCCTCGTCTATCTTGGGAAGTCTGCCCTTTACATAGATGACGGGCGGCGGGGCGTAGATATTCTTGAGTCTGACAGGGTAGCAAGGGTCTTCTACGGAGACAACCTCGACATTCTGCATTTTGCATTTGTCGATAGTGCGCAGTGCCGAGGAAAGATCGCGCTTTTCCAAGTCCTCCGCACCCTCTGACCGCCTGCCGAGCAGCCTAGTTATCTCGCCCTTAGGTGCTTCATACATTGCCTCGGGGCTGCCGTAATGCTTCAGAAGGACGGCCTTCGCCCTCGGACTTAGCTTTGCCGAGGTCGACAACCAAAGCCAGTATTCGATAGCTGACACGCCGCTGCCTCCTTTATTTTGACATCTCCCACATGATGACCGACGCTGCGACCGCAGCATTCAGTGACTCCGATTCGGGGTTCATGGGGATTATGATCTCGCCGCCGCAAACGTCCAAAAGCTCCGGTGAAAGTCCCCTGCCCTCGCTGCCTATCGAAACGCAGGCTCTATGAATTTCGACATTGCGCAGGTCGGCAGCCTTATCGCTGAGTGCCGCGCCGAAAAGCGGCAGCGCCTGCTTTTGCGTAAGTTCGTCAAGCTCGGCTATGCTCATTGTGAGTACTCTTTGGCGAAATATTGCGCCCATGCTCGCGCGCACGGTCTTGGGATTATACAGGTCAGCGCATGCACCGACCAAGATGACAGCGTCGATATTGAACGCATTTGCCGTTCTTATCACCGTACCAACGTTGCCCGGATCCTGAAGGTTTTCCAATACGATGGCGCGCTCGAGCTTAAAGTTCTCGTCACGCTTTGGCATCTTTACGGTAAACACAGGGCCGCCGCTCGACTTTAACGGCGATGCATACTCAAAAAGCTCGGCAGGTGCAGTGTACTGCACGACAGACTCGGGAAGCTCGACCTCCTCAGCCTTCTCCTTCCATAGTACGCAGCACAGCTGCGCACCGCAATGGAGCGCTTCACGCAGGGTCTTTAACCCGTCGCAGACATATTCGCCGCAGGAATATCTGTACTCTCTGTCGCCTGCGATCGAGCGAAAATGACATATTATCCTGTTTTTTCTCGAAGTTATATTTTCCATAAGGTTCATAATATATCACATACTCCTGCTTTGTCAAACGATTGCCTACATTATTTAAACATAGTCAATATTTAAACGGAAAGTTTTTTGTAATATGTTGTAGCTTTTTGATGACAAGCTGTTCATTTTGTGGTAGGATGATATTTACCTCATCCGAGAGGAGGCAATAGAAATTAAACTCGTAAGCTCAAAATCCAGAAGAACGCCCCAAGCCAGGGATAAAACCGAGCCTAAGCGCCGCCGCGAGCCGGAGCTTAAAGATATAATCACCCCCCCAATTTCAGAAAATGGGGTCAAGAAGAAAAAGCGAAGCCTGAAGAAAAGGCTCATTACATTCTTCTGCGTGATAGCATTTCTCGTAGGCTCATATTTCTTTTTGGTCTACACCAACATTCCGTTTATAAAAAACCTCCGCGATGCGTATATCGAAACTGCAATGTCCACAATGACGCATCAGTGGCTGGCCGAGTGGTTCTTCCCCCAGTCTGTCATTGACGAGGTCATGAGCCGTATGCACGAGGCCGAGGACAAGCAAGTCGGCATCGAAAGCAAGTGGAAGGACGATCCCATCGAGAAGGCTAACAACGACTTTTACGCGATGTTCGACGAGCTTGACAAATCGGCGCTCGAAGCCTACCTTGCCGAGCACCCGGAGAGTAAGAGAGCAAGCCTCTTGGATCTTGACATCAACGAGGCCGGCATAAACGACGACGGCACAACGCTGACCACAAAGCAGGGCGATCAGGTACTTGCAATAAGCGGCAAGCATAAGCTCATGCTCGTGCGCGTCAAGGGCTCGGGCTATCAGGGTGTTCTTGCGATACTCAAGGACGCAAAGGATCTTCGGTGCTGTCCCGCGCAGTATCTCGGTTCGATCGGCGAGGTGCTTGAAAGCATCGTCCCGAGAAACAACGGCGTTCTCGGTATCAACGGCAGCGGCTTTTCAGACTGGAAGGGTGTCGGCAACGGCGGCAAGCTAAAGGGCTATGCCATGTGCAGCGGCGTGGAGTACGGCAAGCACTTTACCGACAGCCGCAAGCGCCTTGAGCTGCGCGACGACAACAAGATATACATAGTCGACTCCAAAACCGAAACCACACCGGGCACAAGAGATGCCGTTGAGTTCAGGCCCGCACTCATCATTGACGGTGTTCCGCTCGTTGACGAGCTCTCGGGCTTCATGTCCATCCAACCTCGCTGCGTCGTAGGTCAGTCAAAAGACGGCGATGTGCTCATGCTTGTCATAGAGGGTCGACTGGTCGGCCGCTCGCTCGGCATCGGTCTTCCCGAATGCACGAAGATAATGCAGCGCTACGATGCATACCAGGCCATGAATATGGACGGCGGTACGAGCGCCGTGATGTGGTACGACGGCGAGTATGTCACAAAGTGCTCCAACCCCGCCATAACCTGCCGCTATCTCCCCGACGCGTGGATATACGGCTACGCTGCGTAATACATCACAAAAAAGGGTACGGTTTTGAACCGTACCCTTTTTCGTTATTTAAGCAGATTTGTCATACTGCGGACGCTTATGCCGAGCGTCGTTGATATACTTAGCACCGGCAAGGATATCACTGCAATCATCCCGAAAATTGGTAGCAGTCTGCATTACGCTATCCTTCATGCGGAGAACAGTTGCCATTACATAAGTATAGAGAGTTTTTGCGTCACGACTTGTGAGAATCTTGATACCGGCTGTACCGAAAAGTACGCCGCCTGTAAACAAGCCAAATTCTTCCCAATCAGTTTTCATGGTCTTTCTCATTTTTATAAAGATTTTGACTTAAATAGAATTTCGTATGAGTGACCCCACTGCCAAGAGGGTCACTCATACTTTTAATATTGATTACGATTGATGCTTCAGACTTGATACATCGGTCAAGGGTCGTCCGCTTGATGCCTCATCTTTAAAGCTTCCGCAGTTTTTTTGGCAAGAGCAGCCGTTAGGGCAGCCGATGCACTTGACTCCGTGTTTCTTTTGCTTGTGGATATACAGCACAGCCAAGCCAACGATCAAAGCCACAACTAAAATTACAAGAATGTTATCCATAGTAACTGCCCCTGATTTTTATTTATTACTTGCTCAGCGCATACTCGGCAGTCATGCTCTTGTTGGTCTTTCTGATCATGCATGCAATGATGGCGACAAACACGAGAACTGCAATGAGGCCTGCGTTGTCCTTTGCGCTTATGAGGTTGCCGTCATCGTCGTAAGTGTAGCTCGTGCCAGTCTCGTCAATGTTTACCTTGATACGGTCGAAGTTTGCACCGTTGGCGTTTTGGTAATAGCAGCAACTGACGGTAACATAGTCCACAATCTTATCACCCGGGTTTTTTACACCCACCGTGCCAGAGGCGTACTGCCAGCCTGCCGAGTAGTCTGGATTGAAGCTTATGTACTGGTAGCTCGAATCGCTGCCGTCTTAAAACTGTTGCCTGCGACGTTAGAAAAGAGCAGATAGGCAAACGCCTATCTGCTCTTGGGCGGATTAACGCACCTTATTCAGGACTGATGTAACTAAATCAGGCTTACCATAACTGTCTTGAATCTCCGCTGTTAGATACTCGATACTTTTTTCGTCCTCGTTAAACACAACAATTTCGAAACACAGAATTGTGCCATCAAGTATTTTGTCATCAAAGTAACGCTCTATATCTACAGGGTGGCACTTAAAAACGAAAATTTCTTCATTAGAAGTTTTCTTTATACTTTCTGGTTTCAACTGCACAAGGCGCTGATATTCGTCTGACATATCTTGTACATCATTAAACTGACACTTCAAGCTTATTATATACGACGGATCGCCGAGCAGCCCGCACACATAGTTATAGTAGTATTTTGCAGCCGTTGATTCCTTCGGGATCTGATTTGGGAGACTGCCTTCTAAATCAGCTTCCATGGTATTCTTTACATACCGGTTTACGCTAAGGTACTCCTTCTCATCTGTAATAGTCTCAGTCTTTGCCGGTGGGTCGTTGTGCAGCACTGCCGCAATTTTAAATCCGCAAAGAAGCACAACTATTCCTATAATTAAAAAAAGCAGTATTTTCAAAAATTTACTATGCTTACTGTTTGACATACTTCTCCCCTCCCAGTTCAAGATGTCAACATACCAAGTATTTCGTAGGTTGCTCTATGCGTTATGCCCATATTGTCTTTAGGTCTCAAATCTAGTTCAGCAGCACTTTCAATTGGATTTTCGGACTTTGAGAGCCATCTCACAGTTCGATATCCGATATCGCCCCAACTTGCAACAGTTGGTGCAAAGTTATGTGCAATCCATTCCCCACGCATGAAGCTCCTGCTCCCGTATACATCCTCATCATAGTATTCGCTATCACAAATTACATCAATTACTGCATTAATCTCACAAACTGAGCTTATGTTTTTCGACTTGTCAACATTAATATTCATGTATTCGCTTGTTGATTGACTGGATGTATAGAACTTTGCGTTTACTTGATCATCCTGTTTTTCGCCTTCACCTTCAACATATACATTGACAGTGTCTTTATTATACTTTTGTGTTGCCTTTGTGTTTTTTCATCTTCCCTGCAAAGAAATGTATACATGCCATATTTATCAACTGAATTTATCGGATTATTGTTACAGTAAGCAAACAAATTTGACCCGAGTGAATTGATGTAGTCGGTTGTTACAAAAACATCTTCATTTATAAACCTGCCAGTATCTGGATCGTAGTAGCGTGTTTGCAGATAATAGAGGTCGGTCTCCGTGTCGTAGTAATAACCTCTATAGCGGAAGGGGTTATCCGTGCCGATGGTGAAGCCGGTGGCGTTGGTGACCGTACATTTACCCCAAGCGTCATAAGTATATGTAGCTGCCAGCTTGCCGGTGGAGGCATCGGCGAGGGCTATTACATCACCTTGGAGGTTGTAGATGTAATAGTAGAAGTGGTTGCTGCTGTCGGCCATGCCGACACGGTTGCCCTGCTGGTCGTAGAAGAAGCTCAGGGTCGTGCCGTTGGTCGTCTGGGCGAGAATTTGCGTACCGTTGAGCAGGTACTTTGTCGTATTTGTGCCTACGGTTTTGCTCGTGCGGATGCCCTCGGAATCGTAGGTGTAACTAAGGGTCGTTCCGTCTTTTTCCGCCGTTACAAGCTGCCTGCCCTGCCGTATCCAACTCACGGGAAGTGATTAAATCATGGTTTTATCCTACCATTATCCCCCGATTTCGTCAACATTTAAAAAGAGCAGATAGGCGTTTGCCTATCTGCTCTAGGAGCTTGGTCTCACCTAATATCGGCATTTTAAATCAATTATCTGTTAAACTCCCTATAATTGATGAAATTATACGCCAAAGTTGTTGTTTCCCTACGAATATTAGTGTTATTCAAAATCTATAATGTTTTTGCCGAATAGTTTTCCATTTTTTACAGTCAACTCTACTGTTATACCAAACAATTTCTGATTTTCAGTTATAGCGATCTGATTAGCAGCTGATGGCTGTGGAATTTCATCTATCGACATTCCATGTAAAGCTAGTTCTAACACTTCTTTTGCATACCTCACCCCGTCCGTTTCATTGTCGGCACAGGTTAATGCAGGGGGTACATCGGGAAACGAAATGCAAATCCCGTCACTGTCATATTGAAAAACAGCATAATATGAAATCTTCATTTAACACCTCTATAACAAACCGGCTTGTTTCAAAATTGATCTTAATGTACCTATGGCGATATCCTTTCCTCCGTGATTAGGGACGATGACACTTTTTCCGCCTTTAACCAATTTTATATGACTTCCATTTTGACTGACCACTTTAAATCCCCTGTCTTTTAGGAAAGAAAGGACTTGTCTTGCGTTTTTTTGACTGCTTAAAAACTCTTTGACAGTTTGTGGGCAGCTATTATGTACCAATATGCTTAAACTTGTAACATAGTAAGTATGGAAATCCTCAACCTCAAAATTGTATACTTTGGTCGAAACATCCAATAGTTCACGCCAAATTGCTCCACTCGTGCGGATGCCTTCAGAGTCGTAGGTGAAGGAAAGTTTTTTATCCTTTTCAGCCTTTACAAGCTGCCTACCCTGCCATGTCCAACTCACAGGAAGTGATTAAATTATGCTTTTATCCTACCATTATCCCCCGATTTCGTCAACATTTAAAAAGAGCAGATAGGCAAACGCCTATCCGCTCAACAAGTTTTTCATGAGGCACACCAGCGTATGATTTTTCGTTTTATTCATACAGTCTGAAAATCGATCTACTTGCAGCCAGCTTTTTCCTAAGGTCTTTCGGCAGATACGCACATAATGAATCATATGCCCTATCTGAGTATGCAAAAACGATATCTCCTCTTTTGGGTGTCAATCGATTAATTTTGTTGTGATACTTGAATGGAATATTTCGGCTACTTATGTATATCCAAAAGGCTCCAGTTGTGCCAATGTCAACACCTATTGACTGAATCTCGTCGAAACGAATTCGCTTTGAGAACTTAAGCGGTCTATGGAGAATAATGCAATCAGTTTTAATGCTCAGCAAACCGAAATACTGTTCCGAACACCAGTAGATTATCAAAAGGTTTATTATGTATATTGCAGCCATTACTGCAATTACGCCAAAATTCTCTGACTCAACTATTAACCTCACATCATCTAACGCAAGCAAGGTCTCTAAATCATCAGATAATACATAATAATATACAGCCGTAACAAGGATTAGATAAATCAATACAACCCACAAGAGATTCGGATTTACTAAGAACGATGAGCGTTTATATGATTTTCCCATTTCACCCATTCCCTATGATGTAAGTTTGATGTAAATCGCTGTTTTTTCAGTTTTTTATCAAATGAAGTACGTCCCGTCTATTTGGTAAACTGTACATCTTTACATCATCTTAATAGAGCTTTGCGCCGGCGGGGATGTGGGGGTCGACCATCAGCAAATGGAGCTTTTCTGAGCCTTCCTCGTGATGCACGGCAGAGATCAACATACCACAGGAGTCGATACCCATCATCGCTCTCGGAGGCAGATTGGTGATTGCAATGCAGGTCTTACCAACCAGTTCTTCCGGCTCATAATACTCGTGAATACCACTCAAAATGACCCTATCTGTGCCGGTTCCGTCGTCCAAAACGAACTTTAAGAGCTTTTTGGACTTCTTCACAGCTTCGCATTCCTTGACCTTTACGGCACGGAAATCGGACTTGGAGAAGGTCTCAAAGTCGACAAAATCGGCAAAGAGCGGCTCTATCTCGACCTTGGAGAAGTCTATCTTCTCCTCCGCTGCGGGTGCGGCGGC